>NZ_RXPT01000003.1:0-366682 GCF_003965585.1 Enterobacter sp. WCHEn045836
TGCTACTCTGTAACGGCATGACTTGTGAACGTGCCAGGGCGGCTCAGTCGCCACCGCCCTGGCGACCCGGGCTCCCGGCGGTAAATCGCCGCTTCGCGGTGCCTTCGGCTTATTCCTTCCGGCTTATCGGGGACGGGCGGATGTAACGTCCCTGCAAAGCCGCCCTCTCGGCGCATCCATGCGCCTCGCCCCGGCCTGCAGGAAACGCCTCAGCGATTTACAGCCGGACCAGGGCGTCGCTGTAAGTCATTTATTTTCCTGAAACAACATTCATCGCTTTCGGTAAAAAATTACTGGGGATCCTTCAGCCCTGTGGGAGAGGGCCGGGGTGAGGGCAACAGCCGCCCCAAACCAGACCACACCTGCCTTCACGCCCGGTGGCGCTGCGCTTACCGGGCCTACAAAACACTGCTTCATCTTTATCGTGACACCCCTCCCAAATCTTCTACGATCCACAGGATCTTTGTTTTGTAATCGATTACTTTTTTGTTTGAACTGTTTTGTAATCGATTACTTTTGAGGGTGGGGCTTATCATGGTGTCAACAACTGAAAGTAGTGGAAAGGCGATAGCACCGCACCGGCTGCTGGTGCCGCGTCTGTCGCTGATGATGTTTCTGCAGTTTTTTATCTGGGGAAGCTGGTCGGTCACGCTGGGTCTGGTGATGACCCAGCACAACATGTCGTTGCTGATTGGCGATGCGTTCTCTGCCGGGCCCATCGCCTCTATTCTGTCGCCGTTTGTGCTCGGGATGCTGGTGGATCGCTTCTTCGCTTCGCAAAAGGTAATGGCGGTGATGCATCTCGCCGGGGCGGCAATCCTCTGGTTTGTGCCGGGTGCGCTGATTGCTGAAAACGGTGCGTTGCTGATTGGCCTGCTGTTCGGCTATACGCTCTGCTACATGCCGACGCTGGCGCTGACCAACAATATCGCCTTTCACAGCCTGGCGAACGTGGATAAAACCTTCCCGGTGGTGCGCGTGTTCGGCACCATCGGCTGGATTGTGGCGGGCATTTTCATCGGCGTTACCGGCGTGGCGGCAAGTGTCACCATCTTCCAGGTGGCGGCAGTCAGCTCCGTGCTGCTGGCTCTCTACAGCCTGACGCTGCCGCACACGCCTGCTCCCGCAAAAGGGCTGCCGGTGCAGGTGCGCGATCTCTTCTGCGCGGATGCCTTTGCGCTGCTGAAAACCCGCCATTTCTTCGTCTTTTCCGTCTGCGCGATGCTGATCTCCGTCCCGCTTGGCACCTACTACGCCTACACCGCCTCGTATCTGGCGGATGCGGGTATTGCGGATGTCAGCACCGCCATGTCGTTCGGGCAGATGTCTGAGATCTTCTTCATGTTGGTCATTCCGCTGCTGTTCCGCCGCCTGGGCGTGAAAATCATGCTGCTGATCGGCATGCTGGCGTGGTTTGTGCGTTATGCCCTGTTCGCGCTGGGCGTCAGCGAGGAGGGGCGCATCCTGCTCTATCTCGGCATTCTGCTGCACGGTGTCTGCTACGATTTCTTCTTTGTCGTCGGCTTTATCTATACCGACCGGGTAGCAGGCGAAAAGGTCAAAGGTCAGGCGCAGAGCATGATTGTGATGTTTACCTACGGTATCGGCATGCTGCTTGGCTCGCAGATTTCCGGCGCGCTCTATAACCGCCTGGTGGCCGGGCAGGCCGTTCCGCAGGCGTGGGTCACGTTCTGGTGGATCCCGGCGGTGGCTGCCGCGGCGATCGCGCTGATTTTCCTTCTCACGTTTAAGTATGACGATGACAAGGCGTAATGTTCTGGAGGTGGTATGAGAACGATTAAGGGACCGGGTATTTTTCTGTCGCAGTTTATTGGTGTGAATGCACCGTTCAACACGCTTAAAGGGCTGGCGGGCTGGGCGGCAGCGATGGGCTATAAGGCGGTGCAGATCCCCTGTAACCATCCGGCTATTTTTGATGTGCAGAAAGCGTCTGAAAGCCAGACCTATTGTGATGACATCACCGGCACGCTGGCGGAGCACGGGCTGGTGATCAGCGAGCTGTCGACCCATCTGGAAGGGCAGCTTGTGGCGGTGAACCCGGTGTACAGTGACGCGTTTGACCACTTCGCCCCTGTAGCCGTACGCGGCAATGAGGCCGCCCGGCAGGCGTGGGCTACAGAAAAACTGAAACAGGCCGCCGTGGCCTCGGCGAGATTAGGCCTGAAGGCGCATGCCACCTTCTCCGGCTCGCTGGCATGGCCGTTTTTCTACCCGTGGCCGCCGCACAATGAGCCGCGTTTTCAGGCGGCGTTCCAGGAACTGGCCACCCGCTGGCGGCCGATTCTGGACGCCTTTGACGAGCAGGGCGTGAACGTCTGTTTTGAGCTGCATCCGGGGGAAGATCTGCACGATGGAGTGACCTTTGAGCGTTTTCTGGCGCTTGTTGATAACCACCCGCGCTGCAACATTCTCTACGACCCAAGCCATATGCTGCTCCAGCAGATGGACTACCTGACCTTTATCGACATCTACCATGCGCGTATTAAAGCGTTTCATGTGAAGGATGCCGAGTTTCGTCCCAACGGGCGTAGCGGCGTGTACGGTGGCTACCAGCCGTGGCTCAACCGGGCCGGGCGGTTCCGCTCACTGGGGGACGGGCAGATCGACTTCAAAGGCATCTTCAGCAAGCTGACCCAGTATGATTTTGACGGCTGGGCGGTACTGGAGTGGGAGTGCTGCCTTAAGGACGGCGATACCGGTGCCCGCGAAGGCAGCGAGTTTATTCGCCGTCACATCATTCCGGTCTCCGGGCGCGCATTTGATGATTTTGCCGCAGGAGGCAACGATGATTAACGTCGGCATTATCGGCAGCGGGTTTATTGGCCCGGCGCATATCGAGGCGCTTCGGCGTCTCGGGTTTGTGCAGGTGGTGGCGCTCTGCGACGGTACGTTTGCCAGGGCGCAGGAAAAAGCGCGTCAGCTTAACGTGCCGCACGCCTTCGACAGCGTGGAGGCGTTGCTTGCACATCCGGATTTACACGTGGTGCACAACTGCACGCCAAACCATCTGCACGCGGAGATTAACCGCCAGATCCTGCGCGCGGGTAAGCACGTATTCTCCGAAAAACCGCTGTGCATGACGCCGGACGAGGCGCGTGAGCTGGTGGCGCTGGCGGAGCAGGCGGGTGTGGTACACGGCGTCAGCTTTGTCTATCGCCAGTTTGCCATGGTGCGCCAGGCGGCAAGCATGATGAACGCGGGCAGCATCGGGCGGCTGTTCGCCTCGCACGGCAGCTATCTGCAGGACTGGATGCTGCTGGAAACGGACTACAACTGGCGGGTGGATGCGGCGCTCGGTGGCGCATCGCGCGCGGTGGCGGATATCGGCTCACACTGGTGCGACACGGTGCAGTTTGTCACCGGGCGGCGCATCACCGAGGTGATGGCCGATTTATCCATCGTCTGGCCGACGCGCAAGGCAAATGTGGCAGGCAATCACACTTTCACTCACGATGAACACGCGCAGTATGAAGAAAAACCGGTCACCACCGAAGATTTTGGCTCAGTGCTGTTCCGCTTTGACGACGGCAGCAAAGGCTGCTTTAGCGTTTCACAGGTGAGCGCCGGGCGCAAAAATCGCCTGACCTTTGAAATCAACGGCAGCGAGCGGTCTGTTGCATGGGATCAGGAGGTGCCGCAACAGCTGTGGATCGGCCATCGCGCGCAGGCCAGTCAGACGCTGAGTGATGACCCGACGCTGATGAACCGCGATGTGGCCGACAGCGCCCACTTCCCCGGTGGGCATATCGAAGGCTGGCCCGATGCGTTTAAGAACATGATGGCGCAGTTTTACCGTGCCGTGCAGGCCGGCGTGATGCCTGAGCGGCCCGAGTTTGCGACGTTCCACGACGGGGCGAATGTGATGTATATCATTGATGCCATTGTGAAAAGCTATCAGCAGCAGCGCTGGGTTCGTGTGCAAGCGTAACGCGTTGTCCGGTTCGCCGGGCAACGAATTTATGGTAGCCTGCATAAAACGTTAACCGCAGGAAGTGCCGTCGCTATGTCAATTCAGAAAATCGCTCAGCTTGCCGGGGTGTCCGTGGCAACGGTCTCGCGCGTGCTTAACAACAGCGATACCGTGAAGGCGAAAAACCGCGAGCGCGTCCTGCAGGCCATTAAAGAGAGCAACTACCAGCCCAATTTGCTGGCGCGTCAGCTGCGCACCGCGCGCAGCTATATGATCCTGGTGATGGTCTCGAATATCGCCAACCCGTTCTGTGCGGAAGTGGTGAAGGGCATTGAAGAGGAAGCTGAGAAGAACGGCTACCGCATTCTGCTGTGTAACTCCGGATCGGATATCGAACGCTCCCGCTCGGGGTTAAGCCTGCTGTCGGGCAAAATCGTCGACGGCATTATCACCATGGATGCCTTCTCAAAACTGCCTGAACTCGCCGGGCTGATCGGCTCCGCGCCGTGGGTGCAGTGCGCTGAATACGCCGACGCCGGAACGGTTTCCTGCGTGGGCATCAATGATGTGGACGCGTCACAGCATGCCATCAGCCAGCTTGCCAACGGCGGACGCAAACGTATCGCGATGATCAATCACGATCTCAGCTACAAATATGCTCGCCTGCGCGAACGCGGTTATAAGAGCGTGATTCACCTGCGGGATCTGGATTATCAGGCGGTGGAGTACGCCCGCGATCTCAGCTCCAGCGCGGGCATGGCGGCGATGCAAAATCTGCTGAAGGACAACCCGCCGGACGCGGTATTTGCGGTGTCCGATACCCTTGCGGCAGGGGCGCTGCGGGCCATACAGCAGGCGGGGCTGCGCGTGCCGGAGGATATCGCGGTGGTGGGGTTTGACGGTACGGAGCTGGCAGAGATGATCTCGCTGACCACCATTGAACAGCCTTCGCGGGATATCGGGCGCAAGGCGGTCGATCTGCTGTTGAATAAGATCGACAACCCGGATGCGCCCACGGAAAGAATCATGCTGGACTGGCGCTTTATTTCCCGCGCCAGTACCTGATTATTGTGTAATAACGCCCGCCAGGGAGCGAATATCGTTCCCGGTGGGGGACTGATGAATACGCAGACCAAATTCATCCACCACGGCAAAAATATGGTCGAAGATGTCAGCCTGAATCTCTTCATATTCTGCCCAGACCACCGTGTTGGTGAAGGCATATATTTCAATCGGCAGACCATTTGCGTCAGGCGCCAGCTGGCGCACCATCAGCGTCATATCTTTGCGAATCCGCGGGTGGTTACGCAGATATTCATTCAGGTAGGCGCGAAAGGTGCCGATATTGGTCATCTTGCGCAGGTTTAATACCGATTCGCCTTCACCGTTTTGCTGATTCCACAGGTTAATCTCCTCATGACGTGCGGCCAGATAAGGCTTCAGCAGCTTCGCCTGAATCAGCTTCTGCTGCTCATGCTCGTCCAGGAAGTGAATGCTGGTGGTATCAATATTCAGGCTGCGCTTAATGCGTCGCCCGCCGGAGGCAGACATGCCGCTCCAGTTGATAAAGGCGTCGGAGACCAGCGCCCACGTCGGAATGGTGGTGATGGTGTTGTCGAAGTTGCGAACTTTAACCGTGGTGAGACCAATGTCCGTCACCGTGCCGTTGGCGCCGTATTTCGGCATCTCCAGCCAGTCGCCGAGCTTCAGCATGTCGTTGGCGGAGAGCTGAATGCCCGCCACCAGTCCGAGTATCGGGTCTTTAAACACCAGCATTAATACCGCTGCCATGGCCCCCAGGCCGCTGATCAGAATGGCGGGTGACTGGCCGATCAGCAGGGAGATAATTAAAATCCCCACCAGAATAGCGCTCACCAGCTTGATACCCTGGAAGATCCCCTTCAGCGGCAACTGCGAGGCGGTCGCCATTTTCTGTGACAGATTAAAAATCACGTCCAGCAGCGAGAAGAAAGAGAGCAGGGCATACACCATCACCCACAGCTTCGCGCAGGTGGTGAGCATTTCCGCTGCTTCGCTACCTTTTTGCAGCCACAGTACCGCCTGAACGTTGACGATTATCCCCTGAAGGGTAAACGCCAGACGGTGAAATAACTTGTTCTGCGTAATGATCTGCAACCATAAATGGCTGCTGGCCTGCGCGCGTTTCTCGAACGCGCGAAGCACCACTTTGTGCAGAATAAAATGAACAATGATGGCGGTAAGAAAAATAATACCAAAGATAATCACTAACGAAGTGGTGTGATTAATTTCAATCCCTAACTCTTCAACCTGAGCAATTAATTCCTGCATAACGTCTCCTGTATTGATGCAGCCCCATAATGGCGGCTGCGGATCTATTATGCAAATTCGCGGCTTATTTAGTGGCGTGGCAGGTTTTCACCACCGGAAGGCACAGACGATGGCGCATACGTAACGTTGCCAGCCCCAGCACGATCATCATGCCGGTTTCCACGGCGAGGAAGACGTTAATCGCCTGGGTGTAATCGCCGTGGTGGTTTTGCAGTGCGTGCAGCAGGATCGCACCAAAAATCGCCGGGCCAAGCCCCAGGGCGGCCTGCTGCAGCGTACTTAAAATCGCGCTGGCCGCCCCGGCATCGTCAGGCTGAATGTCGCGCATCCCGATGCGGTAGAAGCTGTTGACGATCAGCGCCTGCCCATAGCCGACCAGCCCGGTTGCCGGTGCCAGGGTCAGCGCCGTGTTGTGCATGCCCCAGAGGCGGAACGTGGCAATCAGCGCCAGCAGGCCGATAATCTGGATGGCCAGCCCGGTCAGCAGGATCGTACTGCTGCTGTAGCGGGCAATCAGACGCGGGGCAAACCATGCCGAAATAAAATAGGTTACCCCCAGGGCGATAAAACTGTTTCCTGACTGCCACGGCGCCATTCCGAGACCGGTTTGCATGGTCAGCGCCATACAGAACATAAACCCGGACCAGACGCTGAAAAAGAGCAGCGCAATCAGTACGCCAAAGCGGATGCTGCGAAGCTGCATCAGACGCGGCGGGATCAGCGGATGGGCATCCTCACGCTCCTTTTTACGGGCATTTAAGACCATCAGATACCCCAGCGGGATAAACGCCATCAGTGCGGCTTTCAGCGGCCAGGACCAGTGCCACTGGGGGCCGAGGGCCATCGGGAACAGCAGGCAGCAGAGAATGGCTGCCAGCAGAACGGTGCCCGCCCAGTCAATGCGCGACGGCGTTTCGCGACGGGTTTCCGGCACATAGCGACGGCTCAACGCCAGGACCACCAGACAGACAGGCACGTTGATAAAGAAGGCGTTACGCCAGCCCAGCCCGGCGATATCAGCCGACACCAGCCAGCCGCCGCCCATCTGCCCGACGATAAACGCAATGCCGCCGATACCGCCAAACAGGCTGATCGCTTTGGCGTGAGCCGTACCTTTGAGCGTCACGTGCAGGGTGGCGAGAATTTGCGGCACGATCAGCGCCGCGCCTGCGCCCTGAATGATGCGCGCGGCAAGCAGCTGCTCAATGGTTCCCGCCATTCCGCACAGTAGCGACGCCAGGCCAAAACTTGCCACGCCCCACATAAACAGACGACGGCGCCCGAGGTTATCCCCGAGCTTGCTGCCAAGGGCAAGGCAGACGGCGAAGGCCACGCCATAGAGCGCGACAATCAGCTCCAGTTCGGTGGCGGTGGCATGCAAGGAGTGGGTGATAGCGTCCAGCGCCACGTTGGTGATCGAGGTATCAATCAGCGGCAGCATCTGGCCGGTTAACAGCAATATCAGGCCTGCGCGACCCGGTGAAACAACTGACGTATTCATGGTAACTCCATTGCGTCATTCAACAGATGGTCGTAGCATCAACGATCTGATAAACGGGTACCAGTTCTTGCTTATACTGGTACTGGCACTACCATGCAGGGGGAGTTATGGCGCTGATGTCTGAACCTGTTGTCTCACTCAAGGACGACACGCGAAAACAGCTGGGGGCATTTTTACGCGCCCGGCGTGAGAGCCTTGATCCACAGCGTCTTGGATTGCCGCGCAGCGGCCGCCGCCGCACGCCGGGGCTGCGCCGTGAAGAGGTGGCTTTGCTGGCTGACGTGGGCGTGACCTGGTACACGTGGCTGGAGCAGGGCAGAGATGTTAATCCCTCCAGCACCGTGATGGCGGCAGTGGCAAAAGCGCTGCAATGTACCCCAACCGAGACGCGCCATCTTTTTGTGCTGGCCGGATTGCCGCCGGGCGAAGCGCCACAGGCGACGGGTTGCGAGGGGATCAGCGAGGGCACGCGTCGCCTGCTTGATACCCTCATGCCGAAACCCGCCAGCATCCAGAAACCCAACTTCGATATCGTGGCGTGGAACGACAGTTTCGGGCACTTAATGGGCGTCGATTTCAATACGATCCCGCCGGAAGATCGCAACTGTATTTATCTTTTCCTCACCCATCCCGCATGGCGTGCGCGGCTTGGCAAGCTTGACGACGTCCTGCCGATCTTTGTCTCCTATTTCCGCGCGGCGATGGCCGAACACCGGGGCGATCCGCTGTGGGAAGCGAAACTGGCGCGTTTCTTTGCCGTGTCTGAGGAATTTAAAACCCTGTGGCATCAGCGCAACGAGGTACGCGGAGTGGAGAACCAGCTCAAGCTGTTTACCCATCCTGAGCTGGGCGAGTTTACCCTGCAGCAGATGTACTGGTACTCTGCGCCGCGTAATGGATCGCGGCTGCTGGTCTATCTGCCGGTGGATGACGCGGGGGAGAGGGCGATGGAATGGCTGGCGGAGCAGGCAAAATGAAGGTGACCCGAAAACAGGAGCGGCTTTTGCGCCGCGCGCTCAACGAGTGGCAGCAGGAAGGCACATTAAGCGCTGACGAGCATCAGCGTCTGGCGGGCACCTTGACACGCGTCACCATGGACTGGCAGCGGCTCAGCCGCTATGCCTTCTGGACGGCGCTGGCCTGCGTGATCATCGCTATCGGCAGCCTGTTCTCCGACAGTGAACTGATGGTGCGCATTATTGAATTCTTCTCTTTCTCCTCCTTCGCCCGCATCGGGCTGCCTGCGCTGGTTGCCGTGCTGTTTTATCTGTGGGGCTTCAGCCGACAGCGGCGGGAAACCCAGTGGCACTACAGCACTGAAGCCATGCTTTTCCTCGGCGTGTTGTTTACGGCTATCGCGCTCTGGCAACTCGGGGAGCGGCTGGATAACGACAGCGGCCATATCGCACCGCTCTTCCTGGCGGGGTGTGCGGTTTACGGGCTGGTGGGCTTCTTTGGTCGCTCCGGCCTGGTGTGGCTGTTTTTCCTGCTCTCACTCGGTAACTGGTTTGGTGCGGAGACGGGCTATATGTCCGGCTGGGGCGCCTACTGGCTGGGAATGAACTACCCGGTACGCTTTATCTTCTTCGGCGGTGCGCTGCTGGCACTGTGCTGGCTGCTGCGCGGAAGGCTGCAGGCGCGCCATCTCTACACGACCAGCAAAGCGATGGGGCTCACGTATCTGTTTGTCGCCCTGTGGATCATGTCGATTTTCGGCAACTACGATATCGATAACTGGTACGGCGTTACGCAGGCTTCGCTGCTGCCGTGGGCGCTGCTGTTCGCCGTGGCGGCGGTGCTCTGCATTTACATCGGCCTTAAAACCGACGACGGCATGCTGCGCGGTTTTGGCCTGACCTTCCTCGCCATTAACCTCTACACCCGCTATTTCGAATACTTCTGGGACGGCATGAACAAAGTGGTGTTCTTCCTGCTCCTCGCGGCGTCGCTGGCGGTGATTGGGCGCTATGCAGAACGAATCTGGCACGCCGGGAACCCGGCCAGGTAAGTTTTTTGCGAGAAGAATTCAGGGAATCGACGTGGACTCGGTTGATCCTGGCACAAACGTGTAAGGTAAATCACGAAAGGCGAAATTAGCCTTTAATGCAAATTGCTTTATATGTTAATATTGTCAGGGATGAATAACCATGTTCAGACTTATCGTTCATCATGCGGTTCGGGAGGAGATCCTCGCATTGCCTGCGGTGGTACAGGCGAAGTTGATTCGCCAGCTAGATAAATTGCGTACTCATCCAACGGCATTGAGGGAGCCTGATAGCAAGCCGTTGCCACATGGCTTGTTTGAAATAAGAACAGTTGGGCTGCTCCATAGTCGGGGAATTTATGTCTACCAACGGGAGAAGACCATTTTTCTGTTGCGGGTCTTTATTAAGAAGACGCAAAAAACCCCCTCCGCTGAAATCCGTCTGGCACTGAAGAGACAACAGGAGATGTTGGATGAGCAAGAAGATTATTAACTGGGACGAATTAAGAGCAGAGTTATTAAGTGATTCAGAGGTACAAGCCTCTTTTGATGCGGAAGAGCGTAAAGCGCGTCTGCGTGACATGCTGGCGCAATGGCGAAGCCAGGCCGGGCTGACGCGTGCGCAGGTGGCAGAGAGGATGGGGGTTAGCGCGCCAACGGTTTCCCGAATGGAAGCAAATATCACACGTGCCAGTCTGGATACCTTAACGCGTTATGCGCTGGTGTGTGGAGTAAAGCATCCGCAGATTACGCTTTATTGATAGCTGGCACGCCGGGATCCAGCGTGCCAGTACTGATTAGCACTCAGTCACAATTGTGCTTAGCGGCAGGCGAGACTTCGGCAGCGTGGCGTTGAAATCTTCCACACTGTGATGCCCAACCGGCACCACCACCAGGCTGGTGAAACCTTTCTCTTTCAGGCCGAACTCGTCGTCGAGGATTGCGGCGTCGAAGCCTTCAATCGGTACCGCATCCAGGCCCAGCGCAGCCACGCCCAGCAGGAAGTTACCCACGTTCAGATAAACCTGTTTCGCCATCCACTGGTCGTCATCTTTCAAATCCACACGGTGCATGTCAGCGAAGTAGGTACGACCTTTATGGTTGGCCGCTTTGGCTTCTGGCGTGTTGAAACGGCCATCGGCCTCTTCCTGATCCACGACGCGTTCCAGCCAGGCATCGTCCATCGCGGTTTTTGCGCAGAACACCACCACGTGAGAAGCGTCCAGCATTTTGCGCTCGTTGAAGACGTAAGTGCCTGCGGCAGATTTCGCCACGCGAGCTTTACCTTCCTCGGTGCTGGCGACAATAAAGTGCCATGGCTGGGAGTTGGTGCTGGATGGGCTGTATTGCAGCAGGGTTTTGATTTTTTCCGCTTCGTCTGCGGTCAGTTTTTTAGCGGGGTCGAACGCCTTGGTGGAGTGGCGTTTCAGGGCGACAGAAATAATATCCATAACAACTCCTGGTAATGAAATTCGCCCGCATGCGGGCGCGAAAGGAGAGCAGATTACAGCGAGACGCAGAAAAAGATAAGTGCGATTCGAGCGCTTATTCTGTTCGTCTCAGACGAACAATCAAACCGGCCTGATCCACTTCTGGTCTTTTTTCGGCAGCTTATCCACCACCAGATTCCAGGAATCGTTGATGAGATCGGTCACCAGCTCTGGCGTGACGTCGTCGGTACCGTAGAGGGAAATCCAGTGTTTTTTGTTCAGATGATAGCCCGGTTCAACCCCGCGATAAATTTGTTGGTTTAACAGCGATTTTTCCGGGTCTGATTTCAGGCTGACGTGGGGCCGTCCATGTACGGTGGCCATCAGCATAAAAATTTTTCCGCCCACCTTAAACACATCGTATTCGGGCCCAAACGGCCAGCAATGTTCGGTGAAAGGCAACTCCAGCGCCACGCGTTTGGCGTGCTCCTGCAGGGATTTACTGTCCATCGCTCTCTTCCTGGGCAAGCCCGCGCCACATAACCTCAAACCCGAGCGCTTTGAAATCAACGGCGCGGGAAGGATCGCGGGTGGCAAATTCCATTGTGGATTCGGCAAGCGATAAGAAAAGCGCATCGCCAAAGGTTTTAAATTCATCAGACATAAACACCTGGCGTATCGAACGGCGGCAGAGCTCATGGAGTTCCGGAAACATCTCCTTCACCGCCTGTTCCGTTTCGACGCTCAGCTTTTCACTCACGCCGATCTGACGGATAGCCGCATGCGCAACAGGGTTACGAATACCCCAGTCCACATAGCTGTTCCAGATATTGCGGGTATGTTCTTTTGGCAGCGTAATGGTGCGATCGAGGTTCGCCAGCATGGTCTGGCAGAGATCCTGCTTCAGATGCAGATAGAGGGCATTCAGCAGATCGTCTTTGGTAGCAAAGTAGCGGAACAGGGTGCCTTCGGCGACGCCCGCCTTACGGGCAATTAAGGCCGTTGAGGCGGCAATACCTGACTGCGCAAATGCCGCGGTTGCGGCGTCCAGTAAGGCCTGTTTTTTATCTTCACTCTTCGGACGTGCCACTAAATTTATCCTCCTGTCACTTGTAAAAACCCTGATTGAAACACGTGCTTTGACCCGCTGCAACGCGGAATGTCAAAGATCGAAAACGTCTTGACGACTTTATCATCATATCTATAATGAGTGCTTACTCACTCATAATCAAGTTTACCCCGCGCAAACCATCGGATGAGGCGCGTTTTCGGGTCAGGATATGAAAAAACCTCTCTTCATCTGCGTGGTGTTAATCATGATTATTGCTTCAGCTGCGAGTTTTCCGTCTGTTCTGAACGCCGGTTTTGGCCAGCCACCGCAGGGTGCGCAGCTTACGGAAGTAGAGGCCTCGCCACAGTATCGCGACGGGAAGTTCCACAATACGTTGCCTACGCCGGGCTATAACGGCGACAAAAATATGCTGGTGGCGATGTGGGAGTTTCTGACCCAGAAGACCGAAAACGCCCGTCCTGCACAGCCGCTGCCGCTGGTGAAAACCGATCTCGCGAGCCTGCCGCTGGAGCAGGAGACGCTGGTGTGGCTCGGTCACTCCTCCTGGTATATGCAGCTGGCGGGTAAACGTATTCTGATCGACCCCGTTCTCGGGAATTACGCGGCGCCGTTTTCATTCCTCAATAAAGCCTTCGCCGGGGAGTATCCCTGGCAGGCGAGCAGCATGCCGGAGATCGACCTGCTGATCATCTCGCACGATCACTACGATCACCTGGATCACGCCACCATCACGGCGCTGCTACCGAAGGTGAAACGCGTGGTTACCCCACTTGGCGTGGGATCGCACCTGCGTTACTGGGGAATGAAGCCGGAGATTATTGAAGAGCGCGACTGGAACCAGTCGGTACGTATCAGCGAGGCGCTGACGGTACATGTCCTGCCGGCGCGTCATTTTTCCGGACGCGGCATAAAGCGCAATCAAACGCTGTGGGGCAGTTTTATGTTCGTTACGCCCGGGCAGAAGATTTACTACAGCGGCGATTCGGGTTACGGGCCGCATTTTAAGGCTATCGGTGAGCAGTTTGGCGAGGTGGACCTGGCCATTATGGAAAACGGTCAGTATGACCAGGACTGGAAGTATATCCACATGCTGCCGGAAGAGACGGCGCAGGCCTCAGTGGATCTGAACGCGAAAGCCGTGGTGCCTGGGCATAACGGACGTTTCGTGCTGGCGAAACACACCTGGAACGATCCGCTGATCCAACTGGCAAAAGCCAGCAAGGACAAAAATTATCGGCTGCTGACACCCGCGCTGGGCGAGCCTGTCCGGGTGAGTGACACCACACAAACATTTCGTGAGTGGTGGGAATAATGATCAATCAAGAAGCTGAAGGGGAGAGCAGTATGACCATTTCCGCTCAAGTTATCGACACCATCGTCGAGTGGATCGACGATAACCTGCACCAGCCATTACGTATTGAAGAGATTGCCCGTCACGCGGGTTACTCGAAATGGCATCTGCAGCGGTTGTTTATGCAATACAAAGGGGAGAGTCTGGGGCGCTACATCCGTGAACGCAAGCTGCTGCTGGCGGCACGGGACCTGCGTGAATCAGATGCGCGGGTGTATGACATTTGCCTGCGTTACGGGTTTGACTCGCAGCAGACGTTTACCCGCATCTTCACCCGCACGTTCAACCAGCCGCCTGGGGCGTATCGCAAAGAGAACCACAGTCGGGCGCATTAAGCCGTTTTGCCCGGTGGCTTCACCTGCCGGGCCTCCATCACCTGCTTACGACGCCAGTGAAAACCAGCGGCGCCAGACGAAACGCAGCACGAAGAATTCGATCGCCCCAAGCAGTAAAAACCACACGCAGAACAGAATAGTGTAGAGCTGGTTCAGATCCACCATGTGGAAGGTTTGAACCAGCTTCTGCGCCAGCAACAGCCCCAGCGAGGGTGCCGGTAACAGCAGGCACGAAAGCAGGGCCAGCAATAAAATGCCGCCCGCCGTGAGCAGCGATTCTAACGGGTGTTTCATCGTAATGTTAATCGTCAGTTAAAAATGTCATTGTCGGGCATCGCGAAACGTAAAGCAATATAAACCCGACAATACACATTCACCAAAATAATCACCGCTGATCATCTTCTTATTCTCAGAATAAAAACAATCCCCCACGCGCGATTAAATGAATATCGCGTTATGTCAATTAATGTCTGCGTTATGAAAATAATTTTACAAACGTATAGGTGCTATATCCAATTAACGTTGCAATAACAATGGCAGCGATAATGTATAACGCCAGGCGGCGTCCGCGATAAATACCAAACATGGATCCTCCTCGTTTAGAGTTGGTTTAGAAATATTTTGTAAAAATTGGGTCATCGAAATAGTTTTAAGCAGTTTTGAATAACCGAGACGTCATTATATTGCGGTAGATCAATTTTACCCGCAAGACTTTAAAATGAATTTATTTACGCCCGAAAGGAATTCAGGCTTCTGTTCACCGGATATTAAAGGAAAAATACGATGACCGAAAAAAAATTGTCCCCAAATGTGCCACCTTCCGGCGGGCTGGCATACCAGCAGACCGTAGAGCAGGTGCTTGCGCACGCGCAGAGCCAGGCCAGTGGTCTGGACCGTGCAGAGGCACAGGCGCGTTTGCAAAAACAGGGCCCGAATGCGCTGCCGGAGAAAAAAGGTAAACCCGCCTGGCTGCGTTTTTTAGCCCATTTTAACGATGTCCTGATTTATGTCCTGCTGGCCGCGGCCGTATTAACGGCAATAATGGGCCACTGGGTCGATACGCTGGTTATTTTGGGCGTGGCGGTGATCAATGCGTTAATTGGTCATATTCAGGAAAGCAACGCGGAAAAATCGTTGAAGAGTATTCGTAATATGCTCTCCAGCGAGGCGCGCGTTATTCGCAATGGCAACCATGAAACAATACCCACAACTGAAATAGTTCCGGGCGATATTATTGTTTTACGTGCGGGGGATCGTATTCCCGCAGATATGCGCTTAATCGAAGCGCATAATTTACGCGTGGAAGAGGCGATTCTCACCGGCGAATCCACGGTGGTAGATAAACACACCAACCCGCTGAACGGTGAACTGCCGCTGGGCGATCGCACTAATCTGGTCTTCTCAGGCACCACCGTAAGCGCGGGTGGGGGGATTGGCGTGGTGATTGCCACCGGGCAGGAGACCGAGCTTGGCCACATCAACCAGATGATGGACGGGATTGAAAAACACCGCACGCCGCTGCTGGTACAGATGGACAAGCTGGGCAAGGCTATCTTCGCCATTATTCTGGCGATGATGGCGGCGCTGTTTATCTTCAGCCTGGTGTTCCGCGAGATCCCAATGGGCGAGCTGCTGCTCTCGCTGATTAGCCTGGCGGTGGCGTCCGTACCGGAAGGTCTGCCGGCGATTATCTCCATTATCCTCTCTCTGGGTGTGCAGGCGATGGCGCGCAAGCGGGCGATTATCCGCAAGTTGCCAACGGTTGAAACTCTGGGGGCGATGACCGTGGTCTGCTCGGATAAAACCGGTACCCTGACCATGAACGAAATGACGGTGAAGGCCATCATCACCGCTGACGCCTGCTACCGCGTGGACGGCAACAGCTACGAGCCGGTGGGTAACATCTACCTGGAAGGCAGCGACGAGCCGATGCAGATCCAGCCGGACACCGTGCTCGAGCAGTACCTGCGCACCATCGACCTGTGCAACGACAGCCAGCTGATTCAGGACGAGCGCGGCCTGTGGGGCATCACCGGTGGGCCGACCGAAGGCGCGCTGAAGGTGCTGGCGGCGAAAGCCCACCTCGCGCCGGTGATGACCACGCTGATTAACAAAATCCCGTTCGACTCGCAGTACAAGTACATGAGCACCCACTACCAGATTGGCAGTGAGGAGCAGATCCTGATCACCGGCGCGCCGGATGTGATTTTCGCCCTCTGCGCACAGCAGCAGACCCGCAACGGTGCGCAGGCGTTTGACCGTGCGTACTGGGAAAGCGAGATGGAGCGCTATGCGCGCCAGGGGCTGCGTATGGTGGCCGCGGCGTTCAAACCGGCAAACGGTGAGCAGGCGCTGACGCATGACGATCTCAGCCACGGTCTGATCTTCCTCGGTATCGCCGGGATGATGGATCCACCGCGCCCGGAAGCCATTGACGCCATTAACGCCTGCCAGCAGGCAGGGATCCGCGTGAAGATGATCACTGGCGATCACCCGCAGACGGCGATGAGCATTGGTCAGATGCTGGGGATCACCAACAGCGAGCAGGCGGTGACCGGCTACAAGCTGGAGAAGATGGACGACGCCGAGCTGGCGGACGCGGCGGTGAAGTATGACATCTTCGCCCGTACCAGCCCGGAGCATAAGCTTCGTCTGGTGAAAGCCCTGCAGGATAAAGGTGAAATTGTCGGCATGACCGGTGACGGCGTGAACGATGCCCCGGCGCTGCGTCAGGCGGACGTGGGTATTGCGATGGGCATCAAAGGCACGGAAGTGACCAAAGAGGCGGCGGACATGGTCCTGACGGACGATAACTTCGCCACCATTGCCAGCGCGGTAAAAGAGGGGCGTCGCGTTTACGACAACCTGAAGAAAACCATTCTGTTCATCATGCCAACTAACCTGGCGCAGGGGCTGCTGATTGTGATTGCGCTGCTGGCGGGGAATATCATTCCGCTGACGCCGGTACTGATTCTGTGGATGAACATGGCGACCTCCGCCACGCTCTCCTTCGGCCTGGCGTTTGAAGCCGCCGAGCGCAACATCATGCGCCGTCCGCCGCGTCAGACCGGGCAGCATGTGATGGACGCGTATGCCGTGTGGCGCGTGGCCTTTGTGGGCACCATGATTGCCATCGCCGCTTTTGCGCTGGAAGCCTTGCTTGCCCCGCGCGGTCACAGCGCGGAGTTCATTCGCACCGTGCTGCTGCAGATGCTGGTCTGCGCCCAGTGGGTGTACATGATTAACTGCCGCAACACCGAAGGGTTCTCCCTGAACCGCGGCCTGCTGGCAAACAAAGGGATCTGGCTGGTGACCGGCGTACTGTTCCTGCTCCAGGTGGCGATTATCTATCTGCCGTTTATGCAGATGCTGTTCGGCACCGAAGCACTGCCGCTGCGCTACTGGTTCGTGACGCTGGCGGTGGCAATCGGGATGTTCTTTATCGTCGAAATCGAGAAGCGACTCACCCGCAGGTTCCGTAAGGCTGCATAACGAAAACCTTACCCCTCACCCTGCCCTCTCCCCAAAGGGGAGAGGGTTAGGGTGAGGGGAAAATACTGAGGTACTCCCATGAAATTCCCACTCCTGTTCGCGCTCCTCGCCTGCACCCTGCAACCCGCATTCGCTGCCGCCATTCCTGTTCGCGTCGCCGCCGTGGAGCAGACCGCCCACGCCGCCGAGCGTCAGATCCCGGGCCGCATCGAAGCGATTCACACCGTTGAGCTGCGCGCCCGCACGGAAGGCGTGATTACCAAAATCCACTTCCGCGACGGGCAGTACGTGAAAAAGGGAGACGTGCTGTTTGAGCTCGATGACGCCGAGCCGCGCGCCGCCCTGCGCCTGGCACAGGCCGAGGTGAGAAGCGCCGAAGCCACGCTGCGTCAGGCGCAGCAGCAGCTCTCGCGCTTTGAAAGCCTGGGTAGCAGTAACGCCATCAGCCGTCACGACGTGGATAACGCCCGCATGCAGCGGGACGTCGCCAGCGCCGCGCTGGAGCAGGCGAAAGCCCGTCTCGACACCCGCAGCGTCACCCTGAACTATACCCGCATCGCCTCGCCGATTGACGGTCGCGTGGGGCACAGCCAGTTCCACGTTGGCAGCCTGGTCAACCCTGCCAGCGGCGTGCTGGTGGAAGTCGTGCAGCTCGATCCCATCCGCATCGCCTTTGCGCTGGAAGAGGGGGCATTTGCCACCAAAGCCGGACAGCATGCGGATATCAGCGCCATGAAGCAGGCCTGGCAGGCGTTAATTGACAGCAACGGCCAGCGCATCCCAGGTGAACTGACATCCGTGGATAACCGCATCGACCCGCGTACCGCCAGCGTGATGCTGCGCGCCGAGTTTGCCAACCCGCGCCATCAACTCCTGCCCGGCGGCAACGTGAACGTGACCCTGCGCCCGGCAACCGAGCAGCCCGTGCTGACCCTTCCCGCCGCGGCGGTCCAGCAGAACGGCGACGGCTTTTTTGCCTGGGTGGTTAACGCCGACGGCAAAGCCGACATGCGCCCGCTGACGATCGCCGGGCAGATCGGCCAGCAGTTCCAGATTACCTCCGGCGTGAAGCCCGGTGAGCGAGCGATTACTGACGGTGCGCAGCGCGTGCAGCCAGGCGCTGCCGTCCAGATACTGAATTAAGGAGCCATCATGCTGACGTTTTTCATCAAACGCCCGCGCTTTGCGATGGTGATTGCGCTGGTCATTACCCTGTTGGGGGCTATCGCGCTGAAGCTGATCCCGGTGGAGCAGTACCCGCAGATTACGCCACCGGTAGTTAATGTCAGTGCGTCATGGCCGGGGGCCAGCGCGGCTGACGTGGCGGAGGCCATCGCCACACCGCTGGAGACCCAGCTTAACGGCGTGGATCACATGCTGTATATGGAGTCCACCAGCTCTGATGAAGGCACCTACAGCCTGAACATCACGTTTGCTGCCGGAACCGACCCGGATCTGGCCGCCATCGACGTGCAAAACCGCGTGTCGCAGGCTGTGGCACAATTGCCGACCGAGGCGCAGCAAAACGGCGTGCAGGTACGCAAGCGGGCCACCAACCTGATGATGGGGGTAAGTCTTTACTCACCGAATAACACCCACACGCCACTGTTCGTCAGCAATTACGCCAGCACCCAGGTGCGCGAGGCGCTGTCTCGCCTGCCGGGCGTCGGGCAGGTGCAGATGTTTGGCGCGCGTGACTACAGCATGCGTATCTGGCTGCGTCCCGACCGCATGAACGCGCTCAACGTCACCACCGACGACGTGGCGCAGGCGCTGCGCGAGCAGAACGTGCAGGGCGCGGCAGGCCAGGTCGGTACGCCGCCGGTGTTTAACGGCCAGCAGCAGACCCTGACCATCAACGGGCTGGGGCGCTTAAACCAGGCCGAAGACTTTGCCAACATCATCATCCGCGCGGGCGAGATGGGGCAACTGGTGCGCCTGCAGGACGTTGCCACCATCGAGCTTGGCTCGCGCAGTTACAGTTCCGGCGCGCAGCTGAACGGGCAGGACTCCGCCTACCTCGGTATCTATCCGACCCCGTCCGCCAACGCCCTGCGCGTGGCCGACGCGGTGCGCGCAGAGCTTGAACGTCTCTCGACGCGCTTCCCGGACGACCTGGTGTATGAGGTGAAATTCGACACCACTACCTTTGTCGCCGCGACGATCAAAGAGATCGGCGTCTCGCTGGCGCTGACCCTGCTGGCGGTAGTGGTGGTCGTTTCCCTGTTCCTGCAGAGCTGGCGCGCCACGCTGATTGTCGCCCTTGCCATTCCGGTATCGCTGGTGGGCACCTTTGCGGTGCTCTACACGCTTGGCTACTCCGCCAACACGCTCAGCCTGTTCGCCATTATTCTGGCGCTGACCATGGTGGTGGATGATGCCATCGTCGTCGTGGAAAGCGTCGAAACGCTGATGGCGGAAGGGCAGAGCCGGACGGCGGCGACCGCGCTGGCGCTGCGCCAGATTGCCGGGCCGGTGATCGCGACGACGCTGGTGCTGCTGGCGGTATTCGTGCCGGTGGCCTTGCTGCCGGGGATTGTCGGCGAGCTGTACCGCCAGTTTGCGGTCACGCTCTCCACCGCCGTAACGCTTTCAAGCCTGGTGGCGTTAACCCTGACCCCCGCGCTCTGCGCGCTGCTGCTGCGCCCGCGTCCGGCGCGTCCGGCGGCTGTGTATCGCGTTTTCAATCGTGGGCTGGATACTGCGCGCAATGGTTATACCCGCATCGTCAATTTCTTCAACCTTCGCCCGTGGCTGGCGCTGCTGGCCACCGCAGGCGCGGCAGCGGTGGTGGTGTTCAGCTTTACGTCGATGCCAAAAGCCTTCCTGCCGCAGGAAGATCAGGGCTACTTCTTCGCCAGCGTTCAGTTGCCGGAAGCGGCTTCGCTTGAGCGTACCGAAGCCGTCATGACCACTGCACGTGAACTGATCGCCAAAAACCCGGCAGTAGAGGATGTGATTCAGGTTTCCGGGTTTAATATTCTCAACGGCACCAGCGCCTCCAATGGCGGGTTTATCTCCATCATGCTGAAGGACTGGAGCGAGCGTCCGCCGCTGGATGAAGTGATGGGTACCCTTCAGCGCCAGCTGCTGGCGCTGCCGGAAGCAACCATCATGACCTTCGCCCCGCCGACGCTGCCGGGGCTGGGCAATGCTTCCGGTTTCGACCTGCGTATTCAGGCGCAGGCGGGGCAGAGCCCGGCGGAGCTGGAGCGCATCACCCGCGAGGTGCTGGTGAAAGCCAACCAGCATCCGCAGTTGAGCCGCGTATTCACCACCTGGAGCAGCAACGTGCCGCAGCTGACGCTGACCGTTGACCGCGAGCGCGCGGCACGTCTCGACGTACCGGTGTCGCGCATCTTCAGTAGCCTGCAGACCGCTTTTGGCGGCACGCGCGCCGGCGATTTCAGCGTCAACAACCGCGTCTACCACGTGGTGATGCAAAACGAGATGCAGTGGCGCGAGCGCGCCGGGCAAATCAGCGAGCTGTTCGTGCGCAGCAACAACGGCGAGCGGGTGCGCCTGAGTAATCTCGTGACCATCACGCCCACCGTCGGCGCACCGTTCCTGCAGCAGTACAATCAGTTCCCGTCGGTGTCGGTGAGCGGTTCAGCGGCGGAAGGGGTCAGCAGCAGCTCCGCGATGGCGGCGATGAGCCAGCTTCTGGCGGAAAACCTGCCAGCGGGTTATGACTATGCCTGGAGCGGCATGTCATATCAGGAGCAGCAGACCGGCAATCAGGCGATCTGGATCGTGCTGGCGGCGGTGGTGATGGCGTGGCTGTTCCTCGTTGCCCAGTACGAGAGCTGGACGTTACCGGCGAGCGTGATGCTCTCGGTGCTGTTCGCCATCGGCGGGGCA
Source organism: Enterobacter sp. WCHEn045836 (assembly GCF_003965585.1). NCBI lineage: Bacteria > Pseudomonadati > Pseudomonadota > Gammaproteobacteria > Enterobacterales > Enterobacteriaceae > Enterobacter > Enterobacter sp. WCHEn045836. The sequence goes on from NZ_RXPT01000003.1 coordinate 21,268, forward strand.
CTGGTCTGGCTGTGGACAGCCAGCTACGCCAACGACGTGTATGTGCAGATTGGCCTGGTGTTGCTGATAGCCCTTGCTGCCAAGAACGCCATTCTTATCGTCGAGTTTGCCCGCGCGCGGCGCATGGAAGGGATGGCGATTGTTGATGCTGCTCGCGAGGGGGCATCACGCCGCTTTCGTGCGGTGATGATGACGGCGGTATCGTTCATCATTGGCGTCCTGCCGATGATGCTGGCGACCGGGGCGGGTGCCCAAAGCCGTCGCATCATCGGGACTACGGTATTCAGCGGTATGCTGGTGGCGACCGTGGTGGGGATCCTGTTCATCCCCGCGCTCTTCGTGCTGTTCCAGCGCCTGCGCGAATGGGGGCACGGCCTTACGGACTCGTCGCCCACAGCTCGCAGTGCTTCTGAACCAGAGAAATAAGTGAGCCGCCGTCGGCGATAAAGTCCCGCATCCGCTGCGCCTCGCTCTTGCCCTGCTTTAACAGCAGGGCAAGTTCCTTGATCGCGCTGGTCGCGCCGAGCTTCTCGGCGGATGGCGCAACCTGCTCCAGCAGCCAGGCAATATCCTCTGCGACCGTCTTGTGCTCGCCGGTATGCACGTCCGTCAGTATGCCCTCCAGCCCGTAGCGACACGCCTGAAAACGGTTAAAGCGATACAGCAGAAAATCCCTCTCCTGATGCTTATACGGCCGGGTGGTCAGCAACCAGTGGGATGTGGCCTGGATCAGCCCGGCGATATTGATCGCATGGCCAAGCGTCAGCGGCGTATCCATCACCCGCACCTCAACGGTGCCAAAATGTGGGCTGGGGCGAATGTCCCAGTGCAGATCTTTAATGCTGTCGATCATGCTGGTAGCGCTCAGGCGGCGAAACAGCCCCTCAAACTCCTGCCAGTTATTGACCCACGGCATCTGACCGTTATCCGGGAACCCGGAAAAAATGTTGAGTCGCGATGAGGCAAACTTCGTGTCCGTGCCCTGCATGTAGGGGGAGGCGGCGGCCAGGGCGATAAAATGCGGAACAAAGCGCGACAGGCCATGCAGCAGATAAATCGCGTCATCGCCGGTCCGGCACCCGACATGCACGTGCTGGCCAAAGACCGTTGCCTGTAGAATCAGATAGCCAAAGCGCTCCAGGGTAATGTTGTAGCGCTCGTCATCGCACACCTCCTGCCGCTGCCACTTCTGGAACGGATGCGTCCCACCGCCGCAGATCTGAATATGCTGCTCCGCCGCCGCCCGCAAAATGCTCTGCTGCATCATGGAGAATTGTGCCGCCGCCTGATCGATGTTCTGGCACACGCCGGTGGCAATCTCAAGCATGCTTTCGGTGATATCGTGTTTGACCTCACCGCCTTTGATGTCGTCTTTAACGGCGGCGATAAGCGCGGAGGAGTCCTGGCTCAGATCGTATCCCGGTGGGTTAACCACCTGCAGCTCGAGTTCGATGCCAAGGGTATAGGGTTCAGAGGATTTGAAATCGGGTAAAGGCATGGCGCACTCCGTTGTCTGTCGTGTGTTGAGTATAGACAACGACGTGGCGCTCACTTTTTACAGTGGTATAACTGTTAGCAGGCTTAGCGAAAAGGGGAGTTAACCATGTCTGACAATCCAGAGATTGCGCTGATTGGTCCTGGTGCAATTGGTACCACCATCGCCGCGGCGCTGCATGATGCTGGCCGCACACTGCAGCTATGCGGACGCACCGCACATCCAGAACTGCGTTTGCGTGACGACGAAGGTGAAACGGTCGTTCCCGGCCCGGTATTGACCGATCCGACAGCCATCACACGCCCTGTGGATCTGGTTTTTGTGGCGGTGAAGACCACGCAGAACGCTGACAGCGCCGGGTGGCTGCGCGCGCTGTGTGACGAAAACACAGTGGTCTGCGCTCTGCAAAACGGCGTGGAGCAGAAAGCCCAGCTGGAGCCGTGGGTCAACGGCGCGACGGTGCTGCCGTCGGTGGTCTGGTTCCCGGCGCAGCGCGAGCCGGATGCCTCCGTCTGGCTGCGCGCCAAACCGCGCCTGACCCTGCCGGACGTTCCGCAGGCAAAACGGGTGGTGGATGCGCTGCAGGGTACACGCTGTGCGGTAGAACTGTCGGCTGATTTCACCACTGTCGCCTGGCGCAAGCTGCTGCAAAATGCGGTTGCCGGGCTGATGGTGCTGGCCAACCGTCGCGCCGGAATGTTCAGGCGCGAGGATATCAGCGAACTTGCGCTGGCCTATCTGCGCGAAGGCCTTGCCGTCGCCCGTGCCGAGGGGGCGGCGCTTAACGATGACGTGGCGCAGGAGATCCTGGCGAACTTCCAGCGTGCCCCGGCGGATTTGGGCACCTCGATCCTTGCCGACCGTCAGGCCAACCGCCCACTGGAGTGGGATATCCGCAACGGCGTGATCCAGCGCTATGGCCGCGCGCACGGTATTCCGGTACCCATCAGCGATGTGATAGTGCCGCTGCTGGGGGCGGGGAGCGAGGGACCGGGGTGAGATACGGTCTGGAACAAGTGAAAGACCCGGCCATTGTGCGCCGGGCTCCCCTCTTACTTAGCCCGACGGGCTTTCTCTGCTTTGAGCTCTTCCATTGTTGCTTCCAGGATCCAGAGGCAATGAGCACCGTCTATGTTTTCCAGTAGCGCCTGACGTGTGAGTTGATAGAACGCATCGATTTCTGCGGGTGATTTCTCTAAAGGCGGGGTGCAGATGATATCGCTGCCTACCATGTGCGGCCATTTTCCGGCGTCAATGGTGCGGAGCGTTTTCAGCGTGGCGTCCGTGTTTGTTGTGAGCGCAGCGGCCAGGGCATCCTCTAGCTGCTGCGCCTGATCCCCATCAGCGACGGCAGCCAGCGCTGGGGCTTGCTCAATCCAGTGTGCATCCCCTGAGGCGATACCCTTAAGTGCTGAAGACCAGTCAGTAACGTCAGCTATTGCCGGGGCTGTAAAAGCACATAACAGCAGTACGATCGGGTATTTCATCGTACAACCTCAAGCTCACCACCGTCGCGAAGAATCTTACGCCTCGTTGACGGTGAGAGAATAATGCATCCCTCGGATGCAAAACCGGCGGGACCATACTTGTGGTCACCATGAATGCGAAATTCTGAGCGACCAAAGCTTTCTCCCGAGGTTTGCTCAAGAATAATGGTTATCGGTCCTTTAGAATTCGAATGACCCGCAATTTTATACGTACCGCGAGGCAGTGGCCCTAATCCCTTCACATGCTGACGGTCCGGGTTGTTTTTATTTGTAAGAGCACCGGAATATCCGGTCTCAATTAATTTACCATCTTTATACATCTTGCCGGTAGACTGCTCATACTTCCATCCCATAACACTCTCCTTATGCCGTCTTGCGGTCGTTCCAGCTGTCTGAATGTATAATGTTACCGTCCACATAGCGCCAGGTGATTTTTTCATACAGCAGTTCTACCAGCTCAAGATGGTTATGTTTCTCATAGTCAGGATTTTTGACGTCAAGCATCATTGGACAGACGCTGACGATCGTCACGCCTTCCATGCAGGTGGAAAAATATTCTACTTCCTGTCCTGCAACATTGATGTGATAAAATTTGACCTCTGCGGATTTAAACTTCTGGCCTGTGCTGACAGCCTTGTACAAATAGGGGCTGGAGGCGTCTATCTCTTTATCGAAAGAATAGGGGGAATGGACGCGTAGACTTGTTGCCTTGCCGTTATGCTTGTCGGTGGGTTGCACTACGCCGTGATTCAGTCCGATTATCTCGATACTTCCTTCACGACCATATATATCAACAGAGCCTTTGATATCGGCACCGCCGTCATCTTTAAGCCATAAATAAGCGGGAATAGCCATTTTTATAAAACTCCATTTAAGGAAATCCTGAAAAAATCTTTTTTCTTTAGTGGGTTATGAAACTATTTCAACGCTAGCGCTTCCAAAGTGGCTCGTCAATTTTTGTACGGCATGGATATAAAACGATCTGCGATTTCGTTGATGAAAATTAAGAAATGATGGTTCTTACGGTTTGGAACTGGATAAAGTATTAACGATTAATATCGTGGTTTAACTTAAGGTTTGATTAAGTTAATAATGATTGCAAGTGTAATAAATAGTTGAACTGTTATTAACGTTACGTCGATTTGACGAGTTATGAGTTAATTAAAAGTTTCTGACGGCTCGTCAAAATCCCGCCAGTTTGGTGTCGCTGCTGGCTGCAGGCCAGCGAGGGACCGGGCTAACGGCCGCTGTTTTTCCGTTCGGCAAAGTAGTGCGCGGGCGTGGTGCCCATCGCTTTGCGAAACATGGTGATAAACGCATTCACGGATTCATACCCGAGTTTTGTTGCCACATTCTGCACCGGGGCACCGCTCGCCAGCTCCTGCAGGGCGATAATCAGGTGCAGCTGCTGCCGCCATCGCCCAAAGCTCAGCCCGGTCTCGCGCTGCATCAGACGCGCAAAGGATCGCTCGCTGAGCGCCAGCCGTTTGGCCCAGTCTTTCAGGGTGCTTCTGTCCTCAGGGTGGCTGACCAGCGCGTCGGCCATAGCGCGTATTTTGGGATGCGCCGAAACCGGCAGGCTCAGCTTTTGCTGCGGCATGCGGGCGAGCTCGTCCAGCGTGACCCGGGTCAGCCTGGCGACGTGGCTGTCGGGAGGATAATTCACCTCCTCGTGCGTAAGACGATCCACTAATTCCTTAATCAACGGCGAGATCGCCAGCGTGCAACACTTATCCGGCAACGCGGCCGCGCCGGGCTCAATAAACAGATAGTTGAGATGCGCGTTCCAGGTCGCTTTTGCGCTGTGCGGGATCCCGCCGGGGATCCAGACGGCGCAGTCTGGCGGCACGATCCAGATATCGTTTTCCGCATAACAGCTTACCGCGCCATAGCGGGCAATAATCAGCTGGCCCTTGCGGTGGGTATGTACCGGCACTTCCGCAGCGTAGTCCACGAAGTCCAGATGACGTGCCACGGCAGGAGAGGCTGTGGCGTCAGGGTCATAGAGCGTATTAGCAAGTTGAGGTTTCATGTTTCTGGCAACATTTAGGTATTTTTTGACAGAATAGAGTATTTAAGCGCGCTGACAAGCCGGTAATAATCCCGGCATGAATATCCTCATCTCTCGCTATTTACCCGCCGCGCTGCAAAGCGATGCCCGCGCGCTGCTCTATTCCGCAAGGACATTTGCCGCCGCGATGCTGGCGTATTACATCGCGCTGTCGATCGGTCTCGAGCGCCCCTCATGGGCCATTATTACCGTTTACATTGTGTCGCAGACGTCGGTGGGGGCATCGCTCAGCAGGAGCCTTTACCGTCTGGCCGGAACCGTAACGGGGGCCTGCGCTACCGTGCTGATCGTGCCCACTTTCGCAACTATGCCGATTGTCTGCAGCGTGGTGCTGACCGGCTGGATCACCTTCTGTCTCTGGTTATCTCTGCTGGAACGCACGCCCCGGGCCTATGCCTTTGTGCTGGCGGGTTACACCGCGAGCCTGATTGGTTTCCCGGCGGTCTCTGAGCCCGGTGCGATTTTTAACATCGCCGTCGTTCGGGTGCAGGAGATTGCGATTGGTATCTTCTGCGCAGCGGTGATTCACCGCTATGTATTGCCTGCGCGCATCTCCGCGCAGTTCAACAGCGCCTTATCGCAGACGCTGCGCGCCGCACGCGAGCGGGTGGCCGACACCTTAGCGGGCAAACCCGGTACGGTGACGTCGCCCCTGCATTTTGCGCTGTCGCTGCAGTTCCTGCAGGGAATGAGCCACCATATCCCGTACGATTTCGCCCTTGCCGTTCCGGTACGCCAGGCCCGAAAAGCCATTCCTGACCGGCTGGCGCGGTTGATTATGGTGAACTGCGAACTGCATGACCGCTTACCCCTGACGGCGACAATGCCCGCTGAACTGCAAACCGTGCTGGACGATGTCCAGACCTGGCTTGCCTGTGACGATGAAGACCAGCGAAAACATCGGGCAGACGCTCTAATCAAGCGTTGCCAGCAGGTCGCTGACCGCGATGCTTCTCAGGCGCTGAGCGTGGAAGACGCGGAGCGGGCAAGTTTTACCCGTTATCTGACAGAGGCCGTGCGCCTTCTGCAACAGTGCGATCGTCTTTCAGATGCGATCCACCACAGCCGGTTTGCGTCCGATCGCGTTCAGAGTAGCGAGATCAAAGGCTACGTCTTCCACCGCGATCCGCTTACCGCTGCGCGCACGGCGCTGGGGGCGTTCGTCATCATCCTGAGCGGTTGTCTGGTCTGGATTTACTCCGCCTGGCCCGACGGCGGCACGGCAGTTTCGATCCTCGGTGTCTGCTGCACGCTGTTCGGTAGCTTCGACACCCCGGCGCCACACCTTGTGAAATACATCATTGGCAGCATCTGGGGTGTAGTGATAAGCCTGCTTTACAGCTTTGCGCTACTTCCACAGGTGAGTGATTTCGCCGTGCTGGTGGCGGTACTTGCGCCAGCGTATCTGCTGGCCGGGTCACTGCAGGCGCGCCCACCCACCACTTTTATGGCAATGGGGATCACCCTGACGCTGCCGGTGTTATCGGAGCTAAGCGCGCGCTACAGCGGCGATTTCGCCGCGGCGCTAAACACCGCCATTGCTCTCTTTTTCGCGACCGGTTTTGCCGTCATCAGCATGAGCCTGCTGCAAACCGTGCAGGCCGATGCCGCCATCAACCGGCTGCTGAGGTTGTGCCAGCGCGATATCCGCCGCAGCGTGAAAGGAAAAATGCAGAGCGATGAAACCCACTGGATCAATCTGATGATCGACAGGGCGGCCCTGTTACTGCCGCGCTTGCCACGCAGCGGACACTCCACCGAACAGGCGCTTAACCGGCTGCTGCACGCGCTGCGGATTGGCCTCTCGGTGCGACACCTCCGCCGTGCTGACACGCCGCCGGAGGTCAACGCGCTGCTTTATCAACTGACGACGACGTCAGACACCGCCGCTTTACGTGAACGCCTCGCCGCCGCCATTAGCCGCCGTTTGCCTGCGGCTGATGAACAAACGCGCCAGGTTATCGGCAGGCTGGTGGATCTCCACTGCGCATTACGGGGGCCGAACGATGGTCAATGATCTTAATGTCGGGGGCGTATTGATCCCCGGGTTACTGATGGTGGCGCTCGTGGCACTGATCTGCACGCTGCTTCTCCTACCGCTTTTCTCTCTCAGCAGGCTTTACCGCCGTTTGCCGTGTCGCCCGCTGATGGATGTTTCAACCTGGATCGTCACCTTTTACCTGCTTATGCAGGGGTTAACCGCGTTGGGGTTATTGATATGAAAGCATTACTTTCTCTGCTGGGCCGTTATGCGCTGACGCTAAGCGCCGTTGCGGCGGCAACGTGTCTGGCGTTTATCTTGTGGAAACATTACGCCCAGACCCCGTGGACCCGCGACGGACGCGTGCGGGCGGATGTGGTGCAGATAGCGCCGGACGTCTCCGGGCCGGTTATCAGCGTGGCGGTGCGGGATAATCAGTGGGTAAACCAGGGCGATGTGCTCTACAGCATCGATCCGCGCTGGCTCAAACTGGCGGTGGCCAGCGCGCAGGCAGATGTGGCGTCAAAACGCCATGAGATGCTGATGCGCCAGGATGCCGCCCGGCGACGCACGCAGATTAAGGACGCCATCTCCCGCGAGGATTTGCAGCAAACTGGCAGTGCGGCCAACGTCGCGGCGGCCAATTATCACGGCGCACTTGCCGCGCTGGCGCTGGCCGAGCTTAATCTGGCTCACGCCACCGTTCGCTCGCCAGTCTCGGGCTACGTCACGCATCTGCGGCTTCGCCCTGGCGATTATGCGACAGCGGGGGAGACAAAGGTGGCCATCGTTGATGCCCACAGCTTCTGGGTGGTAGGGTATTTTGAAGAGACCAAACTGCGCCATATCCGCGTGGGGGATAGCGCGCAGGTGGCGCTGATGGGTTATGACCCTGTCCTCACGGGGCACGTGGAGAGCATCGGTCATGGGATTGGCGATAACAACGACGAGACCGGCGGGCTGGGTCTGCCCGACGTGGAGCCCACCTTCAGCTGGGTGCGGCTGGCGCAGCGCGTGCCGGTGCGCATTCATATCGACACCTTACCGAAGGGGGTTGAGCTGGTGGCGGGGCTGTCGGCGAGCGTGGCGGTGGGACAATAATCTGGGGATAGTCAGCCTTAAACACATATGCGAAACTTACCGCTTCTGAAAAAATGTGGTGGGACCCGCTCAATGTCAGAACCATCTTCGCAGTGCCTGTTTAATGAAGGAATGATCGCTTTTCCCGAGGGCTATCAGGATCGTACCGTCAATGTCTTCGCGCCGCCTGCTGCGGATGCGCCAGCATTCAACATCTCCCGCGATACCCTCAACCCCGGCGAAGCGCTTGCCGCGTATATCGATCGCCAGCTCGTCCTGATGGCAAAACATCTCAAGGGCTGGAAGCAGGGTGAACGCAGTGCCGCAACGCTCGGCGACGGCCTTTTGCAGGGTGAAATGGTCCACGCCAGCTATCTGCGCGACGGGAAACGCATCTGGCAGCAGCAGGCCGTGTTTAATGCCGGGCGCGATAACATTCTGGTGTTCACCATGACCTGCATCCGTACGCTGGGCGATACGGACTGCGCGCTGTTCGGCGATCTTCTCAGGAGCTTTCGCTTCCACCATTAACACCAGGGATAGTCGTTATGTTTGAAGCTGCACGCGTTGGTGATGATATCGGCCACTCCGGTGCGCTGGCCGGGATGATTGCCGGAACGATTGTCGGTGGCCTGATTGCCGCCGCCGGGGGCATTCTGGCGGGGGCGATGTTTATTGCCGGTCTCGGCGCATCCTGCCTTGGCGTGGGTGTGCTGCTCGTCGGCGCCAGCCTGGCCGTGGGGTATTACACCGGGGAGCTGGCGACCGCCGCCCGGGACAGTATCGCCGACGCCGGGGCATCCAGTATGACGAAGAAAGGCGTCATCACCTCCGGCTCGCCCAATGTGTTTATCAACAGCAAACCCGCCGCCATCGCGACGGACAGCGCGGTGAAGTGCTCGGACGACGGCTCGCAGCAGATGGCCGAAGGCTCTAAGCGCGTCTCGATTAACAGCCAGCCGGCGTCCCGCATCGGGGATCGCACCACCTGCGACGCGAAGGTGATGACCGGCTCGGACAACGTCTTCATCGGCGGCGATCCGCAGCAAACCCTGCCCATTCAGTCTGAAGTGCCCGAGTGGCTCTATAAAGTCTCCGATCTTACCCTGCTGTTCGCCGGGCTTCTCGGCGGCTGGGGCGGTGCGGCCGGCAAAGTCGGGGCGCTCTCTAAGCTGCTGGGCAAAATCCCTGGGATCAATAAGCTGGCCCGTATCGCCTGCCGCGCCGGCACGCTGATGACCGGCGTAGCGGCCGCGGGGATCATCGCCCGTCCGGTGGATATCGTCAGCGGACAGAAGTTTCTCAGCGGGGATGATGAGCTCGATTTCGTTCTGCCGTCACGCCTGCCGGTGCGCTGGCAGCGCTACTGGCGCAGCGGCAACCCCGGCGACAGCGTGTTGGGCCGCGGCTGGAGCCTGTTCTGGGAAAGCCGCCTGGAGCCCTATCAGGACGGGCTGGTGTGGCGTGCGCCGTCCGGCGATTACGTTGCCTTCCCGAACGTGCCGAAAGGGATGCGCACCTACTGCGAGAGCGAAAAAAACTGGCTTGAACGTCACCATGACGACAGCTGGTCGGTGTATGACGTCAGCGGCGAGCGCTGGCACTATGCGCCGCTGCAGGATGACGCACCGTCACTGCTTCAGCGCATCTCAGAACCCTGCGGCAACGATATTCTCTTCGAGTGGAATGCGGATAATACTCTGCATGCCCTGACCGACAGCGCGGGCCAGCGCGTGGTCTGCCGCTACGACCGCGACAGGCTCACCGGCGCCTGGCTGGATGACGAGATCTGCCTGGTCAGTTACGCTTATGATGAACAGCGCCAGCTGGTCTGCGTGACCGGCCGGGGCGGTAGCGTGCGCCGACGCTTCAGCTGGCAGGACGGGCTGATGAGCGCCCACGAGGACGCCAACGGCCTGCTGAGCGAATACCGCTGGCGGGAGATTGACGGCCTGCCGCGTGTGGTCGGTTTTCGCCACAGCGGCGGCGAACAGCTGACGTTCGAATACGATTTTGATAACGGCACCCGCCGCGCGACCCGCGAAGACGGCGCGCAGGCGCACTGGCTGGTGGATGACGACGACAACGTCGCGCGCTTCACGGATTACGACGGCCGCCAGACGACGTTTGTCTACCGCGACGGCGAGCTCAGCGATGTCATTCTGCCCGGCGGTGCGATGCGCTGCAGTACCTGGGATAAGTATGGCCGCATGACCAGTGAGACGGACCCGGCAGGCCGTCGCACAGAATATTACTGGTATCGTCTGACCGACCGCATCACCCGCACGGTGTACCCAGACGGTACCTCATCGCAGGCCATGTACGACCTTTGCGGTCGTCTGCTGTCGGAAACGGATCCGGCCGGTAACGCCACCGCGTATCACTATCCCGATGAGGAAGAAAACCTGCCGGAGAGCATTACCGACGCCATCGGCGGTGTGGTGCGCCTGGTCTGGAACCACCAGGGGCTGCTGATGCAGCGCACCGATTGCTCCGGCAGCGTGACCCGCTTCACCTACGACCGCTTCGGGCAGTTGATTGCCAGCGAGGATGCGGAAGGGAATATCACGCGTCGGGAGTGGAACAACGCCGGGCTGCTGAGTGCCGTGATCCATCCGGACGGCAGCCGCGAGTCGCTGGTGTGGAACGAACGCGGCCAGCTCACGGGCTGGCGCGACCCGCTGGAAAGCGAGGTGCGCTGGGCCTATAACGCGCTCGGCCTCCCGGTCAGCCTCACCGATCGTATTGGCCGCGTGCGCCAGTGGCGCTACGACCCACGCGGTAACCTGCTGCGCCTTGATAACGGCAACGGGGCGGAATATCGCTTTACCTACGACGCCGTGGGCCGCCCGCTCAGCGAAACGCGTCCTGACGAGACCGTACGCCATATGGAATGGGATGCGCGAGGGCTCCTCTGCGCGCTCGAAGAAAACGGCCGACCTGCCGCCGACGGCGGTATTGCCCGCCGCGTCCAGCAGTTCAGCTATGACGACAGCGGGCTGCTGATCGGGCGCACTCAGCGCCACGCGGAGTACCGCTACGTCCGCGACCTGAGCGGCCAGATCACCCACATCCGCCGCACGCCAACCGCCGAAGGCGTTGCCCTGGGTATCGAAAGCGATGAGATTGCTTACCGCCACGATGCCGCCGGGCGCGTGCTGAGCGAATCCGGCATTAACGGCGCGGTGGGCTATGAATGGGATGCCCTGAGTAACCTGACCGGCCTGACGCTGCCCGGCGAGCAAAAGCTGGCCTGGCTGCACTATGGCTCCGGCCATGTCAGTGCCATCCGCTTTGGGCAGCAGCTGGTGACCGAGTTCACCCGCGACCGCCTGCACCGCGAGGTCCGCCGCACCCAGGGCGCGCGCGAGCAGCTCCGTCAGTATGACAGCCTTGGCAGACGTACCCTGCAGCGCAGTGAGCTGAGTACGGAGGTGACCCTGCCGGAGCAGGCGATACGGGAACGCCTGTATCGCTACACCGCACGCGGTGAGCTTTCTGGTGTCAGCGACACCCTGCGCGGTGAGGTGGATTACGGCTACGACGCCGAAGGGCGTCTGCTGAAGCACTACGAGGCCCGACAGGGGCACAGCCGCGCGCAGTTCAGCTATGACGCCGCGGATAACCTCGCCGCCAATGATGATGCGGTACCGGTCACGGATAACCGCCTGCAGCACTGGCAGGCGCTGTTTATGAAATACGACCACTGGGGCAACCTGGTCAGCCGCCGCAACGGACTGTATGAACAGCATTATGCGTATGACGCCGAGAACCGGCTGGTATCTGCCCGCGGAACCGGGCCGGAAGGGCGGTTTGAGGCGCGCTATCACTACGACGCGCTGGGCCGCCGTACCAGCAAAATCGTCACCACCGCGCACGGCACCACCGAAACGCGCTTCCTGTGGCAGGGCTACCGCCTGTTGCAGGAGCAGCAGCAAACCGGGCTGTGCAGTACATATATTTATGACCCGAATGAAGCCTGGAGCCCACTGGCGCGGGTGGATCACCTTCGTGACCAGAAGAGCGGTGAGATTTACTGGTTCAATACCGACCTGAACGGCGCGCCGCTGGAGGTGACCGACGAGCGTGGTGCGGTACGCTGGAGCGGCCAGTACGGCAGCTTTGGCGAGGTACGCCATCAGAGCGAAGGGTTCTCACGGGTTGTGAATCGCACAGCGATGGCACATCAACCGCTTCGCTATGCCGGGCAGTACGCTGACGGTGAAACGGGGCTGCATTATAACCTGTTCCGCTACTACGACCCGCAGGTCGGGCGGTTTATTGTGCAGGATCCGATTGGGTTAGCTGGTGGAAACTTAAATTTATATAACTATGCCCCTAATCCTCTGTTATGGATAGACCCTATGGGTCTGGCATTGAGCGGCGTTGACTTTAGTGGAAGCCCATCACTTTATCCTGTTACTGGGACACAACGAAATATCGTTGAAATTACCCTTCAAGGATCAAGGGGGCGGGATTTCACAGAAGCCTACAAACTTGCAGGCATAAGTGAAGCTGATGCAAGCGAATATACATGGCATCATCTTGACGATTTTGATCCAAAAACAGGTAAGTCAACTATGCAGTTGGTCACGACTGAGGCGCACAAAGCATCTTTCCCACATAAGGGGTCTGTATCTCAGTTCGAAAAACATTTTGGAGTGAAGTATGGCTCTCCTGAAGCTATAAAAATATCTCATAGTAAAGGATGGCTGAGAGGTCGTATTCCTAAACATTGTCAATAGGAGAGAAATGATGATTAAACTTATAGATTCTTCCCCTGCTGTATCTGCTGATGAGCTAGGCAAGATCGAAGTTTCGCTGGGCGTAACTTTTCCTAATGCCTTAAAATCTTTATGGCTTATAAGTAATGGTGGCATACTGGACGAAGGTCGTCGTGTTTATCAAAGCGAACACTACGAGAATGATATAAAATATTTCCTACCTGTATTACATACTAAAAGATCGGGCATATTAACTGTTGATGATTACTATAAGGATTTAGTAATTAACAAAAAAATTCTTGCAGAAAATTTTATACCATTCGCAATTGATGGAGGTGGGTTCCCCTATTGTGTTGGTATAAATGATGGTGCAGTATATTTTTGTGATTTGGAAAATCAGGAGGAGATCTATCTTGAGCCAAATTTTGAAAGTTTTATTGGAAAAATAATTCCTGAAGATGAAGCATGGTGATACAGGTTCTTACCCTCGTAAGAGGGTGGATTTGTTAATCACTACTTTTTACAGGGGGCTTCATTAATGCAATGATGGAGTGCCCAATTATTTCATTAATAACATATTTCCTTTTTTGCTATACGCAGATCTGTCAGCTTATTGTGCAGACTTCGAGAGGGTTAAATGGTGGGTTAGACTTATACTCATATGTTCCCAACCAACTTACTTGGATAAATCTGTTAGGGTTAATGCCATGGGCATTGTACCCAATTTGAATCGGATACCATTTAATGCCACGAAAAATAGCCAACAGCATTGGACCAACCGATCTTGGCACTATGAAAATACACCAACGTTTTTCCCGGATCCTTATAGCGCTGGAATGCATGAAGAACTACATAGAGCTATTAAAAATGATACCGAAAAAAATCAGGGGCCGTGGCAAGGATCCGCGGACGTTCCATTCAATGTGACTAGCCGTAATTTATATTCCATTTCACATATTACAAACGATTTAAGGATTCCTTCGACGGCTGGAATCTTAGTCAAAATGTCACTCCTAAAGAAGCACATTGGAAATTGCTTGCGTTGTTCATAATCAAGAAATAGGTAAGGCATCAGGAGGTAGATGTGGTTAAAACAATTGACATTGATGTGGATTTTAACGGGATAATAATTTTCGATTATCCAGGAATACTGGCCCCATTTGGTGGGAAGATAGAGGATGGAGATAACATTCTCCAGGAATTCACCACCACCGACAAAGGGGATCTTGTTCTTAATAAAGGTATTGCCTTACCCATTATGGGCCTTGATGATGGTGGCTATGTTGTTAGGCTCTTTTTAAATGAATTTCCCGACAATGAAGACAGAGAGGTTATATTCACAGATAAACATTTCTATCTTAATGTAACTGGTGATTTATATGTTGCCGATATGGCAGTATTTTGGGAGTGGGAAAGTTATACTGGTTGGATTAATGCTGATGTTCCTAAAGGAATATATAAAGTGAGCCTTGAAGGTGTTCGTTTATTAAAGGGGGAAGAGACAGTCTACTGCTATGATTTAATTTTTGAAAAAACGAATCAACTTGGTATAAGAGATGTTGAACCACGCTCAAACTCCAGGCTTTATTAAATCCATTAGCTGGCAAAGAAAATAAATTTTTCCGGATTTTATTAATTTATTTTTCTATCATATCTAAAGAGACGTACATTGCAGTTAATCATAAAAGTGACTTAAGATGCTAAGAATTTGTTCGCTGAAATGGTTATGGGTATTAGGAAAGAGAAAATGTACTTTTTATGGGAGTGAGTTGAAGGAATGATTAAATATAATCTGATCTCTAAAATAAGTATCTTTTCTGATGGTAATGTCATTGGGCGGATTGGTGGAAATATCCCTGAATTCTTTTTAGATAAACAAGATGTTGTTCGGGGCTATAAGTTTTATTTGACAATTCAGAATCCTGATGATGGACATGAGTATATTACGATACTTATTCCTGAAGGATATGATGATATGATTGATAACAATATCTACCCCAATTGTTCAGTAAAAGTTTTTACGCATACGTTTTCTGATGAAAGCAATAATGATGCATTTACGATAAAATACATTAATAAGGCAGTTATTGTTGGGTATGATAAGGTTGAAAGTGAAGAGTTTGACTTTATCACTAAAACCGAAGATGCAAGGTTAATACAATCGGAAGATTGTTATTTTGATGCTTTGCAAAAAGATGGTTATGAATTTTTCATGCAGATAGATGAAGATTATTATCCAGATTCATTGCTTGATGGTGATTACATCTTTGGTTACGGTGCTTTATATTTGTATAAAAACATATCTGGCGGGAATATCGTGGCTGGTTTTTGGCAGTACTCGTAAAGATAAGTGATTAATAAAAGGTTGAATTATATTAATTATTCCGGCTTATATAATAATGACGTGCCCATTTCAAATTCTATTTCTAGAGTTGTTAATATTTTAAAGTGCAGATTTTTTAGTGGTTAAGATCGTAAGTCGATGCGTACAATATAATAGGGTGTCGTTTATGAGAGTATAAAGGTAATCGATATAAAATATGATTTGATTTATGGGTATTATTTCGGCTAGTAAAAAGCTGATCAAAAAACAATCACTCGAATTATTAAGGTTGATTAAAGTAAAGTTCAATGGAGTATATAATCCTATTATTAACTGCTTGCCTTGCAAATTATAAAAAATAAACTTCAAGGATTGTGCGTATGAGTCAGTTAGAATACAGTAAGGCTTATGATTTAGATGATATAATAAATAAAATTATGGGTGGGGATACATTGGATAATTTTTGTGTGTATACAAAAGAATATGAGTTATCTGCAAAAGCAGATCTTGTTTGTTATTTGGAAAACTATCCTGTCATTAGGGATGACGATGAGGAAGTATACCCTGTTTTTGTTGTCGATAATTCGCTAGAGTTGTTTTTCTATGGAGATCAATTTATAGATGTATTACATGATATTTCTAATCAAAGATAAAAACCATCTGTAGAAGATTTCATAGCAGGTTTGAATTTTTATCTCAAGAATGATAACTTCTTAGAGCTTTGATTTAAAGAACAAGAGGGTAATTGAAAATGATTTACTTAGCTTGTTAGAAGGTTATATATTCTGGGGGTATTACACTAAATTAATGAATTATTACTGAGGGATATATTTATGGGTGCGCCTGAAACAATGGTGAATGAGACTGAAAAAGCTTTAAAACAACTTGTTGTCATTTGCAATAAATACTCGCTGTCAGGGAGTTTCAGCACCGTCAATGATCTGGACAATGCCTTCCCGTCCAACTTACCTCGTTCGACAGAGGTGGAATTTTTATATAAAAATTGTAATCCTGAAAAATTAAAGATTGAAACAGGCTTCACGCCAATTAAACTTCACTCAGTAAGTGAGCTCTTGAAGGCTCAAAGTGGTTATGAATACTTACCAGATAATTATCTTGTTATTGGCGATAATTTTGGCGGAGGTAAACCTATAATTGCGGTTATCAATGAAGGGAGTTCCTCTGTTTATGCAGGTTATGATGTAGTTGAACCGTTTCAGATAGCTAGTAGTCTCTCTGGGTTCATATTTTCTCTAGCTGAGCTTATTGATTTGGTATATGGTCAATACAGTATCTTTGATATAGCAGATGATAATGACGAAGTAAAAGACAATTTCATTGATGAGTTGCGGGAAAGGATTGTGCCACTTATCGGTAATGAAAATTTCAATGCGTTTTATAATTATTTTTACGGGTGAATTATTTTCTTTCAAAGTAAACCAGCACGGCGAAAATGTAATTTTTTAGCGAGGTGATGTTCTCTGTGATTCTTACAGGCCTTTTAAGCAAGATTTAAAAGAGTAACGTTGTATATTTTCTTAAGTGGAATTAATATAATGCATGAAAGGAGAGGGATTATATGCAGACTACGCGAGTAATGGGCGAAGGATATGAACCTTACGTTGAGAAATTAGGTGACAAACTGATTTATTCATTACCTGTTGAATCGGGATTTGTCAGCTTTTATTTTGAGTTTGATATTCTTAAGACCGATCTTGACGTCCTGCTGTCCGATCATTACCGGCGGGCCGTCCTGGAAGTGACCGCACACACTTTGCTTCAGCACTCGACGTTGAAGGGACATAAACGATTTACTCAGAACGATTTTGATAACCTTATTGCCACGACCCTTCATGCATCGCAAGAGCATCTTAGCGCATTCATTTCTCAGATTAATCGGGAGCACAATATTTCGATTGAACATTATGTGAATGACATAGTGAATACACGCATAACCAAAGGATGAATATACCGATCCCAGATAAGGTCAACATTCATCTAAAATCACGCTGTATCTACAAATCTATTCAACCTCGTGCTAACCGAAGAGACCAAATCGATATCGTGATAACCGACGAATGCGACGA
This sequence comes from Enterobacter sp. WCHEn045836, assembly GCF_003965585.1. Classification (NCBI taxonomy): domain Bacteria; kingdom Pseudomonadati; phylum Pseudomonadota; class Gammaproteobacteria; order Enterobacterales; family Enterobacteriaceae; genus Enterobacter; species Enterobacter sp. WCHEn045836. The sequence continues at coordinate 38,516 of NZ_RXPT01000003.1, forward strand.
GGTGCGCTGAAGCGGGCAGTTCGACAGCTTTGGCGAGGTACGCCATCAGAGCGAAGGGTTCTCACGGGTTGTGAATCGCACAGCGATGGCGCATCAACCGCTTCGCTATGCAGGGCAGTACGCTGACGGTGAAACGGGTTGCATTATAACCTGTTCCGCTACTACGACCCGCAGGTCGGGCTGTTTATTGTGCAGGATCCGATAGGGTTGAATGGCGGGTGGAATCTTTATCAGTATGCGCCGAATCCGTTGGGGGGGGATTGATCCGTTAGGTTTATGCAAGACGGAATCTAATGCTGATGGAAAAATCCGAATCCTCCAGGGCAGGGGTACCACAATGAGACTTATGCTTCTAAGCCAGTTAAACCAGAGGATGGCCTTAATCGTTGGGATGATTTCCTTAGCCCCGGCCCCCATACAAATATCCATCCAAGAACTGGATTACCAGACTCAGACCGAATCGTATCGGCTGACGGTAAGAGAAGTATCCGTTATGGTAACCATGAGATGAATAGTAAACCTACCCAACATCATTACCATGAAGACAAATGGACATTAGACTCTGTAAATAATGTCATGAATTTTGATAATCTTGTTGTGAGAGTACCGATACTAAAATGACAAACATAACAGTAGTGAAATTTGATGGAAATAAAGTAGAGTTCACCTCACCTTTAGGCAATGGAGTGGCTGTATGGTGTGGTGAACCACCGGAAGTAAATAGATGTTATAATGTCGAATTTGATGTGGACGACATGTTTAAATGGGGCTGGAATATTAATGATGTTTGTCAGCAGACACCTGAAATTAAGATGGGTGGTGATGGGGTGTTATTTGTTTCTCAGGTTATATCTTATGAGAGTGACGGGGTTTTAACTGTCTCATTAGGGGGGCGTATGATATTTTTAGATGTTGAGTCCTACCCTGGTGGTAGTAAATTTGTTTCGTTTTTAACAGCCATAAAAAATATCTCATTGTATCCTTTTGAAGTATAGATGGAAACTGAGAAGAACTTACCTGTTCCGCTACTACGATCTACAAGTTGGGTAGTTAATTGTGCCGGGTTGATGTGGTCTGAGATGGGCATTAACTCATTTTTCGAGCTCAGAGCTTATTTATAATTTAATGCGTGCGGAATCTTTGCCAAAACCGCACCTGTAGATTCTTCAAGGTAAAGTCATCATGTATCTTACTGATTTAGAATATAAATTGACTGTTGACGAAATAAACGCGTTCAATGCGTACTTTGATCATCATCTTCCCACGTCATTTCTTGATTTTTATCTAAAAAATAATGGCGGGTATCCTAATGATAATGAAGAAAATAATCCGTTTATGCTTGGCGGTTTTAACCCTATAAAATATGGTGACCTGCCGATAGAGAAACTCTATTGTGACCTTATCGAATCATTTGGCGAGTTGAGGAATATGGTTCCCTTTGCCTATGATGATGGGGGGACTCTTTTCTACTATCTCTTAAATCTGATGATTCATTAGGTAAGGTATTTATTTTCCTGATGGATGATAAAGAAATTGAATTGGTTTCTGACTCGTTCTCAGAATTTATAAAGGAATTATTTTCTTGACAATGCAAAAGCAGCCTCCAAAATTTTAGGTAGGGAGGTTACTGTTATCAAGGACTCAATATCAGTGTCCGCATAAAATATTTAAGTTGTGTTGTTAAGGTAAGGGGTTATAGATTTATAACCCGGTTTATGCCGGGGTTATTAATGTTTATCTTTAAGAAAATAGCAGGGAAAACCTATGGATAGAGTAGAGTTGCAAAATGAGTTAAATAAATTAAACATACCCAGTGATAGCTACTCTATTGATGGTGTTGAGGATGAGGCATTATGTTTGATCCTCGATGGAGGGCTATGGTGTGTTTTTTACAGTGAACATGGAAAACGCACAGAGGTTGAATTTTTTGCAACTGAAAACGATGCCTGTCAATCCTTCCTTGCCAGAATCAAAAAATGGTACTAGTTTCAAAAAAGTATCTAAAGGAAGTGTTTAATGGCAGTGATGTACCTCTGGAATTACCATAACGCTTTATCTGTGACATGACTGGCTTTGTTGTCATCCTTTCTGATGATTCCAGGCGAGCCATGACGAGGAGACGACACACATATTATTCATACGTATACATACTTTTTCTTGGCACATCGCATAATGTCCTCCTGATCGAACAGGATGCGGCTTTAAGAGTTGCATTGCCGGATGGCGGCTACGCCTTACCCGTCCTGCGAAAACCAATCATCAATTGCCAGCCATCTACTATCCCCGCCTCGACACTCACCGTAGGCCCGTGCAAGCATAGCGCCGCCGGGCGCAGCCGTGCCGCCGATTAAACAGATTGCTGCCGCCATTCCCTGACATGGTCAATCAGGGCGCGGAGCTTTGGCGCAATATTGCGACGCTGAGGGAAGTACAGATAAAAGCCAGGAAAATGGTGAAGAAAATCATCAAGCAATGATACAAGCTGACCACCTTCAATATACGGCCTGAATGTTTCCTGAGTGGCAAGCGTTATGCCGCCACCGGCAAGAGCCAGCCTCAGCATCAGACGCAGATCGTTAGTCGTAATCTGCGGTTCAATCGCCAGGTCGAAGGCTTTCCCGTTCTCTTCAAATGGCCAGCGATAAGGGGCAACATCCGGGGCTGGTCGCCAGCCAATGCACCGATGATGCATCAGCTCACGCGGGTGAACGGGTATGCCGTTGGCAGCGAGATAGGAGGGAGAGGCAACCACCATCTCACGTTGCTTTCCGGTAAGCGGAATAGCAATCATATCTTTTTCAATGACTTCTCCGAGCCTCACGCCAGCATCGTAGCCTGCTGCCACGATATCAAACTCCTCATCCGTGACAACAATATCAAGCGTCACCGCTGGGTTCGCTGCCGCAAACGAGGCGATTAGCGGACCCGAAAGAAATTCTTCCGCAATCGAGGTCACTGCGATCCTGAGAAGGCCACGTGGCATATCGTCAGAAGCCATATCATCGAATGCGGCTTCAATACCGGCTACCGGTAGTGACAGAGATTTATGCAGCCGTTCTCCCGCTTCCGTTAAATTCACTGAGCGTGTTGTGCGCATGACCAGCATTGTCCCAAAGGCATCCTCAAGCCGTCGTATTCCCTGACTGACCGCCGAACGGGTAACGCCCAGCCGTGCCGCGGCCTTACTGAAACTATGCTCTTCTGCCACCGCGATGAAAACGGGTAAAAGGTTAAGATCAATCTTCATTGTTTAACGATGCTAACCAGTGAGTCCAGTGAGAGCAGGATACTGGAACTAATCGAGAGGATCTATTATCTCTTCGAACTCAACTGAAGGAGAGCATCATGAATAAAGTGATATTAATTACCGGCGCATCAAGTGGTATTGGAGAAGGCATTTCCAGAGAGCTTGGAAAAGCTGGCGCGAAGGTTTTACTGGGAGCACGCAGAGTGGAGCGTACCGAGGCGATTGCCGCAGAAATTTGCAGTGCGGGTGGTATCGCGAAAGCCCAGCAGCTGGATGTCACAAACCGACAGTCTATGGCTGACTTCGTACAGGCCGCGCTGGATAACTGGGGCCGTGTTGATGTTCTTATCAACAATGCGGGCATTATGCCGCTTTCACCGCTGTCGGCTGGCAAACAGGATGAATGGGAGCGCACCATTGACGTTAATATCAAGGGCGTGCTGTGGGGAATTGGCGCCGTGCTTCCGCTGATGGAAGCGCAGGGCTCCGGTCAGATAATAAATATTGGCTCTATTGGTGCTCTTTCCGTTGTGCCAACGGCGGCAGTCTATTGTGCCTCTAAATTTGCGGTACGGGCTATTTCAGATGGTTTACGCCAGGAAAGCTCGAAAGTCCGCGTAACGTGCGTTAATCCTGGCGTGGTGGAAAGTGAACTGGCGTCAACCATTACCCATGCGGAAACCATGGCGGCGATGGATGTTTACCGCGCTGTTGCACTTCAACCTGCTGACATTGCCCGTGCCGTAAGGCATATCATTGAGGCGCCGGAAAGCGTTGATACAACAGAAATAACCATCAGACCAACCGCGTCTGCAAACTGAAGCACGATTGTAATATTTACATCCATTTTAAATAAAATACATCTGGCGGGTATGGTGCCCGGTAACCGCTCGCCTTAACAAAATAAGGTATATCGCCAATTATCAGGAGAATCATCATGAGAAATATTTATTCTTTCACTGTAGCGGCAGTTCTGTCTTTCATGACTTTTAACAGTAGCGCCCAGACTATTAGTGCTGTCGACTCAACCATTGACAGCGCTGAGAAAAAAATCTCTTTACTGGCACAGGAGGAGGGTAAATCCTATGAAATCCTGGGAGCATCTGTTAAGAACAGGGTCTATATGACGGCAAGATTAATTTCTGATAATCCAAAAGAAACACTTCTGGTGAAGTGAAAAATACGAGGAAAGCACCATTAAAAGGGTGCCGAAGCAACTCTGCAACAACAATGTCATTAATCTTATCGTGAATAGACATTCTAAGGACAATAGATGGAAAACGAAATGCTTTACACAGGTGTCTGGGTTACTGAAGATGGATTAATTCGCCATGAACTTTTACCGGATGGACGTTACGATGAAGCACGCGGCACCCGGCGTAGTGCCTTCCAGGGGGACTATGAAATTCGTCAAAACAGAATCTACTACCAGGACGACTCCGGTTTTACCGCTGATGGGATCTTTGTCAGTAATGACGAACTTCATCACGCCGGAATGGTGCTTTTCCGTCAGAAGTAAATATTTTTCCATAACGAGCGAAATAGGTTTAATACATCATTAAGATGCATGCTTTGCTGAGTCAAAGCCATCGTTATAATGGCAATGGACTGCCTGATAAAATTTAAATTGTGCTATGCCTGTTTATCAGTCAGGCTTTTTACTATTTATATAAATATCAGGCCGTGTAATGGTCCATGCATAGTTTTCTCTGTTTACCGGCTCGTAGCCAAATTTTTCATAAAGCCAGGGCGCTGTGGTTGTAAATAACATCACCCTGCGGAGTTGATCAAAAATGGGGTGACTGTGTATGCATTCCATAACCCATCTTCCGAGCCCTTCACCCTGGTATTCTTCAAGAATATAAACATCGCAAAGGTAGGCGAAGGTAGCGTAATCCGTTATCAGGCGAGCAAAACCAATCTGATTTTCATTATGGTAAACGCCAAAGTTAAGACTGTTTTCGACTGACGCAGAGACAATATCCAGAGGAATGCCTTTTGCCCAGCTCGATCTCGTTAAATACCGATGGATGGCCTGTACATCCAGTTTGTGTCTGTCTGTACTCACCAGGTAGTTATTCTTACTCCATTCATATTTCTCTGAAATATTCACTTTTGTACCTGCCCGAAATGTAGTGGAAAATCTACCTTATCATTCGATACTCGACTTAACAGCTTTCAGCATCTTTTTACGGATCCTGCCGCTGCCCGGTCTCCCGGCTCAGTGTGCCGTGATATAGGGCTCTTTCACAAACTCCGCCAACAGCCATACCATGTCATGCAGCAATCCGGTCAGGTCTTTTGCCACGTTCGCAGGCAGCGTGCCGCCCATTACCGCGCGAGTGAGTGCCAGCGCATAATCCACCTGCAACGTCGTCTCCTGCCAGCAGTCCGGCACGCAGGAAACGATCGTCTCCCCCGCGATGAGCCGTTCAACCAGATGCGGTGGGAGTTCAGCATCACAACGTTCACGCAGGCGTTTAAGTCCTGCCTGCAAGCGCGCGCAGAGGGTAGCGTGGGTTACTGCATCGTCGGTTTCAACCAGCACGCTGACACAGGCGGCGCAGGCATCAACCAGTTCGAACAGATCCGCAGTGTCGGGAAGGGGCAGGTTAATAAGGTGATAAACCGCGCTATCTTCAGCGAGTGCGTAAGAAAATCCAGGGAGAGTCGTCATTGAGCATCCTCTTCAGGTAAAAATGTCGCGTCATGCTTGTGGGTTCCTGGCCCCGGTTACGGTGGTGCCGCAACGCAGGCACTTTACGGCCATGAAGATGTGATGAAAAGCCGCCATCCTGAATTACACAAGGTTACTTCCTGGTTTGCGAGGCGCCTTCCAGAAAGCCCTGCCATTCCTCTCTTTCCAAACACCACCCCCTGCGTTTATGGTGTGACTTACCCTCAACTGGCATCAGATGGCACATATGGCGAGCGAAAAAGAGAACAAAGACTGGGTCAAATTTGCACAAACGCCAGGGAAGATAGAGCGCATTGAGGCGTATTTCAGCGGGCATGGCTATGAGCCACATCGGCATGACACCTACGCGATAGGCAGAACCTTGTCCGGGGTACAGAGTTTTCACTATCGGGGCAGCCAACAACACAGCCTTCCGGGCGGGACGATGGTCCTGCATCCCGATGAAGTGCATGACGGAGAAGCGGGGACGACTGACGGATTTCAGTATCGGATGCTGTATATCGATCCCGCGTTAATTCAGAAAATCCTGGGCGGAAAACCGCTGCCGTTTATTCCCGGCGGGATCTCCTCCGATCCCCGGCTTTTCGCGGCGACGGAATCCCTGCTCAAAGCGCCAGAGGAAGCTGTTGATACGCTGGAAGAAGAGGATGCGCTCTACGATCTGGCCAGCACGCTGGCCATTGTGGGAGGGCAACGCGTTCGACGATGCGCATTCGATTATCGTCGCGCAGAGCGTGCACGCGAGTATATACAAACCGAGTTTAGCCAGAACATTACGCTGGAGACATTATCCGCCGTCAGCGGCAGGGATCGCTGGAGCCTGAGCCGGGATTTTCGCGCACTTTACGGAACAAGCCCGTATCGCTATGTAACGATGCGCCGTCTTGAATATTGCCGACGTTTGATAGAGAAGGGGCTGTCGCTTGCTGAAGCTGCCGTTGAAGCCGGGTTTTCCGACCAGAGTCATATGACTCGCCAGTTTATAAAAACGGTGGGGATCTCGCCGGGACGCTGGCAAAAATTCATTCAAAACAGCCGTGCCTGAGTTGCACGATCGTTCAAGACTGGCGCAACGGCCTTACTCTATCCTGGTGACTTCTCAACCATAGGGAGTGTCACCATGCATCAACCTGTTAATCTGGAACATAAATTTTCCCTCTTTGACGCGCACTGGCAGCCGAAAGTCATCGCACAGATGAATGACTACCAGTTTAAGATTGTGAAAATTGAGGGAGATTTTATATGGCACTCGCATCCTGAAACCGATGAAGCATTCATCGTTGTCGAGGGTGTGTTACGTATCGATTTTCGTGACGGGCATGTGCTCGTCAATCCGGGGGAACTGTACGTGGTGCCAAAAGGTATAGAGCACAAAACCTCTGCAGAGGGGACGGTAAAAATGATGATGATAGAACCTTGCGGCGTCCTTAATACCGGGCACGAAGGCGGGGAACGCACCGCCGAGAATGATGTCTGGATTTGACGCCAGAAGCTGTCTTACCGGATGGCGGCTACGCCTTATCCGGCCTACAAAAACCACCAACCAAACCGGCCGCTACTCCTCGCTTATCATCGTCAAGAACCGCTTCACCGTCCGCGAGCGTTCAAACCGTCGCCAGCAGAGCGCGATATCGGTATAAAGCTCGGGTGAGCTCAACGCATGATAGGTGACATTCGGCGGAGAAATGGCCGCCATCGATTTCGGCACCAGCGCGAAGCCGCCACCGGCGGAGACCATGCTCAGGGAGGACGAAAGCTGTGACGACTGCAGCGCGTGCTGCACGTCGATCCCGGCCCGTTCGCAGCAGCTGTAAACCCGGTCGAACAGGCCGGGCGCGACCTCCTGCGGGAACAACACCACTGGCGTATCCCGGAGCTGCTCCAGCGCCAGATCGCCGCTTGTTGCGAGCGGATGGTCGCGATGCAGCGCCACCACCATCGGTTCCCGGTCAAGGATCTTTAACTCGAATGCCTTGCTGCTTTCGCACGGTAGCCGCACGAAGGCAATATCCAGTTCCCCCTCCGCCAGCATCGCTGTCAGCGAAGACATATTGGCCTCCACCTGGTGTACCTGCACCGCCATGTTCTGTACCTGAAACTGACGAATGAGCGTGAAAATTTTGGGATGAAAAGCATCTGAACTGGTAATGCCAATCGACAGGTTACCGTTCAGACCGCGCGCGATGCCCCGGGCTTTCTCCAGCGCGGCGTCGCTCAGCGCCAGGATCTTACAGGCGTCCTCGTAGAAGGCTTCTCCCGCTTCGGTTAGCTCTACGCCCCGCGTCAGGCGTCTGAACAGCGGCGTGCCCACTTCCTCTTCGAGCCGTTTGATCTGCTGACTCAGAGGAGGCTGTGAAATACCCAGCGCTTCGGCCGCCCTGGTGAAGTGTCGCTCGCGTGCAACCGCGACAAAATACCGCAGATAACGAAGTTCCATATCTAAAACGTCTCAAACCAGCATGGATTCTATATTGGAACTCTCTGCTGAATCGGGTCAACATTTATTTAACCTTTCTAAATAAAGTTGAAGAGGACGAGCATGATGATGCACTCATCTGCCTGCGACTGTGAGGCCAGTTTATGCGAGACCCTGCGCGGGTTCTCCGCTAAGCATCCTGACAGCGTGATCTATCAGACATCGCTAATGAGCGCCCTGCTAAGCGGCGTCTACGAGGGGGACACCACCATCGCCGATCTGCTGGCGCACGGTGATTTTGGTCTGGGCACCTTCAACGAGCTGGACGGCGAAATGATTGCCTTCAGCAGCCAGGTGTACCAGCTGCGCGCCGACGGCAGCGCACGCGCCGCGAAGCCAGAGCAGAAAACGCCGTTCGCGGTGATGACCTGGTTCCAGCCGCAGTACCGTAAAACCTTTGATGCGCCGGTCAGTCGTCAGCAGATCCACGACGTGATCGACCAGCAAATCCCCTCCGATAACCTGTTCTGCGCGCTGCGCATCGACGGCAACTTCCGCCACGCCCACACCCGTACCGTACCGCGTCAGACGCCGCCATACCGCGCGATGACCGACGTGCTGGACGACCAGCCGGTGTTCCGCTTCAACCAGCGCGAAGGGGTGCTGGTCGGGTTCCGCACGCCGCAGCATATGCAGGGCATTAACGTGGCCGGCTATCACGAACATTTCATTACCGACGACCGTCAGGGCGGGGGACATCTGCTCGACTATCAGTTGGAGAGCGGCGTGCTCACCTTTGGCGAAATACACAAGCTGATGATCGATCTGCCAGCCGACAGCGCGTTTTTACAGGCCAACCTTCACCCCAGCAATCTTGATGCAGCGATCCGTTCCGTCGAAAACTAACAGGAGAACTACCGTGAACAGTGAGAAACAGTCACGTCAGTGGGCGCATGGCGCCGATATGGTTGTAGGTCAACTGGAAGCGCAGGGCGTGAAGCAGGTGTTCGGGATCCCGGGGGCGAAAATCGACAAAGTCTTTGACTCCCTGCTGGACTCCTCCATTGAGATCATCCCCGTACGCCACGAGGCAAACGCGGCGTTCATGGCGGCGGCGGTAGGGCGCCTGACCGGCAAAGCCGGGGTGGCGCTGGTCACCTCCGGCCCGGGCTGTTCCAACCTGATCACCGGTATCGCCACCGCCAACAGCGAAGGCGACCCGGTGGTGGCGCTGGGCGGGGCGGTGAAGCGGGCGGATAAAGCCAAGCTGGTGCACCAGAGCATGGATACGGTTGCCATGTTCAGCCCGGTCACCAAATACGCTGTTGAAGTCAGCTCTCCGGATGCGATTGCTGAAGTGGTGTCGAACGCATTCCGTGCCGCCGAGCACGGCAGGCCGGGCGGTGCGTTCGTCAGCCTGCCGCAGGATATTGTTGACCAGCCTGCCACGGGGGCGATTTTACCGGCCAGCGGCCCGGCGCTGATGGGCCCGGCTCCTGAATCGGCCATTAACGACGTGGCGAAACTCATCGACAACGCCAAAAACCCGGTGATCCTGCTGGGGCTGATGGCGAGCCAGCCTGCTAACAGCGCGGCGCTGCGTAAGCTGCTGGAGAAAAGCCGCATTCCGGTCACCAGCACCTATCAGGCCGCCGGGGCGGTGAACCAGGAGCATTTCACCCGCTTCGCCGGACGCGTTGGCCTCTTTAACAACCAGGCGGGTGACCGCCTGCTGCACCTGGCGGATCTGATTATCTGTATCGGCTACAGCCCGGTTGAGTATGAGCCGTCCATGTGGAACAGCGGCGACGCCACGCTGGTGCATATTGATGTACTGCCTGCGTATGAAGAGCGCAATTATGTCCCTGACATCGAGCTGGTGGGCGACATCGCCGCCACGCTGAACCTGCTTGCCAGCCGGATTGACCACAAGCTGGAGCTCAGCCAGCGTGCGTCAGAAATCCTGGTCGATCGCCAGCATCAGCGCGATCTGCTCGATCGCCGCGGTGCCTCGCTCAACCAGTTTGCCCTGCATCCACTGCGTATCGTTCGCGCCATGCAGGACATCGTCAATAACGACGTGACGCTGACCGTCGACATGGGCAGCTTCCACATCTGGATCGCCCGCTACCTCTACAGCTTCCGGGCGCGCCAGGTGATGATCTCCAACGGTCAGCAGACCATGGGCGTTGCGCTGCCGTGGGCCATTGGCGCGTGGCTGGTCAACCCGGGCCGCAAGGTGGTGTCGGTGTCCGGTGACGGCGGCTTCCTGCAGTCGAGCATGGAGCTGGAAACCGCGGTGCGCCTCAACGCCAACGTGCTGCACATCATCTGGGTGGATAACGGCTACAACATGGTCGCCATTCAGGAAGAGAAAAAATACCAGCGTCTTTCCGGCGTGGCGTTCGGCCCGGTTGACTTCAAAGCCTATGCCGACGCCTTTGGCGCCAGGGGCTTTGCCGTGGAGAGCGCCGATGCCCTTGAATCGACGCTGCGTGCGGCGATGGATGTGAATGGCCCGGCCGTGGTGGCCATTCCCGTTGACTACAGCGATAACCCGCTGCTGATGGGCCAGCTCCATCTCAGCCAGATTTTGTGACTCACTATAAGGACAGAGAAATGCAAAAAGTTGCTCTCGTAACCGGCTCAGGCCAGGGGATTGGTAAAGCGATTGCGCTGCGCCTGGTGAAAGATGGTTTTGCCGTCGCTATCGCCGACTACAACGATGAGACGGCGAGAGCCGTCGCCGATGAAATCATCCGTAACGGCGGCAACGCCGTCGCCGTGAAGGTGGATGTCTCTGATCGCGACCAGGTGTTTGCGGCGGTGGAGAAAGCCCGCACCGCGCTGGGCGGTTTCAACGTGATTGTGAATAACGCCGGGATTGCGCCATCTACGCCCATCGAATCCATCACGCCGGAGATTGTCGACAAGGTCTACAACATCAACGTGAAAGGGGTGATCTGGGGTATGCAGGCCGCGATTGACGCGTTTCGCAAAGAGGGGCACGGCGGCAAAATCATCAACGCCTGCTCCCAGGCGGGCCACACCGGTAACCCGGAACTGGCGGTGTACAGCTCAAGTAAATTCGCAGTGCGCGGCTTAACCCAGACCGCCGCTCGGGACCTCGCGCCGCTGGGGATCACCGTTAACGCCTACTGCCCGGGTATCGTGAAAACGCCGATGTGGGCGGAGATTGACCGTCAGGTGTCCGAGGCGGCAGGTAAACCGCTTGGTTATGGCACCGAAACCTTTGCCAAACGCATTACGCTTGGCCGCCTGTCCGAACCGGAAGATGTCGCTGCCTGTGTTTCATACCTCGCCGGGCCAGACTCTGACTACATGACTGGTCAGTCGCTCTTGATTGATGGTGGGATGGTGTTCAACTAAATTCTAATAAGCTCTGACATGAGTTTTCCCCTGCCCCCGTGCAGGGGCTTTTTTTTGTCTCCTCCGCCATTGTGCATTACACTGCGCGCTGCAAAACTTTAGTCATTACGATCTGACAGGCGGTAACAGCGATGAACGGTACAATCACAACGTGGTTTAAAGATAAAGGCTTTGGATTTATCAAAGATGAAAACGGCGATAACCGCTATTTTCATGTGATTAAGGTCGCCAACCCTGATCTGATTAAGAAAGACGCGGCGGTGACCTTTGAGCCAACCACCAACAACAAAGGCCTTTCCGCCTATGCGGTGAAGGTGATCCCGGAAAGTAAACACCTCTATATTGCCGGCGAGCGCGTGAAGCTCACCTCCATCAAATCCTTCGTGGTGTTTAGCGAAGAAGAGCCTGCGGATACGGGCATCGACAAAGAGAACGCGGTGCTGTCGGTCGGGCTGCTGATGAACAACATCAAACCGAAATCCGACAAAAAGCCGGGCGAAATGCGCACGGTGAAGAAGCTGGCGATCACCACCTTCCAGAACACCACGCTGATCTTTACCGAAGATGAAATCGATATCGATGCTACGGTGAAGCTGCTGAAGTAATTGTTTGCCGGGTGGCGGCTGCGCCTTACCCGGCCTGGAAAACCCGTGCGGCGCTCGCCGCCGCACGGGTTACCCCATCCTGTGCTCACCCCTTAACATCGCCTCCCGATCAAACACCCGCTGGATCTCCCCGTGCGCCATAAACGCCGCCCGGTCGGACATATGCGCAATCACGTCCGCATCGTGGCTGACAAGCAGATAGGTCATGCCGTGCTCGGCTTTCAGGCGGTTGAGCAGATTCAAAATTTCTGCCTGCACCGACATATCCAGCGCCGAGGTTGGTTCGTCCAGCAGGAGTAGCTGCGGGCGCAACAGCAGCGCACGGGCTATCGCCACGCGCTGACGCTGGCCGCCGGAAAGCTGGTGCGGGTAGCGCTTACCCGCATCGGCGGATAACCCCACCTGCTGTAGCGCATCCGCCACTTTCTGTGCAATCTGCGTCTCGCCGTGGATTTTCAGCGGCTCCGACAGCGTGCGCAACAGCGTGTGGTTCGGGTGCAGCGAGGCCCACGGATCCTGAAACACCATCTGCACGTTGCGGCGCAGCGGGCCGGTAAAACGCTGCCCTGGCTGTATTGTTTCGCCCAACAGAGAGAGACTTCCGCGCCACTCGCGCTGCAGCCCCGCCAGCACGCGCAACAGGGTCGATTTACCGCAGCCGGAGCCACCGATCAGGCTGAACGTTTCGCCTTTTTCGATGGTAAAACGGGCACCGGACACCGCCGTTTTCTCACCGAAGGTGACCTGAAGCCGATTGACGTCAACGAGGGCCATTGCTTGCCTCCTTCCAGGGCTGCGTGCGGTCGAGCGTTGGCAGCATCTGGCCGTACGTGTCGGCGTTCGGCCGGCAGGTCCACAGGGTGCGCGTGTAGGGATGCGTCGCCTGCGAAAGCTGGCTTGCCGCCATCTCATCGACCTTCTCGCCCTGATACATCACCAGCACGCGGTCGCAGTGCTCTGCCACCAGCGGCAGGTCGTGGCTGATGAGCAGCATCGCCATCTGCCGGGCTTCGCACTGCTGTACCAGCAATTCGAGGATCTGGTTGCGCAGGCGCGCGTCCAGCGCCGAGGTGGGTTCATCGGCAATCAGCACCTGTGGGTTGTTGATCAGCGCCATGGCGATCATTACCCGCTGGCCCATGCCGCCAGAGAGTTCACCGGGATAACGCGCCAGCACGTTTTCACTCAGCCCGACGGCGCGAACAATGTCGTGAATGCGCGCCACGCGCTCTGCACGGGGCAGGCGCTGATGCAAGGTCAGCGCCTCGTCAAGCTGGGCAAATATGCTTTTCACCGGGTTGAGGGCATAGCGCGGATCCTGCAATACCATCGCAATGCCGTTACCGCGTAGCGCCTGCCAGCGGCGGGTATTCATCGTCAGCACATTGTTGCCCAGCACGTTAAGCTGCCGGGCACTCACTACGCCGGGCTTACGTACCAGCCCCATCAGGGCGCGGGCTGACATCGATTTGCCCGAGCCGGATTCGCCCACCAGCGCCAGCCGCTCGTTGCCTAATGTAAAGCTCAGGTTATTGACCACGCGGGCGGCGGGGTAGTCGATAGTCAGCGCATCGACGATGACGCGTTGTTCAGTCATGTTGCGGCTCCAGTACATCACGCAGGCCATCGCCCAGCAGGTTAAAGGCCAGGCTGGCGAACAGGATCGCGCCGCCCGGAATGGCGGCAATCCACCACTGGTCGAAAATCACCTGCATACCGTCAGCAATCATCGCCCCCCATTCGGCCATTGGCGGACGGGCGCCGAGGCCAAGGAAACCCAGCCCGGCGGCGGCCAGAATAATCCCCGCCAGATCCAGCGCTAAACGTACAATCGCCGAGGGCAGGCACAACGGAAGAATATGACCCACCAGCAGCCGCAGGCCGCGAATGCCCATCATCTCGGCGGCGGCCAGGTAATCGCTGTGGCGCAGGCGCTGAATTTCACTCCGCGCCTGACGCGCGTAGGCCGGCCAGGTGGTTAAGGCCAGCGCCAGCGCGCCGTTAAGCAGGCCGGGGCCGAGCATCGCCACAAACGCGAAGGCGAGGATCAGGCGCGGCATCGACATCACCACGTCGGTAAAGCGCATCAGAATGCGCTCCAGCCAGCCGCCGTAGTAGCCGGACAAAATCCCCACCAGCAGACCGGCGGGCAGGGTGATAACGGTGACTAAAGCCACCAGCCCCAGCGCCGGACGGGTGCCGTAAATTAAACGCGAGAGCAGATCCCGCCCGTAGCTGTCGGTCCCCAGCCAGTGCTGGCCGTTCGGTGCCTGCAGGCGCGCGGCGGCGTCCTGCCAGTTGGGATCAAGCGGCGCAAGCCACGGCGCGAAAAGGGCGATCAGCACCAGCAGCGCGATGGCAACCAGTCCGCAAAAGGCGGCGGGGGAGCGGCGCAGGCGGCGTAAGAAAATAGAGAACGGCATCAGCGCACCCTGGGATCGGTCGCCCGCACAAGCAGGTCGGTAAGGTTATTGATCAGCACAAAGCAGACGCCAGTCAGCAGCGTACCGCCCATCACCGCGGTGGTATCGCCGGCGAACAGGGCGGTGGTGAGGTAGCGCCCGATGCCCGGCCACGAGAAGACGGTTTCGGTTAATACCGCGCCCTCCAGCATGCTGGTGTAGGCCAGTGCGATGACCGTCAGCAGCGTACTGCGTATGTTGGGCAGCACGTGTCGCAGCAGGATGGCCATCTCCCCGGCCCCTTTGGCGCGGGCGAGCAGAATGTACTCTTTGTTCATCTCGCTCAGACAGGCGGAGCGCGTCAGGCGGGTGATACTTGCCAGCGAGTAATAGGCCAGCAGCAGCACCGGCAGTACCAGATGGCTGACGGCATTACGAAATGCCTCCCGGTCGCCGGAAAGCCAGGTATCCACCAGCGCAAAGCCGGTCCTCGGCTCCACGGTGAACTGCCAGATGTCGTCCAGCCTGCCGGGACCGGCACTCCACTGCAGCTTCGCGTAGAACAGGGCCAGCATCAGCAGCCCGAGCCAGAAAATCGGCACCGAGTTGCCGAGCAGGGTGAGCGTGCGAAGGGCTAAATCGAGCGGCGATCCGGCGTAGCGGGCGCACAACACCCCGGCAATTACGCCGAGTACGGTACCGATAATCAGCGCCAGGGTTGCCAGTTCGAGCGTGGCGGGAAAGGCGTGCAGCAGATCCTGCAGCACCGGCTGTCCGGTGGCGCTGGCGGTGCCTAAATCACCGTGGGCGAGGTTTTGCAGATAGTGCCAGAACTGCACGGGCAGGGGCCGATCCAGTCCGAGCTGGTGGCGAACCTGATTGTAGGTTGACTGGCTGGCGTGATCGCCGACGATCTGCAATACACGATCGACCGGGGAAAAGGCAGAGAGCGCAAACGTGACGAGCAGCAGCCCGAACAGCGTGAGCAGCAGGTTGAGCAGACCCTGAAGCACGCGGGTGGAAAGATGTGGCATGGGAAAACCGTTATCCTGAAAATATGCACGGACGGCTCCCTCTCCCACAGGGAGAGGGGGAAAAGCTACTTCGTAACGCGATCGTACCAGACCATATCCGCGTTAAGCCCCTGCTGATACCCCTTCACGTTATCGCGCACCACAATCTGGGTTTTGCCCTGGTCAACGAACACGTACGGCGAGTTATGCTGTAACTGTTCCTGCATCTTCTTGTACAGATCCAGACGTTTTGCCGGATCCGGCTCGGCAACCGCCGCCAGCGTAGCCTTGTTCAGCTCCGGAATTTTCCAGCCGTTAAGTCCGGCCACGGTGCTGGATTTTCCGTCGTTCCATGCGAAGGCGCTGGCGTTGGAGTGTGCATCGAAGTAGTCCGGGATCCACAGACGAATGGCCGCCTGATGTTGTTTCGCACGCACGCGGGCGTACACCTGGCTACCCGCTGCGGGCAGCAGATCCACCTTCACGCCGCCCTGCGCGAAGCTCGCCTGCATCGACTGGGCGATGGTGATAAACGGCGCCTTGTTCTCCACGTCCAGGGTGAAGTGCGCGTCTTTAATGCCCGCTTTCCCGAGGATTGCTTTCGCTTTCGCCGGGTCAAATTTAAACGGATTGTCTTCCAGCGCGCCCGGCAGGCCGACCGGCAGGAAACTCTGATGAACAAAATACTGGCCTTTGAGCAGGTTTTTGGTGATGCCGTCATAGTCCACCAGCCAGCGCGCCGCCTCCCAGAAGGCCGGGTTATTCAGCAGCGGGTTGGCGCTGTTGCCGGTGTTAAACACCAGGTAATTCTGTTCCGCGGACGGGATGCTCAGCACCTTCACGCCCGGCTTGCCCTCGAGCGCGCTAATCTGGTCTGCGCCCAGATCGCGCGCCACGTCGGCATCACCCTGCTGGATCAGCAGGCGGCGTGAGGCCGGATCGGGGACGTTTTTAATAATGATGCTTTTCAGCTTTGGCGCACCGCCGGGGGCGGAGTCGTTGGCTTCCAGCACGATAGCCTGATGCGGTTGATAGACGCGCATTTTGAACGCGCCGCTGCCCGCCGAGTGCATTTTCAGCCACGCGTTGCCAAAGTCGTTATCTTTCACGTTGGCCGCCACCTGCTTCTCATCCACGATAGAGGCAATCGGCGTGGAGAGAATATTCAACGCCACGGCAGGGCTGACGTCCGCAGTCCAGTGGAGTTGCACGGTGTGGTCATCCACTTTTTTCAGCTGGCTGGCGATGTTGCTCGCCTCCCAGCCCAACACGTTGAGGATAAAGGCCGGGGATTTGTTCAGCGTCACGGCGCGGGTATACGAGAAGATCACGTCTTCCGGGCGTAGCGGGTTGCCGGAGGCAAATTTGGCATCGGGCTTGAGCTTGATGGTCAGGGTTTTTGCTGCCGCGTCGGCGTCCCAGCTTTCCGCCAGAATCGGCGTGATTTTTTCCGGATTATCGCGGTCCGGCTGTACCAGGCGCTGATACAGGCTCGGCACGGTCTGGATGCTGGAGAGCTCGTTGGCTTCTGCCGGGTCGAGGCTCACAATGTCATCCAGGCCCTGGGCGACAACCAGCGTGTTGGGGGGCGTGGCGGCGTGCGCCGCGCCGGAAAGCGCAGCCAGCACCAGTAACGGCAGCAGTTTTTTCGTCATAGCGATCCCTGAAGAAGATATATTGTTTGTTTTATATTCCGTTACGTTAGGCTGGCTGATGTCTTACGCAAAGTCGAAATTCTGCTTTGCTTATGCCCTGCGGGAATAACGCATGCGCGTGGTTAATCCGCAGAAATCGCGATTTCAATCAAATTGGTTTTTCCTGACTGCAGTCCGCGTGCTACCGCTCCGGCGATATCTGCAGCCTCGGTTACCCGGCAGCACTGAACACCCATGGCGGTTGCCAGCGACTGAAAATCGATATGCGGGTTAACCAGATCCATCCCGATAAAACGTCCCAGCTGTGTCGAGCTGTAGTCTGCCTGGCTTTTCATAAAGTTTTTCAGGATGTTGTACTCCCTGTTGTTCATCACAATAAAGGTGACGGGCAGATTTTCATGTGCCGCGGTCCACAGTGCCTGCGGCGAGTAGAGTGAGGCACCGTCACCCAGCAGGCATACGACCGGCTCGCGGCCAAGGCCCAGTGAGTGGCCCACGGCGGCAGGCATTCCCCAGCCCAGTCCGCCGCCGCGCATAAAGTAGTAGCGCTGATGCTGCTGGTCAGAGATAAACCGGCGGACATGCCTGGCGGTGGCAATCGCCTCATCGACAATAGTGGTGCCCGCCGGAATGGCGCGGATGACTTCCCAGGCCGCGACCATCGGGGCAATCGTCGGGCGTAGCCGCTCGGCAGACAGACGTTCCTCCTGCTGCTGCCACTCTTTTTCACGTTCATCGCGGGCCGCAATCAGCAACCGCTGGTGGGTCAGCGTGCTGGCAAGCAGGCGCTGTTCCAGCTTCGGCAGCAGTTCGCGCAGGGACAGTTTGATATCTCCCATTACCGAGAGCCGTGTGGCATACGTCCGGCCAAGTTCGTTCATATCGGCGGAGAGTTGGTAAACCGCACAGCTTCCCGGGATGGCGTCCCCTTCGCTGTACAAAATGGTGATCAAACTTCTGCCGCCGATAATAAATACCGCATCGTAGGCGTTCACGATGCTGGCGATCTCGCTGGCGGTGGTGGGCATATTGCCGCGCCAGAGGGCGTGTTGCGTGGGGAAGGGCAGGTTCAGCGGCCAGGAAGAGCCATAAACATGGGCGCTCAGCGTTTCCGCCAGCTGGACAATCTCCGGCGTTGAGCCGCTGGAGTGAACTTCATCCCCGGCCACGATCATGATCCTCCCGGCGGGCACCTGGCTTAGTTCCTCCGCCAGTTCGTCCAGCGAACCGGCAACGGTGTGGTAGTTTACTCTGGACGCCGTTTGTATCCCGGCATCGCTGAGTTCTTCCATCACGTTCATCGGCAGGGAGAGCAGCACCGGTCCGGCAGGGGGATAGCTGGCAGCGTGAAATGCGCGGCGAACCAGCACCGGCAGCTGATCGGCACTGGTGACCTCCTGTGCCCATTTCGTCACCGGCGCGCCAATGGAGACAATGTCATCATACAGAAGCGGATCACGCACATAGTGGCGCGTATCCTGCTGACCGACGGTGACCACCAGCGGCGTTTTCATGATCCGGGAATTAATTAAATTCCCCATGCCGTGCCCAAGACCACTGGCGGTATGTAAATTGATAAACCCGGTTTTGCCGGACGCTTTTGCATACCCGTCGGCAATGGCGACCACGCTGCTCTCCTGCAGGGCCAGAATATAGTGAATATTTTCATGCCGGAGCAGGGCATCTATTAGCGGGAGTTCGGTGGTGCCAGGGTTACCGAAAATATATTCCACGCCTTCACTCTCCAGCACTTCGAGGAGAATATCGGCCCCGGTTCGCATATTTAAATCTGATAAGGACGTTAATGATTTAATCATAATGACACCTCATTCAGTATTATTTAAGGCATGCTAAAATTCTTCCTGCGTCGGTCGGACAATAATTTCATTGACATCAACGTCGCTGGGTTGTTCGATTGCAAATAAAACGGCCCGGGCAATGGCCTCTGCCGGGATCGCCTGCTTATAGAATTCAGCGAGAAACGCCAGACTTTCTTTATCAGAACTGCCGTACTGCAGTTCACTTTCGACAGCCCCCGGAGAGATAAGCGTGGTGCGGATAGTTTTGCCTGCCTCCTGGCGTAGCCCTTCGCTTAGCGCACGGACGGCGAATTTGGTGGCGCTGTAGACGACCCCGCCAGGGGCAAGCACCCGAATGCCCGCCACGGACGCCACGTTGATAAAGTGTCCGCTGCCCTGACGTTGAAACACCGGCAGCGCGGCGGCGATGCCATACAAGACCCCTTTGATATTGGTATCGATCATCCGATCCCATTCATCGGTTTTCCGCTCGCTGATGGGGGCGATAGCCATAAATCCGGCGTTATTGATCAACACATCCACGCGCTGCCAGGCCGCTACGGCAGCATCGATGGCTTTCTGAACCTCTTCCTGGCGGGTTACGTCGGCCTGCACGGCGATGGCCTGTCCACCTGTCTGAGTGATGTTGTCGACAAGGGCGTTTATTCTGTCCAGACGACGTGCGACCAGTACCAGAGAAAACGCTTTATTCGCTAAATGAAGAGCAACAGCCTGACCGATACCGCTGCTGGCGCCGGTGATCACGACGACGCGGTTTGCACTATTATTCATGATGTTATCTCACTGTCGGGTGATGCAAAATAAATAAAATGCAGGAAGCCATTAAAGAACCATGACATATTCTTTAATGCTGATTGCGATATATTCTGTATAAAGGCAGGAACAGACTTCGATTAAAACTTAATTCTCGTGGGGCAGAGTGTCAACACACTTTTAAATAATTAAATTAATTGTCTTGCTAATATTTAATTCTTATAGATAAAAACAGATTTTTTAAATGGACAATTCATATTGAAAACCCTCTCCTTTTACAGAGAGGGTGTAGCAATTATACCTTCTGCGTTTGCTGACGAACTGGCGCTCCGTTCGCCACATAATACGCCGCTGTACTCTTCGCCAGCGGCTCGCGCCCGCGAATGGCATCAGCTATTTTCTCGCCAATCATAATGGTGGTGGCATTCAGGTTGCCGGTGATGATCTGCGGCATAATTGACGCATCCACCACGCGTAACCCTTCCAGCCCGTGAACGCGGCCTTCGCCATCGACCACCGCCATCTCGTCATAGCCCATCTTGCAGCTCCCGCAGGGGTGGAAGGCGGTTTCAGCGTGGTTACGCACGAACTCGTCCAGCTGTTCGTCGGTCTGGCACTCAACCCCCGGGCTGATTTCGCGGCCACGGTATTTGTCCAGCGCGGGCTGATGCATGATTTCGCGGGTGATGCGAATCGCATCGCGGAATTCCTGCCAGTCCTGCTCGTGGGACATATAGTTGAACAGGATCGCCGGATGCTGGTGCGGATCGCGCGATTTAATACGCACGTGCCCGCGGCTTGGTGAGCGCATCGACCCAACGTGGCACTGGAAGCCGTGCTCTTTTACCGCATTCGAGCCGTTGTAGTTAATCGCCACCGGCAGGAAGTGGTACTGAATGTTCGGCCATTCGAACTCTTCCCGGCTGCGGATAAACCCACCCGCTTCGAAGTGGTTGCTCGCGCCCACGCCGGTGCCGCCAAACAGCCACTCAGCGCCAATCTTCGGCTGGTTCCACCACTGCAGGGCAGGGTAGAGGGAGACCGGCTCTTTACATTCGTACTGGAGATACATCTCCAGGTGATCCTGCAGGTTTTCACCCACGCCGGGCAGATCGTGCACCAGCGGAATATCGAACTGCTTCAGCAGTTCCGCGTTGCCCACGCCGGAGCGCTGCAGGATCTGCGGAGAGGCAATCGCCCCGGCGCACAGCAGCACCTCTTTGTTTGCTGTGGCTTTTGACGGGATGGTGCTTTCGCCCTCCAGCCACTCAACGCCCACGGCGCGCTTGCCGTCAAACAGAATGCGATCGGTCATGGCGTGGGTGCGGATGGTCAGGTTCGGGCGCTGTTTCGCCTGATCCAGATAGCCGCGCGCGGTGCTGGCGCGTCGCCCCTGCGGCGTGACCGTCCTGTCCATCGGGCCGAAGCCTTCCTGCTGATAGCCGTTGAGATCGTCAGTGCGCGGATAGCCCGCCTGTACCCCGGCTTCGACCATCGCCTCAAACAGCGGGTTCACGCCCGGCTTCGAGGTGGTGACGCTTACCGGGCCGTCGCCGCCGTGGTAGTCGTTCGGACCCACGTCGCGGGTTTCGGCCTTACGGTAGTAGGGCAGGCAGTTGAGATAGCTCCAGTGCTCCAGACCCGGCTCTTTCGCCCAGTTGTCCAGATCCATGGCGTTGCCGCGGATATAGCACATGCCGTTGATGAGCGACGACCCGCCCAGCCCTTTACCGCGTCCGCACTCCATGCGGCGGTTGTTCATGTACGGCTCAGGCTCGGTTTCGTACGCCCAGTTGTAGCGCTTGCCCTGCAGGGGAAATGCCAGCGCGGCGGGCATCTGGGTGCGGAAGTCAAAACGGTAATCCGGGCCGCCCGCCTCAAGCAGCAGCACGGTGATGTTCGGATCTTCAGTCAGTCGTGTTGCCAGAACGTTGCCGGCAGAGCCGGCACCAATAATGATGTAGTCAAATTGCAAAAAAACCTCCCGGTTAAAATATGGACTGGAATTTACCCATCTCAACCTGGATGGACTTCACCTGGGTGTAACTCTGGAGCGTCATCACGCCGTTTTCGCGGCCAATGCCGGAGTGTTTGTAGCCGCCAACCGGCATCTCCGCCGGGGATTCACCCCAGGTGTTGATCCAGCAGATCCCCGCCTCAAGCTGATGAATCGCGCGGTGGGCGCGGTTCAGATCGGCAGTGACAATGCCCGCCGCCAGCCCGTAGTCGGTATCGTTAGCGCGGCGGAGAGCCTCTTCTTCAGATTCATAGGTGAGGATGGACATCACCGGCCCGAAGATCTCTTCGCGCACGATGGTCATCTCGTCGGTGCAGTCGGTGAACACGGTCGGGGCGACCCACGCGCCGTTGTCAAAGCCGTCGCCCTTCAGCACGTCGCCGCCGCACAGCACGCGTGCGCCTTCCTCTTTGCCTTTGGCGATATAGCGCAGCACGTTGTCGCGGTGCGGGAAGCTCACCAGCGGGCCAAAGTTGGTGTTTTCATCGAACAGATCGCCCGCGCGGATGTGGCCCACGCGTTCAACAATTTTCTGCTCAAACGCGGCTTTGAACTTCGCCGGTACGAACACGCGGGTGCCGTTGGTGCACACCTGGCCGGAGCTGAAGAAGTTGGCCATCATGGCGATGTCGGCGGAGAGATCGAGATCCGCGTCGTCAAAGACAATCAGCGGAGATTTACCGCCCAGCTCCATCGTCACCTCTTTCAGGGACGAGGCCGCCGAGTTCGCCATCACCTTTTTGCCGCTGGCGACGCCGCCGGTGAAGGAGACTTTCGCGATGCCCGGATGCTCGGTCAGGAACTGGCCGGTCTCCGCGCCCACGCCCGGCAGGACGTTAAACACGCCGTCCGGCAGGCCCGCTTCGGTGTAGATCTCCGCAAGCTTCAGGGCGGTGAGCGGGGTGACCTCGCTCGGTTTGAAGATCATCGCGTTGCCCGCCGCCAGCGCCGGAGCGGATTTCCACAGGGCGATCTGGATCGGGTAGTTCCACGCGCCAATACCCGCGACCACGCCCAGCGGCTCACGACGGGTGTAAACGAAAGAAGTGTCTCGCAGAGGGATCTGGCTGCCTTCCAGCGCCGGGATCAGCCCCGCGTAGTACTCCAGCACGTCCGCACCGGTGACGATATCCACGGTGCGGGTTTCGGAATACGCTTTACCGGTGTCGAGGGTTTCCAGTTTCGCCAGTTCATCGTTACGCTCGCGCAGGATATCGACAGCGCGGCGCAGGACGCGAGAACGCTCCATGGCGGTCATCGCCGCCCAGATTTTTTGCCCCTGCTGTGCACTTTGTACGGCGCGATCGACATCCTCGCGCCCGGCGGCCTGTACGGTCGCCAGAACCTCGCCGTTGGCCGGGTTGATGGTCTCGAAGGTGCGACCGCTGGTGGCGGATGTATAACCACCATTGATATAAAGCTGCTGTTCTGCCATTCGGGACATAAATTCTCCTCGGTTAATCGGTCGATAAATGCTGGCTGATGAAGTGGCTGGTGAGCGACTGGGCCAGGTTTTTATCCAGCGGTTTGCCGCTCAGGGCCGCGCGCAGCCATAGCCCGTCGATCAGTGCCGCGAGCCCGTAGCCTGCTTCCTGGGCCTGTTCGCGCGGCAGTTCGCGGCGGAACTCGTACACCAGGTTTGAGAGCAGACGACGGCTGCTCACCTGCTGCAACCGGTAGAGCATCGGCTGATGCATGCTGCTCGCCCAGAAGGCCAGCCAGGCTTTCATTGCCGCGCTGCTGATCTGCGTTTCATCAAAATTGCCGCCGACAATGGCCTGCAAGCGTTGCTCTGCGCTGCCATCCGGCAGGGCGTGCAGGCGGCTCAGGACCGCATCGCGCAGCTGGCCGGTGATGTCGCGCATGGTCGCTTCCAGCAGACCATTTTTATCCCTGAAGTAGTGACTGATGATCCCCGTGGAGACGCCCGCACGACGGGCGATCTGCGCGATGGTCGCGTCATGCATTCCCACTTCATTTATTGCTTCCAGCGTGGCGTTGATCAGTTGCCTGCGCCGGATCGGCTGCATCCCCACTTTGGGCATTTTTGCCACTCCATTCATCAGCGTTGGTTAACCATTAAAGCGGTTTTTGATTGGACGTTCAATATAAAATGTGTCTTAATTGTTGCGGATTTGGATTTTAATAGTTACAAAAACAGTGGGGATACTGGATGACAGATCTTTCGCAAAACAGAGAAAAGGACAAAATCAATCCGGTTGTTTTTTATACTTCCGCAGGACTGATTTTGTTGTTTTCCCTGATGACGATCTTCTTTAGAGACTTCTCTGCCGAGTGGATTGGGCGCACCCTGAACTGGGTGTCGAAGACCTTCGGCTGGTACTATTTGCTGGCGGCGACGCTCTATATTGTCTTTGTCGTCTGCATTGCCTGTTCACGCTTTGGCTCGGTGAAACTCGGGCCCGAACAGTCAAAACCCGAGTTCAGCCTGCTGAGCTGGGCTGCGATGCTGTTTGCCGCGGGCATTGGCATCGACCTGATGTTCTTCTCCGTGGCCGAACCGGTCACACAATATATGCAGCCACCGGAAGGGGCAGGGCAGACGATGGAGGCCGCGCGCCAGGCGATGGTCTGGACGCTGTTCCACTACGGCCTGACCGGCTGGTCAATGTACGCCCTGATGGGGATGGCGCTCGGATACTTTAGCTATCGTTATAATTTACCCCTTACCATCCGCTCCGCGCTGTACCCGATTTTCGGTAAAAAAATAAACGGCCCGATTGGTCACAGCGTGGATATTGCGGCGGTGATCGGCACCATCTTTGGTATCGCGACAACGCTCGGGATTGGCGTGGTGCAGCTCAACTACGGGCTGAGCGTGCTGTTTGATATTCCGGATTCGATGGCGGCGAAAGCGGCGCTGATTGCGCTGTCGGTGATTATCGCCACCATTTCGGTGACGTCCGGTGTGGATAAAGGTATCCGCGTGCTCTCAGAGCTGAACGTGGCTCTGGCGCTGGGTCTGATCCTGTTTGTGCTGTTCATGGGTGATACGTCATTCCTGCTCAATGCCTTAGTGCTGAACGTGGGCGACTACATAAACCGCTTTATGGGCATGACCCTGAACAGCTTCGCCTTTGACCGCCCGGTGGAGTGGATGAACAACTGGACGCTGTTCTTCTGGGCGTGGTGGGTGGCGTGGTCGCCGTTTGTCGGCCTGTTCCTGGCGCGTATTTCACGTGGCCGCACCATTCGCCAGTTTGTGATGGGCACGCTGATTATCCCGTTCACCTTTACCCTGCTGTGGCTCTCGGTGTTTGGCAACAGCGCGCTGTTTGAAATCATTCACGGTGACGCAGCGTTTGCGCAGGAGGCGATGGTGCATCCGGAGCGCGGGTTCTACAGCCTGCTGGCGCAGTATCCGGCGTTCACCTTTAGCGCCTCCGTTGCCACCATTACCGGCCTGCTGTTTTACGTCACCTCGGCGGATTCCGGTGCGCTGGTGCTGGGCAACTTCACCTCGAAGCTGAAGGACATCAACAGCGATGCGCCAAACTGGCTGCGCATCTTCTGGTCGGTGGCCATTGGCCTGCTGACGCTCGGCATGCTGATGACCAACGGGATTTCCGCCCTGCAGAACACCACGGTGATCATGGGTCTGCCGTTCAGCTTTGTGATCTTCTTCGTAATGGCCGGGCTGTACAAATCGCTCAAGGTGGAAGATTACCGCCGCGTCAGCGCCAGCCGCGACACCGCGCCGCGTCCGATGGGCGCCAAGGACAGACTGAGCTGGAAGAAACGTCTCTCACGCCTGATGAACTACCCGGGCACGCGCTATACCAGCCAGATGATGGAGACGGTCTGTTACCCGGCCATGGAAGAGGTGGCGCAGGAGTTGCGATTACGCGGGGCTTACGTGGAGCTGAAAAACCTGCCGCCGGAAGAGGGCGAGACCCTGGGGCACCTGGATCTGCTGGTGCATATGGGCGACGAGCAGAACTTTGTTTATCAGATCTGGCCGCAGCAGTATTCGGTGCCCGGGTTTACCTACCGCGCGCGCAGCGGGAAGTCGACCTACTACCGGCTGGAGACGTTCCTGCTGGAAGGCAGCCAGGGAAATGATTTGATGGATTACAGCAAGGAGCAGGTGATAACGGACATTCTGGACCAGTATGAACGGCACCTGAACTTTATCCACCTGCACCGGGAAGCGCCGGGGAATAGCGTGATGTTCCCGGATGTCTAAACGAATTCTTAAAACTCCTTTTGTCTGTATATAAATACAGTTCCCTGGAGCAGTATTACTCAAGGAAGAGTAACAATGCAGCAAGAACCTGACTTTGATGTCTTAGGTTTTTGCTGCGATTAGGGAAGGAAACATGGATGAATCACGCGATAGAGTTTATCGAAACATCACTCTTTACCCGGCAGATTAAAAGCATTGCTACAGATGATGAATTAAAGGATCTGCAAAAGGAACTCATTGCCTGGCATGATAAAGGCGATCTGATCCAGCAGACGGGGGTTTACGTAAAATAAGGATGGCTACAGGCCCAAAAGGAAAGAGAGGCGGTGCAAGAGTGATTTACTTTTTGGCCACGAAGGAGGTGATCTATTTCATTATGGCCTACCCACAAAACACGAAAGACAGCCTGACTGAGGCAGAGAAAGCAGAACTTAAAAAACTGACTTCTGTGCTGAAAAATACTGCTTCCAATGCCGCAAATGAAAGGTGTACTATGTACTCCGTTCAGGTAGGAGGAGGCTGACATGAGTATCTTTGATGAGTTAAAAACTTCGCTTGAAGAGGCCGTTGAGATCCATAGCGGAAGGAAAGCCGCTTCCAGGGTAACCCGCTATGAAGTCGCGGATGTTCGCGCAATCAGAGAACAGCTAAATGTTACTCAAAGCGAAATGGCGAAGGCGCTTGGCACGAGCGTTGATACCATAAAAAGCTGGGAGTCTAAACGTCGTAACCCAACCGGGCTGGCGGCGAAGGTTCTCTATGTGATTCAGAAGGATCCCGCGTTTTATAAAGCGCTTGCAGCTCAGTGAGCCCCCCTCATGCCGGGTGGCGGCTTCGCCTTACCCGGCCTACCGCGAGCCAACTTTGTAGGCCTGATAAGCGACGCGCCATCAGGCGCAGCCAGACTCTTCAAATGTCATCGCTTCCCATAAACCCTCCATTGACATAACTTTAATGATAACTATTTTCATTTAAATATAGCCTGTGCTATACCTTATAGCACGGGCTAATTTTGCTTTGAATTTAATCACCTCAGGAGACTTCTGCGATGCACCTACGGCAAGGATTGAAGCGTCTGTTGTTCAGCGCACTGCTCATAACCGGCACCTCTACGGGCGCGCTGGCGGCTGAAAAGTTCCAGGTCATAACCACCTTTACCGTTATCGCTGATATGGCGAAAAACGTGGCGGGAGACGCCGCAGAAGTGACATCGATTACCAAACCGGGCGCTGAAATCCATGAGTATCAGCCCACGCCGGGCGATATCAAACGCGCGCAAAAAGCACAGTTGATTCTGGCGAATGGCATTAATCTCGAACTCTGGTTTCAGCGCTTTTATCAGCATCTGAACGGCGTGCCGGAAGCGATCGTCACCAAAGGCATCACGCCGATGGGGATCGGTGAAGGGCCGTACAACGGCAAGCCCAACCCGCACGCGTGGATGTCGCCGGACAACGCGCTGATTTACGTCGACAACATTCGCGATGCGCTGGTGAAGTACGACCCGGCGAATGCGCAGACCTATCAGCGAAATGCCGAAGCCTACAAGCAGAAGATCACCGCTACCCTCGAACCGCTGCGTAAGCAGGTGGCGGAGATCCCGGAAGACAAACGCTGGATGGTGACCAGCGAAGGGGCCTTCTCCTATCTGGCGCGCGATCTTGGCCTGAAAGAGCTTTATCTCTGGCCGATCAATGCCGATCAGCAGGGCACGCCTCAGCAGGTGCGCAAGGTGATCGACCTGGTGAAAAAACATCATATCCCGGCGGTATTCAGCGAAAGCACCGTTTCCGATAAGCCCGCGCGTCAGGTGGCGCGCGAAACCGACACCCATTACGGCGGCGTACTGTACGTTGACTCCCTGAGCGCGGAAAACGGCCCGGTGCCGACCTATATCGATCTGCTGAACGTCACCACCCGCACGCTGGTGCAGGGCATCCGTGACGGCATGAAGGAGTAACTATGCAAAAGGGGATTGCCGTCACAGACCTTACCGTGACCTACCGCAACGGTCACACGGCGCTGCGTGACGCCTCGTTTAACGTGCCGGGGGGATCGATTGCCGCGCTGGTGGGGGTGAACGGTTCCGGCAAGTCCACGCTGTTCAAGGCAATAATGGGCTTTGTACGGGCGGCGAATGGCAACATCGCCATTCTGGGCATGCCGCCTCATCGTGCATTGCATCAGAATCTCGTCGCCTATGTGCCCCAGTCGGAAGAGGTCGACTGGTCATTTCCGGTGCTGGTTGAAGACGTGGTGATGATGGGGCGCTACGGGCATATGGGGTTTATGCGTCGGCCTAAGGAGAACGATCGTCGTATCGTGAACGATGCGCTGAAGCGCGTGGATATGCTCGACCTGCGTCATCGCCAGATTGGCGAACTGTCCGGTGGGCAGAAGAAACGCATTTTTCTGGCGCGGGCGATTGCCCAACAGGGGGAGGTGATCCTGCTCGACGAGCCTTTTACAGGCGTGGATGTCAAAACCGAAGCCAGAATTATCAGCCTGCTGCGGGAACTGCGCGACGAGGGCAAAACGATGCTGGTCTCGACCCATAACTTAGGTTCGGTGACGGAGTTTTGCGATTACACGGTGATGGTCAAAGGTACCGTGCTGGCGAGCGGCCCGACGGAAACTACCTTCACCGCCGAGAATCTTGAACGCGCCTTCAGCGGCGTGCTGCGTCACGTGGTGCTCAGCGGCTCTGAAGAGCGCATCATTACTGACGATGAGCGGCCCTTCGTTACCCACCGTCAGGGGGCAAAATGAACGCGCTTCTTGAACCCTTCGGCTATGAGTACATGCTCAACGCGATGTGGGTCTCGGCGATGGTGGGCGGGCTGTGCGCCTTTCTCTCCTGTTACCTGATGCTCAAAGGCTGGTCGCTGATTGGCGATGCGCTCTCGCACTCTATCGTACCGGGCGTGGCGGGCGCTTATATGCTCGGCCTGCCGTTCTCGCTGGGGGCGTTTTTATCGGGTGGGCTGGCGGCGGGGAGCATGCTTTTTCTGAACCAGCGCAGCCGCCTGAAAGAGGACGCTATTATCGGACTGATATTTTCCTCCTTTTTCGGTCTGGGTCTGTTTATGGTGTCGCTCAACCCAACCTCGGTAAATATTCAGACTATCGTCCTCGGTAATATCCTCGCGATTGCTCCGGAAGATATTGTCCAGCTGGCGATTATCGGCGTGGTGTCAATGCTCATTCTGTTGTTCAAATGGAAAGATCTGATGGTGACCTTTTTTGATGAGAACCACGCCCGCGCCATTGGCCTGCGTCCTGAACGCCTGAAAATCCTCTTCTTTACCCTGCTGGCGGTCTCTACCGTGGCGGCGCTGCAAACCGTCGGCGCGTTTCTGGTGATCTGTCTGGTGGTCACCCCCGGTGCGACCGCGTGGCTGCTGACCGACCGCTTTCCGCGCCTGCTGATGATTGCGGTCGCCATTGGCAGCATCACCAGCTTCCTTGGCGCGTGGGCCAGCTACTATCTGGACGGCGCGACCGGCGGCATTATCGTGGTCGCCCAGACGCTGCTGTTCCTGCTGGCATTCGTCTTTGCACCGAAGCATGGCCTGCTTGCCAGCCGGCGCCGGGCACGTCACGCGCAGGAGGTACTTCCATGATGGCGCTGCTGCTGGAACCCTTCCAGTTTGCGTTTATGCACAACGCGCTGCTGATTTCACTCCTGGTGGCCGTTCCCTGCGCATTGCTGTCGGTGTTTCTGGTTCTCAAAGGTTGGGCATTAATGGGCGACGCCATGAGCCACGCGGTGTTTCCCGGTGTTGTACTGGCGTGGATGATGGGTCTGCCGCTGGCGCTGGGGGCATTTGTTGCCGGGCTGTTTTGCGCGGTCGCCACCGGATACCTGAAGGACAACAGCCGCATCAAGCAGGATACGGTCATGGGGATCGTCTTTTCCGGCATGTTCGGTGCCGGACTGATCCTCTATATCGCCGTTAAACCTGAGGTGCATCTCGACCATATTCTGTTCGGCGATATGCTGGGCATAAACAACATGGATATCCTGCAAAGCGGTATCGTCGCCGGGGTGATTACGCTGGTGATTAGCCTGAAATGGCGCGACTTTTTACTGTTCTGCTTTGATTATCAGCAGGCGCAGGCGAGCGGTCTGCGCACGCGCTGGCTGCACTACGGGTTACTGTGCATGGTCTCGCTGACCATTGTGGCGACGCTGAAAGCGGTGGGGATTATTCTGTCGATTTCTCTGCTGATTGCGCCCGGCGCGATTGCGGTGTTGATCACCCGACGCTTCCACATGGCGTTGCTGGTGGCGGTTGCGATCTCGATGCTGGTCTCGGTGAGCGGCATCTTTCTGTCGTTCTTTCTCGACAGCGCGCCAGCGCCGACCATTGTGGTGCTGTTCGCGCTGGTGTTTATCGTTACCTTTGTGGTGACGGGCTTGAGGGCCAGGCGGCGGGAGAGCGTGACAGCAATGTGATCACCCCATCGCCATCACGTTGCCAGTGCAGCGTGAAGGGGGTGCCTTCGTTAAACCCCGCCAGTGGGCGGGTCAGCGCCAGCGTCAGCGTCTCGTCGTCGAGCGTTGTGATGCGGGCGCTGTCAAATCCCATGTA
This sequence comes from Enterobacter sp. WCHEn045836, assembly GCF_003965585.1. Taxonomy (NCBI): domain Bacteria; kingdom Pseudomonadati; phylum Pseudomonadota; class Gammaproteobacteria; order Enterobacterales; family Enterobacteriaceae; genus Enterobacter; species Enterobacter sp. WCHEn045836. The sequence goes on from NZ_RXPT01000003.1 coordinate 69,334, forward strand.
GATTTTCGCCCGCGGGAAAAGGGCTTTAAACAGGCTCTCTTTGGCGCTAAAAACCAGCGTCAGGGCGAGGGCGAACGGATTTCCCGCGCGTGACAGCACACTCTCTTCCTGCTTATCAATGATGCCGTCTTTGATTTCTCGGGCCTCCATGTCGGGGAGGATCGCTTCGCAATCGATGCCGAGAAGCGCATGGTGCTCGTGCGTGACGACGGTCATGGCCCTCGTGCCGCTGTGGGTGATGCTGCCCGATACCCCGTGCGGCCAGAGCGGTTCGCCGCTGGGGCCGATGCCTGGCACCGTGCGGTTATTTAATGCATGCGCGGCGGCAAGGCGACCCGCCAGGTGCTCGGCTTTGCGTTTGTGTCCGGCGTCAGCCAGCTGTGCGTGATGGGGGAGCCAGAGCAGATCGGCGTCGGTGAAGGTGGTGGGGTCAAAGGTGATGCGGTGAACGGTGAGGTTGGCGAGAACGAACGTGCTGTGGGTTGTGTGCATGGTTTTCCCTTCAGAATTGTGCGGCCTGTTGCCCTCACCCCGGCCCTCTCCCACAGGGAGAGGGGGAAGTCACTACCTGAATCAGAATCGGGTATTCACGCTCATATACCACGTGCGGCCTGGCTCATTATAGGTATAAGCCCCCGCGCCGTACATATAGGCACCCGTCGCGGTATTCCCGGTGGTCTGGGCATTACCCGCACGCCACTGACGTTTGTCGAAAACGTTATCCACGCCGCCGGTCAGGCTGACGTTTTTGGTCACGTCCCACGTCGCGCTCAGGCCAAGGATGCTGTACGGACTGACTTCGTCTTTCTCAGACCCGCTCACCGGCTGACCTTTGTAGTTGTACTTCTTCGGCTGCTGCTTGCCGTACCAGGTGAAGGTCGACTGGAGCGACACATCCTGATGCACCTGCCAGCTCAGGGTAGAGTTCAGCGTGTACTCCGGGATGATCGACAGACGGTCGCCGGTCTCCTTGTTCTTGCTCTGCAGCATGTAGGTGATGTTGTTGGTCCAGTTGATGGTGTCGCTGACCGGCACGTTCAGGGAACCTTCCAGACCTTCAACCACCGCTTTCGGCACGTTCTCCCACTGGTAGATATCGGTGGTGACTTTGCTGGTGGAGGTCTGGCCAATCGGCGTATAACCCGCTTCAATCTTGTTGCGATAGTCGTTGCGGAACCAGGTCACGCCCGCCAGCCAGCCGTCGCGTTTCCACTCCAGACCAATCTCTTTGTTGATGCTGGTTTCGGCTTTCAGATCGTCGTTACCCATCATATAGCAGCCCACGCCGTCAGAGCTGGCATAGCAGCCCTGGCCCTTGCTGTATAAAAGGTAGTTCGGGTTGGTCTGGTACAGACTCGGCGCTTTATAGGCGCGCGCGATGCCCATCTTCAGGGTGAAATCATCCCCCAGACCTTGCGACAGGTTCAGAGACGGGCTCCAGTTGTTGCCCACGATGGTGTGGTGATCGAAGCGCAGCGCCGGGGTCAGCATGGTGCTGTCGGTCAACTCCATATTGTTTTCCGCAAACAGGGAGAAAATCTCTGCGGAGGTATACGGGCTGCGATCGTTACTCATCCCCGGGACGGTCCCGCCCTGCAGGGTTTGCGAGAAGGAGGTGGAATCCTTCATTCGCTGCTGGTTCCACTCGGTGCCCAGCGTCAGGTTCTGGTTGACGATGAAATCAATCGGCAGGTTGATCTCGCTGTGCAGCATCACGTCGGCCAGGTCGGTGTCAGTGAATTTATCGCTGTTGAACAGCCCTTCGGTTCCTCCGGCAAGCCCTTCACCCAGACGTGAGTTGCGGGTGTGTTCGTACTGCGCCCAGTTGCTGGTGGTGATGCCGTTATCCCAGCCGCCGTTCCAGGTCACGGCGAAGTTCTGGCGATAGATGCGGTTGGTCTCTTTGCCGTAGTTCTTCTTCACCAGCGCATTGTCGTTGTTGGTGTTCTGGGTATCACCGGCGTAGAGGTTGTTCTGGCGGCTGTAGCCCGCTTCAAACTCCAGAGACTGCATCGGTGCGAAATCCCAGCGGACTACCCCGTTGATGTCTTTGTTCTCAACCCCTTCGCGGCCAGCTGGCAGGGTGTTGGCATAGGCACCGGTACGCTCAGACTGATGACCCTGGTTGATGTCCCACGCATCGGCCTGAGTTTTGTCGAGGTTACCGTACATGCGGAAGCTGAAGTCGCCGCCCAGCGGGCCGCTCAGGCTGAAGTTGGTGCGTTTTGTGGAGCCTTCATCTTTGTGTTCAGGCGCGTTCAGATAGGTGTTCCAGGAGCCGTGCCACTGGTCGTCGAATTTTTTGGTGATGATGTTCACCACGCCACCTGCCGCACCGTTACCGTAACGCGCGGCGGCCGGGCCACGGATCACTTCGATACGCTCAATCATCTCAGGCGGCACCCAGCCGGTATCACCGCGGGTGTCGCGCTCGCCACGCCAGCCCAGACGAATCGAGTTACGGCTGGTCACCGGCTTGCCGTCGATCAGGATCAGCGTGTTTTCCGGGCCCATACCGCGGATATCAATCTGGCGGTTGTTACCGCGCTGGCCGCTGGTGGAGTTACCGGTCAGGTTAACGCCTGGCATGGTGCGGATGATTTCAGACACGTCACGCGCGGGCGGATTTTTACGGATCTCATCGGCGGTAATGGTGGAAACCCCCGGTGCCTGCAAATTCTGCTCGGCGGCGGTGATCACCATGGTGTCTTCATGCTGCGCGGAGGCGGTATTGTCGTCTGCCATGGCAGGCAGCGCGACGCCATAAATCCCTAAATTGACCAGCAAGGCCAGAGAGTGAATCTTCTTATTCATTGGATGTCCCGCTTTTATGGTTTCTTATGAACGCGCTTCCCACAGCGCGGGCATTACGCTATTGCAAATGCAAATAGTTATCAATAATATTATCAATAAAATTTGTCCTGAAACAAAAAAGACTGTTAAACATGAGGTTAGAGGGGTGACGGTGTTAACAACGGGAAGTGAAGCCTGGTGGCAGTCGAAAAACGGGCCGGAATGGGTGCGTGAACAGGGGAAATATCGGGTCACCTTCTGGTGGCGCGATCCGGCGGGAACCCAACAGACCTCAGCGGTGAAACGCGTCTGGCTGTATATCACCGGCGTAACCGATCACCATAAAAATGCCCGCCCACAATCCCTCGAACGCATCCCGGACACCGACGTCTGGCAGTGGCAGGGCGAGTTCAGTCCCCAGTGGCGCGGCAGCTACTGCTTTATCCCCTCAGAGAATACGGACGATTTTGCGCCCGATGTGTTTCACGGTGAGCAGCCGGATCGCATGGCGCTGCGTGAAGGCTGGCGCAAGCTGCTGCCGCAGGCGATGTCCGACCCGCTTAATGCCCAGAGCTGGCGAGGCGGGAGGGGACATGATGTCTCTGCGCTGGAGATGCCCGATGCTCCGGTGCAGCCCGGCTGGGATCGCCCCGATACGCCGTACCGGCAGCCGGTCTGCATCGAATGGCACAGCAGGCGTCTGGGCAACCGTCGACGCATATGGATTTTTACCACCGGGAATGACGACCCTGAACGCCCGCTGGCGGTGCTGCTCGACGGCCAGTTCTGGGCCGAAAGCATGCCCGTCTGGCCAGCGCTGACGGCGCTGACTCTCGGACGCAAACTGCCGCCTGCCGTCTACGTTTTAATCGATGTGATAGATATGGCGCATCGCAATAACGAATTGCCCTGTAACCCCGATTTCTGGCTGGCGGTGCAGGAAGAGCTTCTCCCTCTTGTAAAACAACGCACGCCATTCAGCGACCGCGCTGACCGTACGGTGGTCGCAGGCCAGAGCTTCGGCGGCCTCTCCTCGCTTTATGCCGCACTTCACTGGCCGCAGCGTTTTGGCTGCGTGCTGAGCCAGTCCGGCTCTTACTGGTGGCCGCACCGCGGCGGGCAGCAGGAAGGACTGCTTATCGCCCAACTGAAAGCGGGTGAGAAGACCGCACGCGGCCTGCGCATCCTCCTTGAGGCCGGGCGCAACGAGCCGCTGATTTACCGCGCGAATCAGGCCATTTACGACGAACTGCACACACAGCAGCAGGTTTACTGGCGTCAGGTTGACGGCGGACACGACGCGCTTTGCTGGCGCGGTGGGCTGACGCAGGGGCTGATGACCCTCTGGCAGCCGCTTATTCACTAACGGAGTCTGTATGGAATTCAGCAATCCTTTCGATAATCCGCAGGGGCAGTTTGCTATTTTGCGTAACGATCAGGGGCAGTACAGCCTGTGGCCGCAGCAGTGCGCATTGCCCGCAGGCTGGCGCGTGGTCGGTGAACCCCGCTCCCAGGAGGCGTGCCAGCAGTGGCTGGCTGAACACTGGCAGACGCTCAGCCCCTCTTATTATGCGGGGGAGAATGCATGAACCGTCTACCGCTTGTTGCCGCTCAGCCGGGCATCTGGATGGCGGAGCAGCAGGTGAAAGGGCTGGTGAATGCGTTTCCGGGGGGCGTTGTGTGAAGCAGATTGCCTACCAGTGGCGCTCGAGATAGAGCACGGCCGTGACGATGATCGCCACAAAAATGAGAAAAATAAGTGTGATAACAACTATCTCACTCATGACCGTCCTCGCGGCACCAAAACAGGTTAAGCCTGGATTAAGGGTTTCTGGCGCGGTATAGGACGTTCGGGTGAATCTGCGGAAAGAGGATGCGCAGGCATCCTCTGTGCAACGCGGGTCGCGATGGTTCAGAAGGGATTAACGAAGGTAATCGCCTGCCGCTTCTGGCTGGTAGAGCAGTTCCAGCACTTCCAGATGGGTCGAGGCTCCGCCTGGCAGTTCCCAGTGGATGGTATCCCCGGTACGCAGACCCAGCAGGGCCGCGCCGACCGGTGCCAGCACGGAAAGCTGGGCGCTGCTGTCGGTCATCTGTGCCGGGTAAACCAGCGTGCGGGTCAACTCTTCACCCGTGGTCAGGTTGCGGAATTTGACCTGGCTGTTCATGGTCACCACGTCATGCGGCATTGACTCCGGGGTGCACATCTGCGCCCGGTCGAGCTCTTCATTCAGGGCATCGGCAACCGGGAGCGAGGCGAATTCTGGTTTTTCCAGAAGTCGGTCAATACGTTCTGCGTCGAGTTCATTGATAATGATGGTGGGTCTGGACATTTTTTACTCCATGTCGTTAATACTGCGTGTAACGCAGAAACCAATCCAAAAGAAAACCCTCGCCGTCTGGCAGCGAGGGTTTAACTCTCCCGATGATACTGTCTGAACGCGCAACTTTGAAGTGATACAGGTCACATTCATGGGCCATATGAATTTTCGCTGAAATTTATTCAGTCTTCATTTCTGGCAGATTGCGTTACGCTGACTGTTCTGAATCAGGGCGATGAGCGACACGCCATTCGCGACTTCCCCATCATTAAGAGAGCGCTATGTATTTCTATCAACCTTCTCAGGGGCACGGTCTGCCCCATGACCCGCTGAATGCCATCATTGGCCCGCGTCCGATTGGCTGGATCTCCTCCTGCGACAAGGCAGGACAGCTCAACCTGGCTCCGTATAGCTTCTTTAACTGTTTTAACTATCGTCCGCCGATTATTGGCTTTTCCAGCAATGGCTGGAAAGACAGCGTGCGTAATATTAACGAAACGGGTGAGTTTGTCTGGAACCTGGCCACGCGCGATCTGGCTGAAGCGATGAATCAAACCTCAGCCACGCTGCCACACGAACAAGATGAGTTTACCTTTTCCGGATTGACGCCCGCTGCGAGACAGCTGGTGAAGGCGCCGCGAGTGGCCGAGAGCCCGGTAAACTTTGAGTGCCGCCTGTCGCAGTGTATTCAGCTGACCGGCGCCGACGGTACACCGGTTGACACCTGGCTGGTGCTCGGGGAAGTGGTAGGCGTTCATATTGCCGAATCGCTGCTGGAAGAGGGGATCTATCAGACGGCGAAAGCGCAGCCCATCCTGCGTGCAGGTGGGCCGACGGCCTATTATGGGATCAGTGACGAACACCGGTTTGATCTGGTGCGCCCGATTGTGGGTCAGTAACCGACTTTATCGATAACAAACTGTTTGCCACAGTTACCCGGATGTGGCTGTGGCGCGAAAGAGTTCGCAGAGAGCGGGCTGTTAATGGTATCGGCCCTGAGCGAAATCTGCATTTCGGTCAGATAGGCCGGATTGCCATTGCAGGTCAGCTTGAACGCTTTGACGTTCTCTTTGCTCCAGCTTCTCGCCACGGCAGTATCAAAGTCTTTACGGCTTACCGTTTTACCGTAGTTGTCCGCCAGGAATTTCCCCACCGCGCTGTTTTTTATCTCCTGATTCATCCGCACCATGGTGCCGAAATAGGCGTCAGGATCAAAGCCGAAGCAGACGCCGTGTTTGGCGTATTCATAGCGTTCCAGGCAGGAGTTACCGCCTGCGCCGGGCATGACGCTGTTCAGCTTCGCGGCTCCCGACAGTGACAGCCCGGTTTCGGCGGCCGAACATTTGCGGCTTGCTTTAACTTCCGGCATGTTTGGGATTGGGCGGGTCGCGCAGCCAAAACGCATCCAGCGGCGTTCATCCACCCCGCGTGCGGCAATGGATTTTGGCAGGCCCGGCCATAAGCCGTGTACGGTCAGATAATCGGTCTTGTTATTGCTCTCTTTTTGCAGACGACACTCTTCTGGCTCGTTACGGTTACGCTCGGCCATGCTCTGGCAGAACCCGGTTTGCCAGGAAAGCGCCAGAACGTAGCGATCGAAATCGCCATACTGCGTGGCTTTGAGCGGGTCCGCCTGCGCGGAGAAGACACAGAGTGCAAGCGCCATAGCGCCAGACGGGATAACGATATCCTTCCTGAACATGTGATTTCCTGATGGGTTAACGCGATAAATTTCTGGAAGTTATTAAAGCACAAAAAGCGCCCGCAGGCGCTTTTTGGATATCGGTCATTGAGCTCAGGCTGCGCCGGGAACCAGAACCTCGGTCGCGATAATCACGATGATCAGGCCCACAAGCACCGGTACCGACGTGCGTTTTACCACTTCGAACGGCGAGATTTTTGCCATCCCGGCGACCGCTACCACCACCCCTGATACCGGCGAAATGGTACGACCGAGGTTTGACGCCTGCAGCATGGGAATGGAGAGGTAAGCCGGGTTAATACCGGAAGAGTGTGCCAGTTTTGGGATCATCTCAACGAAGGCGTAGAACGGCGCGTTACCTGAACCGGTGGTCATTGCCGCCAGCATGGTCAGCACCACCAGCACCAGCATCAGGATAATGCTGGCAGAGCCGAACGATGTGGCGATGGAGATGAGACTCTGAATAAAGCCAATGGTGCTCAGGCCCTGCGCGAAGACGCCTGCCGCCACCAACAGCATCACGACGCCTGCGAACGCATCTGCCATACCGCGATACGCCACTTCCAGGCCTGAAAATACCTTCTGGGTATTGAAACCGCGAATAAATTCCAGCACGGCGGCCAGAAGCATACAAATAACCAGAATGGTAATGATGTGCAGCTGTGGTCCCCATTTGCCGTCAAAAATCAGCACACCGATAATAGGCGTGAACGGCAGAATCGAATAGAACGCCGGGGCGGTGGTGGTGATTTCATTCACATCCATCATTTCATGACTGATATTTTCTTTTTTATCGAGATAACGTTGCCAGAAGAAATGTGCGATCCCCATCCCTACAATAGCCACAATAGAAATAGGCAGCGTGGTTTTAAAGGCGAAATCGATGAGTGACATTTCTGCCGCTTTCGCCGCCAGCACGACGTCACCGGAGGTTGGGGAAAGAATTATTGCCGCCGGAGAGGCGCAGATTGCCGCCGCGGCACCACGGCTGATGCCGACGTTAACCATGACCGGGAACAGGGTAGCCATCAATAACACCCCCAGGCCAGTGGCTGACGAAACGGCCAGCGACATCAGACAGGCGAGGAAGTAGGCTGCCACCATCAGCAGATACGGGGAGTTGATGTACTGCAGCGGCTTAGAGGCCAGCTTCACGACCATATCGTTAGCACCAATATGGGTCATGTAGGCGGCAAAACCGCACAGCATCATGATCATCATGCCCAGATCGCCACCGCGGCTCATGAGCAGAATTTTAATGTATTCAACAATGTCTGTGGCGGTATAGCCGGTGCTGGTTGCGCTGGCAGGTAAGACCTGATGACCCATCAGCGCGCTGATGATCAGTAAGGTCAGGCCGCCGACAAATAACACGCCCGTGGCGGAATACCCCTTAATGATGTAGCGCGCTACACCGACAATGACAACGACTCCGATAAGGAGCTCTAAAAACGTAAGCATGATTTCCCCTGTATCCTTGCTCCCCGAGAGCACAAATAATCAATAAAAAAGAAGGATGAGAATGTGCCGAATTAATGGCCAGTCCTTGCTGATTAAAATCAATAAATATACTACTAAAGCAGATGTTAGCGATATTTTTGCCATTGCGATGGCAATAATGACATGTGGGTATTGACCGATTGGTTGAGTAGAGTATGTCATTTAAATGCTAATGAGTTGTTAATTTATTGGTTGTAGATTAACACGTTCTTGATTAAGAAGGTAAAAGACTTTTCAAACCAGCTGTGCCGGGGGAGTGATCCGCTCTGAGCCGCGCCAGCGTAGGGCAGGCAGTCGGATAGAAAGAAAAGTCTGACTGCAGATGCTAATGATTAAATTTATACGACCTTGACCGGCGTTTATGTTTGCCCTGAAAGCCATAATAAAAATGAGGTTATTAATGTCCGTAAACATTATTTGATAACTGCTGAACAGGTACCGGACAGGCGATTATTCAGCATGGGGCAATGCATCACTCAGAATATTCTCGCAAAATGGCTGATTAATTAGGAGTAATGCTGATGCTGTTAAGGCTCCATTCAACTATTTTATGGTAAACTTTGCCTCGAATACTAAGAATGGTAATTGCATTGTGATCGGACGTAATAATTTTTTCTTCATTTTATTGTTTATTTTTGCACAGTTAACGTTCTCTTCTGTTGCACTGGCTGAAGAGAACGCGACGGATAAAGGCTGGTTCTCCACCTTTACGGATAATGTCTCTCAAACCTGGAGCGCGCCAGAGCACTATGATCTCTATGTGCCGGCGATCACCTGGCATGCACGCTTTGCCTACGACAAAGAAAAGACGGACAAATATAACGAGCGCCCATGGGGAGCCGGTTTTGGTCAGTCGCGCTGGGACGAAAAAGGAAACTGGAATGGCATCTATCTGATGGCCTTTAAAGATTCCTTTAACAAATGGGAACCGATCGGCGGCTATGGCTGGGAGAAAACATGGCGTCCGTTAACTGACGACAACTTCCATGTTGGTCTCGGCTACACCGTTGGGGTGACCGCGCGCGACAACTGGAACTATATCCCCATTCCGGTTCTGTTGCCGCTGGCCTCGATTGGCTATGGCCCTGCAACGTTCCAGATGACCTACATTCCCGGTACGTACAACAACGGTAACGTTTACTTCGCCTGGATGCGTTTTCAGTTTTAACTGAAAAACGGTGACGGACTGGTGAAAAAATGCGCAGCCGTTGAATCATATGGGATAAAAATCCGCCAGCGAAAATTAACGCGACTTTAGTCACTTTTTATCAAAGATCCGCTGGACAAAAGCTCCCACAATTGATGTACTGGTAACCGACACAGCATTTGTGTCGTTTTTTAATGTAAAGGTAATTTTGATGTCTAAGATTAAAGGTAACGTTAAGTGGTTTAATGAGTCCAAAGGATTCGGTTTCATTACTCCTGAAGATGGCAGCAAAGACGTGTTCGTACACTTCTCTGCAATCCAGTCTAATGGTTTCAAAACTCTGGCTGAAGGTCAGCGTGTAGAGTTCGAAATCACTAACGGTGCCAAAGGCCCTTCTGCTGCTAACGTAATCGCTCTGTAATTCAGACGCGTCAGCAAGAATATCAAAACCCGCTCACTGAGCGGGTTTTTTTCGTTTTGTCTCAGCCAAGCAGATACATTTTCAGGAAGCTGGCAACGATCAGCACGCTCAACAACACCACGCCTGCGCTCATCAAACTCTCTTTCATTCTGTCACCCTCGTTCTGTATTGGCACCAGAGTGACAGAGAAAAATTAAGCCAACATTAACGCTCCGGCTGTTAGTGGGGAGTGGCGGATGAAAATAGCCAGAATGCGATCCCCGTCATCGCAAAGGAGCCGAGCATATTGATGGCAATGTTTACCAGCGCCCAGCCGATACGGCCTTCCTGAAACAAAAATACCGTTTCCGCAGAAAAGGTGGAGAAGGTGGTTAAACCGCCGCAGAATCCGGTGGTAATCAATACTTTCCACATTGGGTCGATGTGCGTCATGCGGTTAAACCAGGCCAGCCCCATGCCAATAATAAACGCACCAATCAGGTTTGCCGCCAGTGTCCCCATTGGGATCGCCTGATGCAGGGGATTAAACCGCATACTCAGGAACCACCGCGCAACGCTTCCCGTCCCCCCACCAATAAAAACAGCTAAAAGGAGTTGTAACACTGTAAATACCTGCTATTTGATGTGTAAGAGTGGCGAGTTTAACGCTGTTTATGTTTAGGGGACAAATATGTATGTTGCGGTAGGGCAGTTTGTGGTCACGCCTCGCTGGCAGGAGAACGCGGCTCAATGCGTCTCGCTGATGACGCAGGCACAACGAAAGGGCGCGTCGCTGCTGGTGTTGCCAGAGGCCTTGCTGGCTCGCGATGATAACGACCCGGATTTGTCGGTGAAATCTGCGCAGGCGCTTGATGGGCCATTTTTACAGCAATTACTGACCGCGAGTGTGGGTAATGACATGACCACGATTTTGACGGTGCATGTGCCGTCAACGCCTGGTCGGGCAGTGAATACGCTGGTGGCCATCCGTGGCGGCGGCATCATCGCCAGCTATGCCAAGCTTCATCTCTATGATGCGTTCAGTATTCAGGAGTCGCGCCAGGTTGACCCGGGTGACTGTGTACCGCCCCTGATCGCGGTTGAGGGGTTAAACATTGGGCTGATGACCTGCTACGATCTTCGTTTCCCTGAGCTGGCGCTGAGCCTGGCATTACAGGGCGCGGATGTGCTGGTTCTGCCTGCCGCATGGGTCAGGGGGCCGCTGAAAGAGCATCACTGGGCCACGTTGCTTACGGCGCGTGCGCTGGATACCACCTGTTATGTGGTCGCGGCAGGAGAGTGTGGCAATAAAAATATCGGGCAGAGCAGGGTGATTGACCCGCTGGGCGTTACGATTGCCGCCGCAGCGGAAGGTCCGGTTATGCTGATGACGGAGATAATTTCGGAAAGGATTGCGCTTGCACGGCAGCAATTACCTGTTCTTCGCAACCGCCGTTTTGCGCCACCGCAATTATTGTGATGTTTTTTTCAACAATGCTTGATTCACCTTGTTACAGATTGCTATTGTGTGCACGCGCCAAATGACCGTTAATACGATCGGGTTTTGGTGCTGAATGCAGCCTGTTTTATGTTAAGAAGGTATCTATGGGTGAGATTAGTATTACCAAACTGCTGGTGGTTGCCGCACTGGTCGTCCTGCTGTTTGGTACCAAGAAGTTACGCACGCTGGGTGGTGACCTGGGTGCCGCCATCAAAGGCTTTAAGAAAGCGATGAACGACGATGATGCGGCAGCGAAGAAAAGCGCCGAGGATACCGTTCCGGCTGAAAAGCTCTCTCACAAAGAGTAACGGCAATGCCTGAAGGCTTGCGAAAAAAAAACCGGCTCAACAGGCCGGTTTTTTTGTATTCCTGTAAGTGAATATTACAGGGTTATTTAACTTCTTCGCCTTTTGCCTGCATATCAGCATGGTAAGAGGAGCGTACAAATGGACCGCAAGCAGCGTGGGTGAAGCCCATCGCCATCGCTTCGGCTTTCATCTCATCAAACTCATCCGGGCTAACGTAGCGCTGCACGGGCAGGTGATGGCGGCTAGGCTGCAGATACTGGCCCAGCGTCAGCATGGTCACGCCGTGGCGACGCAGATCGCGCATCACTTCAATGATTTCGTCATTGGTTTCACCAAGACCCACCATCAGGCCTGACTTGGTAGGAATATGCGGATGCGCTTCTTTGAACCGCTCCAGCAGCTTCAGAGACCAGTTGTAATCAGCACCCGGACGCACCTGGCGATAGAGACGCGGTACGTTCTCCAGGTTGTGGTTAAAGACGTCTGGTGGCGTTGCGGTCAGGATATCTAGTGCACGGTCCATACGGCCGCGGAAATCCGGAACCAGCGTCTCAATCTTAATGTTCGGGCTTTTCTCGCGAATGGCAGTAATACAGTCAGCAAAGTGCTGAGCACCACCATCGCGCAGGTCATCACGGTCAACGGAGGTAATGACCACATAACGCAGCGCCATATCAGCGATGGTCTGCGCCAGTTTTTGAGGTTCGTTTGCATCAGGCGCCACCGGGCGACCATGCGCAACATCGCAGAACGGGCAACGACGGGTGCAGATGGCACCCAGAATCATAAACGTCGCGGTGCCGTGGTTGAAACACTCAGCAAGGTTCGGGCAAGACGCTTCTTCACAAACGGAGTGAAGGCCATTCTTACGCATCGCCGCTTTGATCCCCTGGATACGCGAAGAGTCGGCCGGAAGTTTGATTTTCATCCATTCCGGTTTTCTTAACAGCGCCTCGCGCTCTGTAGCCACGTTTTTAACCGGGATAAGGGCCATTTTATCGGCATCGCGGTATTTAACACCGCGTTCCATCACAATGGGTTTACTCATAGCGTGCGTGTTCCAGTTGCGAATATCGAAGGAAAGCGTTTCAATTCAAGGGAATGTTGTATTTATCAACTATTTTTGAACGAACGACAGGCAGTATATCATTGAAACGGTCGGTAAAGCAGCCTGCCAGGTCGCCAATTTGTAAAATAGTTGTTGTTTTGTGCCTTTTGCCCTGCGTGCGGCAGGGACTTGTGCTGTGTCAACCTGTCAGAAGGCCTGGCGGATGATGCGGATCACGTTTTCGAGTACCGGATCGCGCAGACTGAGCTTATTGTAATGCAGTGAAATCTCGATAGATTCTGCATTGAGCTGGCTGAGCGGAATGCTCTCCAGTGGCCAACATTTACGCAGCAGGTGATACAGGCGCGACGGCATGATGCAGAGCATATCACTGCTGCCAATCAGGGACGCGGTAGTGAACATATTGTAACTGCTGAAGCTGATCTGGCGCTCCGGGAAGATGTCATCAATACGCTGGCGCAGCGAATGGTGAGACTGTCCTTCCGTCATGAATGACGAGTGATCGTAGTTACGCAGATTTTCAATGGTGAGTGGCTCACTGAGCACCGGGTGCTGCTGGCGACAGACCAGCACCAGGTTGTCTGCGTAGAGGACATTTTGCCCTAACGCTCTGGCGCTGAAGCTGCCGCTGTCGATAATCAAATCAGTCTGGAACTGGGCAAGCTGCACATCAGGCTCGCTGAGGGGAACATTACGCAGCAGGAGTTGCGGTGCATGCTCTTTTACGGCCTGATAAATCGCAGGCATGACTAACACCCCCACAGAGGGAGAGCAGCCGATGGTGATGGTTCTCTGTTTGTCGTAGCTTCCGGTTAAATCCAGCGCGCCCAGAATCGACTCCAGCCCCTGGCTGATGTACTCATGCAGATGCGTGGCGTACGCCGTGGGGGTAACCCCCTGTCCCTTACGAATAAATAACGGATCAGGAAATATAGCGCGCAGTTTTTGAATTGACTGGCTTATTGCAGAGGGCGTGAGATTAAGAATTTTCGCAGCGTTAACGATACCCTTGTGGACATATACTGCCTCAAAAATAGTCAGTAAATTGAGATCAATATTACGTAAAGTCCGAAAAATTTGCGGCTTGTCTTCGCCACCGGGTTCATTCAGGCGTTTGGCTGGTAAATTATTATACTCCACGCTTTTACTCCGTACACATTCACAACATGAATGATAGTTGAATTTATTTATTATGCTTGTAGAGATTCGTAAAGTGTTGGTTTTGTTTCACTTGTTTATCAAAAACAACCAGTTGTGTGATTATCACGCAAGTTACTTAGGTCCTGCACGCAGCGCTGACGGGAGGCTAAATAATATGGATCGGTAATATTCGAGCGCTTCGAAAATATAGAATCTGCGGATTATTGTAAAGTGTAAAAGCGGCAATTAAATCGTGGCCCGTCAAATTATCGAGCCACAATGTATAATATATTAAGCAGTGATATATTCGTGCGGGGGATTGTTAAGTAGCGCTAACATATTAGCTAAAAGCACAGGACGGATATTTTCTGTCGTTGCGGTGTCGACCCACTGGCACACTTGCGTCATTTCCATCCCGGCATAGCCGCAGGGGTTGATGCGCTGGAAAGGCTTCAAATCCATATTAATGTTTAACGCCAGCCCGTGAAAAGAGCAGCCTTTACGGATACGCAGCCCGAGCGAGCAGATCTTCATCTCGCCCACGTAGACACCCGGCGCGTCGGCCCGCGGATGCGCATCAATACCGTATTCCGCCAGCGTGTTGACGACCGTTTGCTCAAGCAGAGTTACCAGCTCGCGTACGCCCAGCTTTCTGCGCTTGAGGTTCAGGAGAACGTACATCACCTGTTGCCCTGGGCCATGGTACGTAACCTGCCCGCCGCGGTCGCTCTGAATAACCGGGATATCGCCCGTCATCAATAAATGTTCCGCTTTTCCCGCTTGCCCCTGCGTAAACACCGGCAGGTGTTCTACCAGCCAGATTTCATCGGGGGTGGTGTCATCGCGTGAGTCGGTGAAGTCATGCATAGCCTGGGAGACAGGCTCATAAGGTTGCAGCCCGAGATGACGGACAAGAATTTTATCCTGGTACAAAACGACGTCTCCGAAGACGAGGGACAAAAGATGAGGGGGAGTATATCACAGCGGGGAAAGGGGTTACCCGGCAAACCGGGTAACCGCAGAGGGACTACAGCACCATACGAACAATTTCGATATTACCGAGCTCTTCGTACAGCGTCTCCACCTGCTCGATGTGTGTCGCGGTGATGGTAATGGATACCGAGTGGTAGTTGCCCTTGCTGCTTGGTTTTACTGACGGAGAGTAGTCACCCGGCGCATGGCGCTGTACCACTTCAACCACCTGATCAACCAGCTCAGGTTTCGCCAGACCCATTACTTTGTAAGTAAATGGGGTAGGGAATTCAAGCAGTTCGTTAAGTTTGGTTTTCATGTCAGCTCCGGCGTAACGTCAAAAAAGAATAACTCCCACGTCAGGTGGGAGTTATCAGGATACTTAATATATGGGGATCAAAATCACACTTTCAAGTGCTCAATTTTTAGCCAAACCAGTGATGGAACATCAATTTAATGTAATCAATGATTTTGCCGAAGAAATTGCCTTCAGGAATTTCCTGCAGGACAACCAGCGGGCGCTGATCGATAGTTTTGCCATCCAGCTGGAAGTTGATGGTACCCACAACCTGATTTTTTTGCAGAGGTGCATGCAACTCGGTGGTGTTCAGTACGTAGCTGGCTTTCAGATCTTTCATGCGGCCACGTGGAATGGTCAGGTACAGATCTTTGTCCACGCCCAGGGAGGCGCGATCGTTGTCACCGAACCAGACCGGCTCAGAGGCAAACTCTTTGCCTGCTTTCAGTGGGTTCACGGTTTCGAAGAAACGGAAGCCCCAGGTCAGCAGTTTTTTACTTTCTGTCTCACGGCCTTTAAAGGTACGACCGCCCATCACGGCAGAGATCAGGCGCATCTGACCTTCGGTAGCAGAGGCAACCAGGTTGTAACCCGCTTTGTCGGTATGACCCGTTTTGATGCCGTCAACGTTCAGGCTGTTATCCCACAGCAGGCCGTTACGGTTGGTCTGACGAATACCGTTGAAGGTGAACTCTTTCTCTTTATAGATGGCATATTCGTTCGGTACGTCGCGGATCAGCGCCTGGCCAATCAGCGCCATATCGCGCGCAGAGCTGTACTGCCCTTCAGCATCCAGGCCGTGAACGGTCTGGAAGTGGCTGTTTTTCAGACCCAGCGCAGAAACGTAGCTGTTCATCAGGCCAACAAACGCATCCTGGCTGCCCGCAGCGAAATCGGCCATCGCGACGCAGGCGTCGTTACCGGACTGCAGGTTGATACCACGAATCAGCTGAGAGACCGGAACCTGCATACCCGGTTTCAGGAACATCAAAGAAGAACCTTTGAAGACCGGGTTCCCGGTTGCCCACGCATCGTTACCGATAGTGACCAGGTCAGTTTCCTTGAATTTACCTGCTTTCATGGCCTGGCCGATGACGTAGCTGGTCATCATTTTGGTCAGGCTGGCCGGATCGCGACGGGCATCGGCATTCTGTTCGGCCAGAACTTTGCCAGAGTTGTAATCGATCAGGATGTAGGATTCCGCGTCGATTTGCGGAACGCCAGGGATCATGGTCTTGATATTCAGGTCATCGGCGTGAGCTGCGGAGAGTGCAGCCGCGCAAAGGGCCGTGGTCAGCGCCATGCGCTGCACAAAACGAGCAGAAAAAGTGGTCTTCATGGTCAGAACTACGACATCCGTGATGGAATTAAAAAAAGTGCCTTACTATAGCAAATGCTATTCAGGCAGGCATCCGACTTTAAGCATGAGTTTGTGAATGTGTTTTACACAAACTGACAATTCGGATACCGCCGATAAATTACTTCGCTACCGCGATAAATGACTGGAGTTGCGCTTCATTTTGCAGTCGCTGCTGCAGGGTCGCTGCCTGCGATTTGCTGGCAAACGGTCCCATCTGAATACGCCAAACCGCTCCGTTTTGCTCAACGCGGCCTGGGACGCCAAACTGCTGGCTCAGTCGCTGTTGATACTGCTGTGCACGGGCCTGATCGCTGACGGCGCCCACCTGGACGACAAAGCCGCCGCTGGCAGCGGCGGCAGCAGGCGCTGCCACCGCTGTGCTCTGGGTGGTGGCCGGCGCGGTGACGGGAGCAGGCTGCTGCACGACAGGGGCGGCAACAGGCGCGGGGGTAGGCTCACTGCCTTCCAGCACACCTGAGGCTAAGTTCGTCGGTGCCCCCAGGAAACCGCTACTCTTTACCGGTGCGCCAGTGCTGTCATCGCTTTGCAGCGTATCGTTGCTGATAGGGCGCACTTCTCCGCCAGGCTGAGAAGGCTCGGCCGGCGATGAGACGCTTCCCATGCCGCCGTCAAGATTTGGACGGTCAGGAAGGGCATACGTCTGTTTTGCCACTGTCGTACATGCGGTACCCGGCCCGGAAAGCGAACCATCCTGCGCCACGATAATCGGGTCAATACGAACCTTGGTGTTGTTCGAGGTGTTCAGGCGGTCGGCGGACGCGCGCGACAGCGAAATCACGCGGTCGTTACCGTACGGGCCACGGTCGTTTATGCGTACCACGATCATACGACCATTCGCCAGGTTGGTGATACGGGCGTAGCTTGGGATAGGCAGCGTCGGATGCGCCGCAGTGAGTTGCGTCGGGTCGAACGCTTCTCCAGATGCCGTCAGGTTGCTCCCGGGTTCCGCATCATAAATGGCGGCGAAACCCGCCTGGCTGAAACGGGAAGGGTCCTGAACGATTTTGTAGCTTTTGCCGTCACGCTCATAATCCTGATTCGCGCTGGCATTCAGCGGTTCATAAACGGGATCGGCGCCGCTGATTTCAACGATTGGGCCATTACACACCGCAGGCTGCGGCGGCGCGACGGTTGCCTGTTGCTGACCATCATCACTTGTGCACGCCGCAAGTAAACTTGCCGCAATGCAGATCCCCAGCCACTGCTTACGCATTCCGATCCCCTTATTTTTATACGCTTTTTGACAACATTTTTCTGTGGGTATGGATCGACATCACGATACCAAACCCGGCCATCAACACGATCAGTGCTGAGCCTCCGTAACTCACCAGCGGAAGCGGAACGCCTACAACCGGCAGAATACCACTCACCATACCAATATTTACGAAGACATAAACGAATAAAATCAACATCAACCCACCCGCCATCACGCGGCCAAAGGTGGTTTGCGCACGCGCGGCAATCCACAGCCCGCGCATGATCAACAGTACATACAGCGCGAGTAAGATCAAGATGCCGACCAGCCCCAGCTCTTCCGCCAGTACCGCAAAGATAAAGTCGGTGTGGCGCTCTGGTAAGAACTCCAGCTGTGACTGGGTGCCGTGCAGCCAGCCTTTTCCGCGCAGGCCACCGGAGCCAATCGCGATCTTGGACTGAATAATATGATAGCCTGCACCCAGCGGATCGGTTTCCGGATCGAGCAGCATCATCACGCGCTGGCGCTGGTAATCATGCATCAGGAAGAACCAGAGAATAGGGATGAACGCGGCGACCAGCACCACCGCGATACCAATCAGACGCCAGCTCAGGCCCGACAAGAAAAGAACAAACAGGCCGGAGAGCGCGATAAGGATCGAGGTGCCAAGGTCAGGCTGCGCCGCCACCAGCAACGTTGGCAGGAAAATCAGTACCAGCGCGATGGCGGTATTTTTCAGAGATGGGGGACAGACATCACGGTTGATAAAGCGTGCCACCATCAGTGGAACGGCGATTTTGGCAATTTCCGAGGGCTGGAAGCGAACCACGCCCAAATCCAGCCAGCGCTGTGCACCTTTGGAGATAGCACCAAACGCATCTACCGCAACCAGCAAAATAATACAGAAGATATAGAGATAGGGCGCCCAGCCTTCATAGACGCGCGGCGGGATCTGCGCCATCACCACCATGATGACCAGACCCATCGCGATCTGGCCAATCTTGCGCTCCATCATGCCGATGTCCTGGCCGCTGGCGCTCCAGATAACCAGGGCGCTGTAGACCAGCAGAGCCAGCAGGATCAGCAGCATGGCTGGGTCGATGTGGATTTTATCCCACAGCGATTTTTTATTTGGATTATCCGTCATGATTATTGGTCCTCCGCCGCAGCGGCGGCCGGGTTTTCAGCCGGCAGTTCGGTGTTGTTATCACCCAGCATGATGTGGTCGAGGATTTGGCGCATGATGGTACCTACGGCTGGCCCTGCGCCACCGTTTTCCAGAATCATCGCCACCGCCACTTGCGGGTTATCATAAGGTGCAAATGCCGTCATGAGCTTATGGTCACGCAGTCGTTCGGCAATGCGGTGCGCGTTATAGGTTTCGTTGGCTTTCAGACCGAAGACCTGCGCTGTACCGGATTTGGCGGCCACTTTATACGGCGCACCAGCGAAATACTTATGCGCGGTACCGTTCGGGCGGTTTGCCACCCCGTACATCCCGTCTTTGGCGATCTCCCAGAAGCCGGAGTGAATATCCCCCACTGGTGCTTCATGCGGCTGGATCCACGGCACTTTTTTGCCCTCTTCAACGGTACTTTGCAGCAGATGCGGGACCTTCACCACGCCATCGTTGATGAGGATCATCATCGCTTTGTTCATCTGCAGCGGGGTCGCGGTCCAGTAACCCTGGCCGATACCTACCGGAATGGTATCACCCTGATACCACGGCTTCTTAAAGCGCTTCAGCTTCCATTCACGGGTTGGCATGTTGCCGGAGCGTTCTTCGGCGAGATCAACCCCGGTGTAGTGTCCGTAGCCGAATTTGCTCATCCACTCTGACAGGCGGTCAATACCCATGTCGTACGCCACCTGATAGAAGAAGGTATCCGCAGACTCTTCCAGCGATTTCGTTACGTTCAGATGACCGTGGCCCCATTTTTTCCAGTCGCGATAGCGTTTTTCTGACCCCGGCAACTGCCACCAGCCCGGGTCAAACAGGCTGGTGTTGCGGTTGATGACACCCGCGCTCAGCGCCGAGACGGCGACGTAAGGTTTCACTGTCGACGCCGGAGGGTATACCCCCTGCGTGGCGCGGTTCACCAGCGGTGTATTCGGGTCATTAAGCAACCCGGAGTAGTCCTTACTGGAAATCCCATCGACAAAGAGGTTAGGGTCGTAGCTTGGCATGGAGACCATCGCCAGAATGCCGCCGGTGCGCGGATCGGTCACGACAACTGCCGCACGGCTGCCTGCCAGTAAGGTTTCAATATACTGTTGCAGTTTAAGGTCAAGCGTCAGGTAGACATCGTGTCCTGCCTGCGGTGGCACCTCTTTCAGCTGGCGAATAACGCGGCCACGGTTGTTGACTTCAACCTCTTCATAGCCGGTCTGCCCGTGCAGGACATCTTCGTAATAGCGTTCAATTCCCAGCTTACCGATATCATGCGTTGCAGCGTAGTTTGCCAGTTTGCCGTCTTTATCAAGACGCTCGACGTCTTTGTCGTTGATCTTGGAGACGTAGCCGATCACGTGCGTCAGCGCGGAGCCGTAGGGATAGTAGCGGCGTTTATAGCCTTTCACTTCCACGCCAGGGAAACGGTACTGATTGACGGCAAAGCGGGCCACCTGGACTTCCGTCAGGTTGGTTTTAACCGGAATGGAGGTAAAACGGTGAGAACGGGCGCGCTCTTTCTTGAACGCAGCGATATCGTCATCGTTAAGATCAACAACGCCTCGCAATGCTTCCAGCGTATCCTGCACGTTGTCGACTTTTTCCGGCATCATCTCAATCTGGTAGATGGTGCGGTTTAAGGCCAGCGGGGTGCCGTTACGGTCGTAAATAATGCCGCGGCTGGGGGCGATAGGCACCAGCTTGATGCGGTTTTCGTTTGAGCGCGTCTGGTAATCGGTATAGCGGACAATTTGCAGATTATAAAGGTTGGCGATCAGCACGCCGGTAAGCAGCAAAATCCCCGTAAAGGCGACCAGCGCCCGGCGCACAAACAGCGCGGACTCAGCCGTATAGTCGCGAAAAGAATTCTGTAGTTTCATCCGCTGCTTAATCTACCCTGGTCAGTCATTACTCGCGGTGATAGGGGTGGTTGGTAGTAATGCTCCACGCGCGATACAGGCTTTCTGCCACCAGTACCCGCACAAGCGGGTGGGGGAGCGTCAGCGCGGAGAGAGACCAACTTTGTTCTGCCGCCGCTTTGCAGGCAGGGGACAACCCTTCAGGCCCGCCAATCAACAGACTGACGTCACGACCATCCTGCTTCCAGCGCTCCAGTTCGTGCGCCAGCTGCGGCGTATCCCAGGGCTTGCCTGGAATATCGAGGGTCACGATGCGGTTTTTGCCTGCGGCAGCCAGCATCAGCTCTCCCTCTTTATCGAGAATGCGTTTGATATCCGCGTTCTTGCCGCGCTTTCCGGCGGGGATCTCCACCAGCTCGAACGGCATATCTTTCGGGAAACGACGCAGATACTCAGTAAAACCGGTTTGTACCCAGTCCGGCATTTTGGTGCCGACGGCGACCAGCTGCAACTTCACGCATCAACCCCAGAGTTTTTCCAGCTCATACAGGCGACGGCTCTCTTCCTGCATGACGTGGACAATAACATCGCCAAGATCGACAACCACCCAGTCAGCGGTCGCTTCACCTTCAACCCCGAGCGGTAACAGTCCTGCTGCGCGTGATTCCTGAACAACATGATCGGCAATTGAAACCACATGGCGAGTAGACGTACCGGTGCAGATGATCATGCAGTCGGTGATGCTGGATTTACCCTTAACGTCGATAGCGATGATGTCCTGACCTTTCAGGTCATCAATTTTGTCGATAACAAAATCCTGGAGTGCTTTACCCTGCAAGTTTTCCCCCTGGGTGAATGAGATTGTGCAACTGTGAATTCGTAGCCAGACAGTATACCTGAACTGACGCCCCTGTCGGGACAAATGTCACCGGCCGGGCTTTTGAAGGCGGGTATCATCCCACCCTCCGCCGGAGATTGCATCGCCATTTTTGTAAAACAATTTCTGTAAAGCAATGATCGGCGGGAAAGTCTGGCAGCGGAGGATAACAGTATGGCTTACTCTGTCAAGGCAGGATAATCAATAAGGCGCTTTTTGTGCGCCCGGATTATGCGTCTGCGCTTTTCTGATACAACCCGTGCGCGTGGATATAGTCCAGCACTGACGATGGCAGGAGATCGTCACAGGCTAAACCGTGCTGCAGCCGGTCGCGAATGATTGTCGCAGAAATATCAAACCACGGTGTCTCCGCCAGATAGATCTTCCCGGCAGGTTGACTGTGCAGATCTTCCACATTGTCGGTCAGATGGGCTTCCAGCCACTGCTGATACTGCTCTTCACGCATGGTCAGCGGATAGCCCGGACGGCGGCAGACGAGCAGATGGCTGTTCTGCAAAATGGTTTCATACTGATGCCAGGTGGGGAAGTTGAGCAGAGAATCCTGGCCGATGATAAAGGCCAGCGGTTTGTCCGGCCCCTGTTCGCGCCGCCACTCCTGCAACGTTTGCGACGTCCAGGAAGGGGTGTCGCGGCGTAGCTCCCGCTCGTCGAGAGTGAAGAGCGGTTTATCCGCAATGGCCAGAGCGAGCATCTCTTTTCGCTGCTCGCTGGTGGCCTCAGGCTGTGGCCGGTGCGGCGGAACGTTATTGGGCATGATAATCACGCGCTGAAGACCAATCAGATTCGCCAGAATTTCAACCGGTTTCAGATGACCGTAATGGACCGGGTCAAAGGTGCCACCGTACAGGGCCTGTAAAGAGTGCATACTATCCATCGATAAATACGTCTGCCAGTGCCTTGTGGCAGAGCAGCAGAGAAAGGCTTTCCAGCTCCGCCCAGACGGACTGGCCGTAGTCTTGTTTTAACGTGAGCTCTGCGCGCAGCAGAAGCTGTACCGCCTGGCGCAGCTGTTCATGGCTCAGACGATTGATTGCCTCGGTGGTCATTGCCCGACGGTTTTGCCAGACACGGTGTTTGTCAAACAGCGAACGCAATGGCGTATGGGCAGACTGGCGCTTGAGCGTAATCAGCAACAGCAGTTCACGCTGCAGCGTACGCAGCAAAATCACCGGCTCGCTACCTTCAAGACGGAGCTGCTGCAAAATATGCAGGGCGCGTTTGCTCTTTGCCGACAACAGGGCATCCACCCAGTGGAACGGCGTGAAGTGTGCGGCATCGTTAACCGCCTGCTCCACGCGCGGCAGGGTCAGTTTGCCATCTGGCCAGAGCAGGGAAAGCCGGTCCAGCGCCTGCGCCAGGGCCAGCAGGTTTCCTTCATAGCAGTAGCACAGCAGCTGATTTGCTGCGTCGTCCAGCTGAAGGTTGTTCTGTTTAGCTCTTGCGGCTACCCATTTGGGCAGATGGGCCTGCTCAGGCGTCTGGCAGGTCACCAGCACGGCATGAGTGGCGAGTTGGGTAAACCACGCTGCGTTTTCCTGCGCTTTGGTGAGCTTGTTGCCACGCACGATTAACATCAGATCGCTGTGCAACAGGCTGACCAGCGTCGCCAGTTGTTCATTTATGGCCGCGTTCGGACCATTCTCTGGCAGCAGGATCTGGATGGTCTGGCGTGATGCAAAGAGACTCATCGCCTGGCAAAGCGAGAAGAGGGCATTCCAGTCGGTATTGTTATCCAACTGAACGGTGTGGTGTTCATCAAAGCCCTGAGCGGCCGCCGCGTGTCGCACGGCATCCAGGCTTTCCTGAAGTAATAATGGGTCGTTACCGAGTAGCAGATACGCCGCGCGCAGCCCTTCATTGAGCTGCGCGCGGAGTTGTTCAGGATACAGCCTGATCATCAGTTACCCATGGAGGTAGAAACAGGAGGCGTGTTGGCATCCGGTTTGTCGATGATGTCAGAACCCTGTTTTGGCGATGCGGCAATGCCCGGCAGTTTACGGATCAGCTGTTCCGCTGCCTTGTCGTACATTTCGTTAATGATAATCTGCTGCTCAGCATCTTTTGCCAGCGCCGTTTGCGGGTTATCAAAGAACGAACGGTACACTTTGGTATTGATAGGGTAAATGTCTTTACCCGGGATCAGTACGGCCGCGTTCACCGTCAACACCATCTGATATTCCGCAGTACGTCCATCCTGGAAGATAGACGCGGTATCTTTAGCCAGCGATGAGCTTAAGATACGTAATGACGGTACATCCTGGCGCAGGGTGCCTTTCTCGATCAGCTCAACATCGTTCAGGCGCAGCTGATTACGCACAGCCCGACTGAGTGGACCATTTGGATCCGATGAGTCGAAAATCATCGTTTTCATCTCAGCGGGCACCGCCGTGGTATTGCGCAGGTGCCAGCCACAACCCGCGGTGACCAGCACCGCCAGAGATAAGAGTATTGTTGCCAGTTGTCGCACGTTTCCTCCCGCGCTTAGCCAACGACCAGATTCAGCAGTTTACCCGGTACGTAGATCACTTTACGCACGGTAACGCCCTCAAGATATTTCGCCACCAGATGTTCCTGGCCAGCACGCTCACGAACCTGTTCTTCGGTTGCATCAACGGCGACGGTAATTTTACCGCGTACTTTACCGTTGACCTGCACCACCACCAGCGTGGTGTTTTCCACCATGGCGGATTCGTCAGCAACCGGCCACGGCGCGTTGTCGATATCGCCTTCGCCTTTCAGCTCCTGCCACAGGGTGAAGCTGACATGCGGGGTGAACGGGTTCAACATGCGCACGACGGCTAACAGCGCTTCACGCATTAAGGCACGATCCTGCTCGCCTTCCTGCGGTGCTTTCGCCAGCTTGTTCATCAGTTCCATAATAGCCGCAATTGCGGTATTGAAGGTCTGACGACGACCAATATCATCGGTCACTTTTGCAATCGTTTTATGAACATCACGACGCAGCGCCTGCTGATCTTCAGTCAGCGCAGCGACGTTCAGTGCCGGAGCGTCACCCTGTGCGGTGTGTTCGTAAACCAGTTTCCAGACACGTTTCAGGAAGCGGTTAGCCCCTTCAACGCCAGATTCCTGCCACTCCAGGGTCATGTCTGCCGGAGAGGCAAACATCATGAACAGACGCACGGTATCCGCGCCGTAACGCTCAACCATCACCTGCGGGTCGATACCGTTGTTTTTGGACTTGGACATTTTGCTCATGCCGGTATACACCAGTTCATGACCTTCGGCGTCTTTTGCCTTCACGATACGGCCTTTCTCGTCGCGCTCAACAATCGCATCAACCGGAGAAACCCAGTTACGCTCGCCGTTCGCACCGACGTAGTAGAACGCATCTGCCAGTACCATGCCCTGACACAGCAGCTGTTTTGCTGGTTCGTCAGAGTTGACCATACCCGCGTCGCGCATCAGTTTGTGGAAGAAGCGGAAGTAGAGCAGGTGCATGATGGCATGTTCAATACCACCGATATAGATATCCACCGGCAGCCAGTAGTTTGCCGCGTCAGAATCCAGCATCCCTTCCTGATACTGCGGGCAGGTGTAGCGCGCGTAGTACCATGATGACTCCATAAAGGTGTCAAAGGTGTCAGTTTCACGCAGCGCAGGCTGGCCGTTGACGGTGGTTTTCGCCCACTCAGGATCGGCTTTGATCGGGCTGGTAATGCCGTCCATGACCACATCTTCCGGCAGGATCACCGGGAGCTGATCTTCCGGGGTTGGCATCACGGTGCCGTCTTCCAGCGTGACCATCGGGATTGGCGCACCCCAGTAACGCTGACGGGAAACGCCCCAGTCGCGCAGACGGTAGTTTACTTTACGCTCACCCACGCCCAGCGATGCCAGTTTGTCGGCGATGGCGTTGAAGCCGTCTTCGAAGCTCAGACCGCTGAACTCACCAGAGTTAAACAGCGTACCTTTTTCCGTCAGAGCTTGCTCAGACAGGTCAGGTTCAGAGCCGTCAGCTGCCAGAATAACGGCTTTGATCGGCAGGTTATATTTGGTGGCAAATTCATAATCGCGCTGGTCGTGACCCGGAACGGCCATCACCGCGCCAGTGCCGTATTCCATCAGCACGAAGTTTGCTGCCCAGACCGGAATCGCTTCGCCAGTCAGTGGGTGCTTCGCATAGAAGCCCGTGGCAACGCCTTTTTTCTCCATCGTCGCCATGTCGGCTTCCGCCACTTTCGTGTTGCGGCATTCGTCGATGAAGGTGGCCAGCTCTGGGTTATTTTCAGCAGCTTTCTGCGCCAGCGGGTGACCTGCGGCTACGGCCAGATAGGTCGCGCCCATGAAGGTGTCCGGAC
This sequence comes from Enterobacter sp. WCHEn045836, assembly GCF_003965585.1. NCBI lineage: Bacteria > Pseudomonadati > Pseudomonadota > Gammaproteobacteria > Enterobacterales > Enterobacteriaceae > Enterobacter > Enterobacter sp. WCHEn045836. The sequence goes on from NZ_RXPT01000003.1 coordinate 95,308, forward strand.
GAGTGGTGTAGACGGTCAGGGTCTGATCGTAGTTCTCAACGTTGAAGGTGATCTCCACGCCTTCAGAACGACCGATCCAGTTGCGCTGCATGGTCTTAACGGTATCCGGCCAGTGGTCCAGCGTGTCCAGATCGTTCAGCAGTTCGTCAGCGTAAGCGGTGATTTTGATAAACCACTGAGGGATCTCTTTACGCTCAACTTTGGTGTCACAACGCCAGCAGCAGCCGTCGATAACCTGTTCGTTCGCGAGAACGGTCTGGTCGTTCGGGCACCAGTTAACCGCAGACGTCTTCTTATAAACCAGGCCTTTTTTGTACAGCTCGGTGAAGAACTTCTGTTCCCAGCGGTAGTATTCCGGGGTGCAGGTCGCCAGCTCGCGGCTCCAGTCATAGCCAAAGCCCAGCATTTTGAGCTGGTTTTTCATGTACGCGATGTTGTCATACGTCCACGGCGCGGGTGCTGTATTGTTTTTGACCGCCGCGCCTTCCGCAGGCAGACCGAACGCATCCCAGCCAATTGGCTGCAGAACGTTTTTGCCCAGCATACGCTGGTAGCGAGCAATCACGTCACCGATGGTGTAATTACGCACGTGGCCCATGTGTAGTCGACCAGAAGGATAGGGAAGCATCGACAGGCAGTAATACTTCTCTTTGCTCTCGTCTTCGGTTACTTCAAAGGTGCGCTTCTCGTCCCAGTGTTGCTGGACTTTTGATTCTATCTCTTCCGGGCGGTATTGCTCTTGCATGGCAGCCAGTGGTCCTGTTTTCAATACAGCTACAAATGTAGCCAATGGATGTGGTATTTCAGATCCGCATAGCATAGCCCAAACGCCCGCGTCAAAACAGCCTTTCGCACAAATGCGCTTTGCAGGAATTTACCGGGTCTGTGGTTCACCTGACAAAGCGGCGATGAAATAAGGTCTATTATTAGAAATAGTTACTGACCCGGGAGGCAAAATGATGAACAAGGTTGCTCAATTTTACCGCGAACTGGTGGCGACACTGACGGAACGGCTGCGTAACGGCGAGCGTGATATCGACGCGCTGGTGGAGCAGGCGCGTGCCCGCGTGACGCAAACGGGTGAGTTAACGCGAACCGAAGTGGAAGAGGTGACGCGCGCCGTGCGTCGTGATCTGGAAGAGTTCGCGCGCAGTTACCAGGAGAGCCAGGACGAGGTGACCGACAGCGTTTTTATGCGGGTGATCAAGGAGAGCCTCTGGCAGGAACTGGCGGATATTACCGATAAAACACAGCTGGAGTGGCGCGAGGTATTCCAGGATCTGAATCATCATGGTGTTTACCACAGTGGCGAAGTGGTGGGACTGGGAAACCTGGTCTGCGAGAAATGCCATCATCATATTGCGGTTTATACGCCGGAGGTGCTGTCCCTGTGTCCGAAGTGCGGGCACGATCAGTTCCAGCGTCGGCCGTTTGAGCCCTAAATAAAAGCAAAACTGTTTGCGCCCTCTCCCTGTGGGAGAGGGCTGGGGTGAGGGCATCAGGCCGCAGAATAGTAAGCCAGCCTCTCCGCCAGCAAATCCACAAACGCCTGCCGATCGATATCCACCATTAGCGTGGTATTCGGTTTATTCCCCGTCAGCGAATAGTAATCCACCACCGTCATCCCCTGGGTGTATTTCCCCTGGGTCTCCACACCAACCCAGCGCTCTACCGTGGTAAACATCTCAGGCTTCAGCAGCCAGGCAATGGTGCATGGGTCATGCAGCGGTGCACCGTGGAAGCCCCATTTCTCGGCTTTGTGATATTCCATAAAGAAGTCGAGCAGCTCGGCAACGGTCGTGGCAACCGGGTTGCCAATCGCACGAAAACGCTCGATGTCATTCGCCATAATCTGTGCACGGTGGGTAACATCCAGCCCGGCCATCACAATCGGCAAGCCCGACTGGAAGACGATCTCCGCCGCTTCCGGGTCGACAAAGATGTTGAACTCCGCCGCAGGCGTCCAGTTACCCAGTCCCATGGCACCGCCCATAATCACGATACGGGCAATTTTACTGTGGAGTTCAGGATGGCTGTTCAGCAGCAGCGCAACGTTGGTTTGTGGGCCCGTTGCTACCAGCGTGACGGGTTCAGCACTCTCGCGTAGTACCTTTGCCATCAGCTCCACGGCGGTACAGGATTGCGGGGCGAAACCCGGTTCCGGCAGTGCCGGGCCGTCCAGGCCACTTTCTCCGTGTACGTTGTCGGCAATGATCAGTTCACGCATCAGCGGTTTGACCGCGCCACCGGCCACGGGAATATCGGTGCGCTTTAGCAAGGTCAGCATACGCAGGACGTTGCGCAGGGTTTTATCCGGCGTCTGGTTGCCGGCAGATGAGGTGACAGCTTTGACTTTAAGTTCAGGGGAGGCAAGTGCAAGGACGAGGGCAATCGCGTCGTCATGACCCGGATCGCAATCGAGAATAATAGGCTGTGCCATAGCGTTCTCCATACGTAGCGTTATTTTGTGACAAGGTTAACGCTGCAATGTGACGCCGACGAGAAGCAGAGATTGAAAGCGTGAGGCAGTGCGCAATCCGCAGATTGCGCACTGAGAAGATTAGTGCAGGATTTTGGCCAGGAAGTCTTTTGCGCGTTCGGATTTCGGGTTGGCGAAGAACTCTTCTTTCGGCGAGTCTTCAACGATCTTGCCTTCATCCATGAAGATCACGCGGTTGGCCACTTTGCGGGCGAAGCCCATTTCGTGGGTCACTACCATCATGGTCATTCCTTCGTGCGCCAGCTCCACCATCACGTCCAGCACTTCGTTGATCATCTCCGGATCGAGTGCTGACGTAGGCTCATCAAACAGCATGGCGACCGGATCCATACACAGCGCGCGGGCAATGGCCACACGCTGCTGTTGGCCGCCGGAAAGCTGTGCCGGGAACTTATCGGCGTGCGCCGAAAGCCCAACGCGATCCAGAAGCTTCAGCCCTTTCTCACGCGCCGCTTTCTTGTCACGCTTAAGCACTTTCACCTGCGCCAGCGTCAGGTTCTCGATGATGGAGAGGTGAGGGAACAGTTCAAAATGCTGGAACACCATCCCCACGTGGGAGCGAAGCTGGGCAAGGTTGGTTTTCTTGTCGTTCACTTTGGTGCCGTTAACAACAATTTCGCCCTGCTGCACAGGCTCCAGGCCATTCACCGTTTTGATCAGCGTCGATTTACCGGAACCGGACGGCCCGCACACTACCACCACATCACCTTTTTTGACTTCGGTGGAGCAGTCGGTCAGCACCTGAAAGTGCCCATACCATTTAGAAACATTTTTCAGGGAAATCATTATACCGTCCTTTTCTTCAGCCAACTGACCAACAGCGACGCGCTTAAACTAATCACAAAATAGACCGCACCTGCGAAGAGCACCATCTCAACCTGCGTACCATCACGTTCACCAATGGTGGACGCGGTACGGAAGAAGTCTGCCAGGCTCAGGACATATACCAGAGAGGTATCCTGGAACAGCACGATGCCCTGGGTCAGCAGGAGGGGAACCATGGCGCGAAACGCCTGCGGCAGAATAATGAGCTGCATGGACTGCCAGTGGGTCATTCCCAGCGCCAGCGCCGCGCTGGACTGCCCACGGGAGATACTCTGAATGCCCGCACGGATAATCTCGGAATAGTAAGCGGCCTCAAACATGGAGAACGCAACCATCGCGGAGATAAGGCGGATATCGGTTTTCGGTGACAGTCCCAGAACGTTTTGCAGGAAACCGGGAACAATCAGGTAAAACCACAGCAGCACCATCACCAGCGGGATGGAGCGGAAAACGTTAACGTAGGCAGTGGCAAACCAGGCGAGCGGTTTAAAGCTCGACAGGCGCATGACTGCCAGCAGGGTTCCCCAGACGATACCAACGATGATGGCGATCACGGTGATTTTTAAGGTGATCACCAGACCATCAAGCAGGTATGGCATGGAAGGAATAATGGAACTCCAGTCAAATTCGTACATTATTTGCCCCCCAGATTGCCCGGCAGGCGAATTTTGCGTTCAACCAGGTTCATCACCAGCATGATGAAAGCGTTAATCAGAACATACGCGAGCGTAATTGCCGTGAAGGATTCCCACGCATGGGCGGAATAATCCAGCAGTTTGCCCGCCTGTGCCGCCATATCGACCAGACCGATCGTGGAGGCGATGGCCGAGTTTTTGACCAGGTTCATCATCTCTGAGGTCATCGGTGGGACAATGACGCGGTAGGCGTTAGGCAGCAGGACGTAGCGGTAGGTTTGCGGCAGCGTTAATCCCATTGCCAGACCCGCGTTCTTTTGTCCACGCGGCAGCGACTGAATAGCGGCACGCACCTGCTCGCACACGCGCGCGGCGGTAAACAGCCCCAGACACATCATCGAGGAGACAAAGAACTGTACGTTAGGATCCAGTTCCGACTTGAACCACATGCCAATATTTTCCGGCAGCAGTTCAGGAACGACCAGATACCAGGTAAAGAACTGCACGATCAGCGGAACGTTACGGAACAGTTCCACATACAGCGTGCCGATAGAAGAGAGAAAACGGTTTGGGACGGTGCGCAGAATACCGAACAGTGAACCGACAAGGAACGCAATAATCCACGCCGTTATCGATAATGCAACGGTGACCTGAAAGCCGCTCCACAGCCAGCCAAGATAGGTTGTGTTGCCGAACGGGGCTTGTTGCAGAAATATGCCCCAGTTCCAGTCTATTGACATAATAAACTCCAGAAAAAAAAGGGTAGCAGCGCTACCCTCGAAGATTGGTGAGAAGCTCATTTTTCGCGCTGAGTGGGGAACGACCACTCAACGTATAGTCTGTCCATGCTTCCCGACAATCGAGAGGGCAGGAGATCCCGCCCCTGTAGTTCTAATTAGTTAAGAGCCTTGTCATTCGGTGATTTGAACAGTGCTTTCATGTCGTCAGACAGTTCAAAGTTCATGTTGAGATTTTTAGGTGGAATTGGGTTCTTGAACCATTTGTCGAACCATTTTTCCGCTTCACCAGAGGTTTGCACCTGGGCGATGGTGTCATCAATCAGCTTCTTGAACTGCGGATCGTCTTTACGCAGCATACAGCCGTAAGCTTCTTTCGACTGCGCGGTGCCCACGATATCCCAGTTGTCCGGTTTCTTCGCTTTTGCACGTTCGCCAGCCAGCAGGGCATCATCCATCATAAACGCGACGGCACGGCCACTTTCCAGCGTACGGAAGGAGTCACCATGGTCTTTCGCGCTGATGATGCGCATATCCATTTTCTTCTCGTCGTTCAGCTTGTGCAGCAGCACTTCTGAGGTTGTCCCGGAGGTCACAACAACGGCTTTGCCTTTCAGGTCAGCAAAATCTTTAATCGCGCCGCCTTTTTTGGTCAACAGACGGGTCCCCACCACAAAGATGGTGTCGGAGAAGGCGGCCTGTTTCTGACGCTCCAGGTTATTGGTGGTAGAGCCACACTCAAAATCGAAGGTGCCGTTTTGCAGCAGTGGGATACGGTTCTGTGAGGTGATCGGAATCAGCTTCACCTGCAGATCGGGTTTGTTCAGCTTTTTCTTCACGGCCTCAACGATAGCGTTAGAGTAATCCTGTGAATAGCCCACGACTTTTTGCGTGTTGTCGTAGTAAGAGAACGGGACAGAAGATTCACGGTGGCCGACCACGATCACGCCGTTTTTGGCAATCTTGTCGAGAGTGCTGCCGGCTGCCGGCGCGTCTTCAGCGTGAACGACGCCTGCGGACATCCCCATTACCAGCATTGCTGTGGCCAGTTTACGTAATTGCATACCCAACTCCTTTCTTATCAGCGCCAGAGACGCATTGATACCCATTGTGATGTTGTTATATCTCGCGCTATGCGAGTGCAGTGTTATGCAAGCTTGTTAACATTTAGTCTGGCTTAATGTAAAGATTTTGCTGCGTTATTGTTTATTTTTGCGAAGCGCGCCGCACCATTCCGAGGCAAAAATCTCTCATTGCACCGTTTCGGTGCTACTGATGATCTGCGCTGGTGCGACAAGGTTGCACGTTAAGCCAAACTGCGTTTGCGTGAATAAACAAAGCAATAGACGTGCCAGAATTGAAATTTGGGAGGGAACTGTCAGGTGGCGGCTACGCCTTACCCGACCGACGAAGCGAAATGCAGGCCGGGTAAGGCGTAGCCGCCACCCGGCAGGAAGAGGTGAGGTTATTGGCGACGCTGACGCAGGCTCATCAGCACAGCCCCAAAGCCAAACAGGGCGGTCAGGATCCACAGAGGCCAGTTACCGGTACGGGCATATGGCGTCAGGCCGCTTGTTGGCGTGACTTTAGCCGTCAACACTTCGCGCGTAAACTGCGGGATCATGGCCTGAATTTCACCCCGCGGTCCAATCACGGCGGTGATGCCATTGTTGGTGCTGCGCAGCAGAGGACGCGCCAGCTCCAGGGAACGCATTCGCGCCATCTGGAAATGCTGCCACGGACCAATCGACTTACCGAACCAGGCATCATTAGAGATGGTCAGCAGGAAGTCCGTATCCGGACGGAAGTTATCGCGTACCTGTTCGCCGAGGATGATCTCGTAGCAAATGGCCGCCGTCAGGGCAAAACCGTGTGCATGCAGCTGCGGCTGCACATACGGCCCCCGACTGAAGGAGGACATTGGCAGGTCAAAGAACGGTGCCAGCGGACGCAGAATCGACTCCAGCGGAACAAACTCGCCGAACGGAACAAGGTGATTCTTGTTATACCGGTCAGTCGAGGTGTAGCTGTAGTCGCTGTCTTTGCCGAGCGTAATGATGGTGTTGTAGGTATCGTAGCGGTTCTGCTGATTCAGACGCGCATCCACAATCCCGGTGATCAGCGTACTGCCGCGCGCGCGCAGCAGATCGTTCATCATATTCAGAAACGGCTGTTGGTTAATTTCCAGATCCGGAATGGCGGATTCAGGCCAGATGATCAGCTGCGATTTACCCATCACCTCTTCAGTGGCGTTGGCGTAGATTTTCAGCGTGTTCAGCAGCTCTTTCTCATCCCACTTCATCGCCTGCGGAATATCGCCCTGTACCATTGAAACCTGCGTTGCGCGCTCAGGCATCAGGGTATACCACTGGATATAACGCAACGGGAAGGGCAGGGCAAAGAGGACCAGCGCCACCACCAGTGGTTTCCCGTTACGCGTGACCAGTGCCAGCACCAGCAGACCGCTGACCACCATCAGCAGGAAGTTAATGGCTTCAACGCCCATTACCGGAGCCAGCCCTTTCAGCGGGCCGTCGATCTGGCTGTAGCCAAACTGCAGCCACGGGAAGCCGGTCAGCACCCAGCCGCGCAGGAACTCGGTAATCTGCCAGACCACGGGGGCCGCAATGGCGACGCGCAGCCAGCTGGTTTTAGGCCACAGGCGGGAGAGAATGCCCGCAAACAGACCGGTATAGAGCGAGAGATAGGCAGCCAGCAGTACAACAAGAAAGACGTTAACCGGCCCCGGCATACCGCCAAACTGGGCGATGCTGACGTAGACCCAGTTGATACCTGAGCCGAACAGGCCCAGCCCCCAGAAGTAGCCGATGGCTGCAGCCTGGACGGGACGACGATTCAGGGTTAAACCCTGTAATCCCATCAGGGAGAGGATGGCCGCAGGCCAGATATCGTAAGGAGAAAAAGCCAGCGTACCGCTGGCTCCGAGTAGCAGCGCCAGCAGCAAACGGACGCGCTGGCGTTCAAGCAATGGGGCAAATGCCATTTACATTAATCTTCCAGTTTTGGCACCGGTGAGTCGTCCGGCGTTCTGACATGAACCTGTATAATACGTCGGCTGTCGGCCATCGCCACTTTGAACTGGTAACCATCGATGTCAACGGTTTCGCCGCGGGCAGGAAGATGACCAAAGGCCTGCATCACCAGCCCGCCAATGGTATCCACCTCTTCATCACTGAAGTGGGTGCCGAAGGCGTCGTTGAAATCCTCAATGGAGGCCAGCGCGCGGACGGTCCACGTGTGGCGGCTAAGCTGACGGAAGTCGATATCTTCTTCTTCGTCATACTCGTCTTCGATCTCGCCCACGATCAGCTCAAGAATATCTTCGATCGTGACGAGGCCTGACACGCCGCCAAATTCATCAATCACAATCGCCATGTGGTAACGCTGGGAGCGAAACTCTTTCAGCATCCGATCCACACGTTTACTTTCCGGCACAACAACCGCCTGGCGTAACACTTTTTCCATGCTGAAGGCTTCGGCATCGCTGCGCATAAACGGCAGCAGATCTTTCGCCATCAAAATCCCTTCGATGTGATCTTTGTCTTCGCTGATGACCGGGAAACGGGAGTGAGCGGATTCGATAATGACATCGAGGCACTCGTCGAGGCTCTGGTTACGTTTCAGGGTGATCATCTGCGAGCGGGGGATCATGATATCGCGAACGCGCTGGTCGGCGATGTCCATTACCCCTTCGAGCATTTCGCGCGTATCTTCGTCGATAAGATCGTTCTGCCCGGAATCACGAATCAGCTCCAGCAGTTCATCACGGTTTTTGGGCTCACCATGGAAAAGCTGGCTCAGAATGAGGGAGAAAAATCCCTTTTTACTGTTTGTCGTGTCGCTACTGTGTGAATTGTCGTCGCTCATGGCGTTTGTTAAGGGTTCTCTCGTCAGTTCAATGTTTACCGCCGCGTGATTTCCTTACGCGGCGGCATGTTAGTCAGTCTGTTGTCTGACTATTCTTTCTCGGCAATGTACGGATCCTCATAGCCCAGAGCAAGCATTATCTCTGTCTCGAGGGACTCCATCTCTTCCGCTTCGTCATCTTCAATATGATCGTAGCCCAGCAGGTGCAGGCTTCCATGGACGACCATATGCGCCCAGTGGGCCTCGAGCGGCTTTTGCTGTTCTTTGGCTTCCTGTTCCACCACCTGACGGCAGATGATCAGATCGCCCAGCAGCGGCATCTCAATACCCGGTGGGGCTTCGAACGGGAAAGAGAGCACGTTGGTTGGCTTATCTTTCCCGCGGTAGGTCAGGTTGAGCTCATGGCTTTCTGCTTCATCCACCAGGCGAATCGTGACTTCTGACTCTTCCTGAAACTGGGGGATAACGGCATCCAGCCATTTCTGAAACTGCGCCTCTTCTGGCATGCCGGAATTATCTTCACAGGCCAGCTGTAAATCGAGGATCACCTGACTCATTTCTGTTCTTGCTCCTGCGCTTCGCGCTTACGTTCTGCGGCCAGTTCGGCCCTGCGCTTCTGATCGGCCTCTTCCCAGGCTTCATAGGCGTTAACGATACGCGCGACCACCGGGTGGCGTACCACGTCTTCACTGTGGAAGAAGTTAAAGCTGATTTCGTCCACTTCGGCCAGTACTTCGATGGCGTGGCGCAGACCCGATTTGGTGCTGCGCGGCAGGTCGATCTGGGTGACGTCACCGGTAATGACCGCTTTCGAGTTAAAGCCGATACGCGTCAGGAACATCTTCATTTGTTCGATGGTGGTGTTCTGGCTCTCATCCAGAATAATGAACGCATCGTTAAGGGTACGGCCACGCATGTAGGCCAGCGGGGCGACTTCAATCACGTTACGTTCGATGAGCTTCTCAACCTTCTCGAAGCCGAGCATTTCGAACAGCGCGTCGTACAGAGGGCGCAGATAAGGATCCACCTTCTGACTCAGGTCTCCCGGCAGGAAGCCGAGTTTTTCACCGGCTTCAACAGCAGGGCGGGTCAGCAGAATACGACGGATCTCCTGGCGTTCCAGCGCATCAACTGCAGCGGCAACGGCCAGATAGGTTTTACCTGTACCCGCCGGGCCCACGCCGAAGGTGATGTCATGATCGAGGATGTTGGCGATGTACTGCGCCTGGTTCGGTGTACGCGGTTTGATGACGCCACGTTTGGTCTTGATGTTTATGGCCTTGCCATAGTCCGGCACGCTTTCCGCGCTCTGCTCAAGCACGCGCGCCTCTTTAATGGCGAGGTGGATCTGTTCTGGTTCGATATCCTGAATTTCGCCGCGCATCGGGGCGGTATCAACATACAGGTTACGCAGAATGTCCGCAGCCGCATTGACGCAGATAGGGCGTCCGGTGAGTTTGAAATGATTATCGCGACGATTGATTTCGATACCCAGACGTCGCTCCAGTTGTTTGATGTTGTCATCAAACGGCCCGCACAGGCTCAGCAGGCGAGCGTTGTCTGCGGGCGTTAGGCTAATTTCAAGCGTGTCTATGTTCAAACTGTTCCTCTTTGATTGGTTAACTGGCCCGGCGCCCTCAGGCGTAATAAAACGGTCATTACCGAAATTATTCACGCCATGGAAAAAAGGCGCAAGCGTTGCGGAAGATATTGGGGGCGATGAGAGGAAATACAAGGCCTGCCGGGAAGGCAGGCCTGAAGGATTATGGCTGGTAAACTCGTACGCCAGAATCGTTTTCTTTGCGGGTGCGGGAAATCACGGATTCAGGCGATTGCGCAATGCGCAGACCCATCTCATCTTCGGTGCGCACCAGCTTCCCGCGCAGCGAGTTGGTCAGCACTTCCACAATCTCAACGTCCACAAATTTACCGATCATGTCCGGTGTGCCTTCGAAATTCACCACGCGGTTGTTTTCGGTACGGCCGGACAGCTCCATGATGCTCTTGCGGGAGGTACCTTCCACCAGAATACGTTGGACAGTGCCGAGCATACGGCGGCTCCAGGCGTTTGCCTGCTGGTTGATACGCTCCTGCAGAATGTACAGACGCTGTTTTTTCTCTTCTTCCGGGACATCGTCAACCATATCGGCCGCAGGTGTGCCAGGACGCGCAGAGAAGATGAAGCTGTAGCTGACGTCAAAATTCACTTCGCCGATGAGCTTCATGGTGCGTTCGAAGTCGTCAGCGGTTTCACCAGGGAAGCCAACGATAAAGTCGGAGCTTATCTGGATATCCGGGCGCGCTTCACGCAGCTTACGAATGGTAGATTTGTACTCCAGCACCGTATGCGGACGCCCCATCAGGTTCAGCACGCGGTCAGAGCCGCACTGAATCGGCAAATGCAGGAAGCTCACCAGCTCCGGCGTATCGCGGTAAACGTCGATAATATCGTCGGTGAATTCCATTGGATGGCTGGTGGTAAAGCGAATACGATCGATACCGTCAATCGCGGCCACCAGGCGCAGCAGCTCTGCAAAGCTGCCAGTGGTGCCGTCGTAGTTCTCACCACGCCAGGCGTTAACGTTCTGACCCAGCAGGTTCACCTCGCGTACGCCCTGTGCGGCAAGCTGTGCGATTTCGAACAGAATATCGTCTGCCGGGCGGCTTACTTCTTCACCGCGCGTATACGGCACTACGCAGTAGGTGCAATATTTGTTGCAGCCTTCCATGATGGAGACAAACGCCGTCGGGCCATCCGCGCGCGGCTCGGGCAGACGGTCAAATTTTTCGATCTCCGGGAAGCTGACATCAACAACCGGACTACGATCGCCACGCACTTTATTGATCATCTCAGGCAGGCGGTGCAGGGTCTGTGGGCCAAAGACAATATCCACATAGGGGGCTCTCTGGCGGATCAGCTTACCTTCCTGCGACGCGACGCAGCCACCCACACCGATGATCAGGTCCGGATTTTTTCGTTTGAGAAGTTTCCAGCGACCTAACACGTGAAAGACTTTTTCCTGCGCTTTTTCACGAATGGAGCAGGTATTCAGCAGCAGCACATCGGCTTCTTTCGCATTTTCAGTCAGCTGGTATCCGTGGGTGGTATCCAGCAGATCGGCCATCTTGGATGAATCGTATTCGTTCATCTGACAGCCCCAGGTTTTTATATGGAGTTTTTTAGTCATCGACTTGCTCAGCTCAGGATTGCAAGCCGTGTATTGTAATGCTTTGGTGGGGTTGTGACCAGTATGAAGGTTATGCGTCTCAGGACCGCAAAAATCCGGTAAACTTAAGGGATTCTCCAATAAGGAAAAGTGACCATGACACTCCAACACACCGAAATAGCCGTTGTCGGCGGCGGTATGGTCGGCGGCGCGCTGGCGCTGGGGCTGGCGCAGCAGGGATTTGAGGTAACGGTTATTGAGCAGGCGGCACCGGCTGAGTTTGACCCGACGGCAAAGCCGGATGTCCGCATTTCCGCCATCAGCGCGGCCTCTGTCGATCTGCTTCGCGGGCTGGGCGTCTGGGAGGCGGTGCTCGATATGCGGGCTCACCCTTACAGTCGCCTCGAAACCTGGGAATGGGAAAATGCCCACGTCGCGTTTGATGCCGCCGAGCTGAAGCTGCCACGTCTGGGCTATATGGTGGAAAACAACGTCCTCCAGCGGGCGCTCTGGCAGGCGCTGGAGGCGCATCCGAAGGTGACGCTGCGTGTCCCTGCGTCGCTGAAGGCGCTGCATCCTCATGATAGCGGCTATACGCTGACGCTCGACAGTGGCGATGAACTGGCTGTAAAACTGGTCATTGGGGCTGACGGTGCTCACTCGCAGGTCAGACAGATGGCGGGTATCGGCGTTCATGCCTGGCAGTATGAGCAGTCTTGTATGCTGATCACCGTTCAGTGCGAGAACGCGCCGGGAGAGAGTACCTGGCAGCACTTTACCCCGAATGGCCCGCATGCCTTTTTACCGCTGTTTGATAACTGGGCGTCGCTGGTGTGGTATGACAAACCGGCGCGCATCCGCCAGTTGCAGGGGCTTTCAATGGCGCAGTTGCAGCGTGAAATCCTGCAACACTTCCCGGCTCGTCTGGGATACGTCACGCCGGTTGCCGCAGGGGCGTTCCCCCTCACACGGCGCCACGCGTTGCAGTATGCCCGTGAAGGGCTGGCGCTGGTGGGCGATGCGGCGCATACCATTCATCCGCTGGCGGGTCAGGGGGTGAATCTGGGGTATCGTGACGTTGACGCTTTACTGGATGTGCTGGGCAATGCACGCGCTCACGCGGAGGCCTGGTCAAGCCATCACGTACTCAAGCGCTACCAGACGCGACGTATGGCGGATAACTTCATCATGCAGTCGGGGATGGATCTGTTCTATGCCGGATTCAGCAATGACTTAGCGCCGGTGCGTATTCTGCGTAACATTGGATTGATGGCGGCGGAACGCGCCGGTGGTTTGAAACGTCAGGCTCTGAAATACGCCCTGGGGCTCTAATCTTTATTCCCTCTCCCCGTGGGAGAGGGCATCAGGGGCACTATTCTGAGCAACAAAAACAAATAAGCCCGCAGAGCGGGCTTGTTTGTTTTAAGTGGCTGGGGTGCAGGGATTCGAACCCCGGAATGCTGGTATCAGAAACCAGAGCCTTACCGCTTGGCGACACCCCAATTGCGTTAAACGTACTGCTTAACGACTTTTTAAATTGGCTGGGGTACGAGGATTCGAACCTCGGAATGCCGGAATCAGAATCCGGTGCCTTACCGCTTGGCGATACCCCAACAATTTTTTATTACCGATTACAATCGATAATCTTAATTTGGTGGCTACGACGGGATTCGAACCTGTGACCCCATCATTATGAGTGATGTGCTCTAACCAACTGAGCTACGTAGCCAGTACTGCGTTCTTCGATGGCTGGGGTACCTGGATTCGAACCAGGGAATGCCGGTATCAAAAACCGGTGCCTTACCGCTTGGCGATACCCCAATACCGCGGAGAACCGCAAAATCGAAGAAATATGGCTGGGGTACCTGGATTCGAACCAGGGAATGCCGGTATCAAAAACCGGTGCCTTACCGCTTGGCGATACCCCATCCGTGCAACGCTGTCCTGGGAATGGTGCGGGAGGCGAGACTTGAACTCGCACACCTTGCGGCGCCAGAACCTAAATCTGGTGCGTCTACCAATTTCGCCACTCCCGCAAAAAAGATGGTGGCTACGACGGGATTCGAACCTGTGACCCCATCATTATGAGTGATGTGCTCTAACCAACTGAGCTACGTAGCCATCTTTTTTCGCGTTACCTTATCGGCGTTGCGGGGCGCATTATGCGTATAGACCCTTGCAGCGTCAACACCTTTTTCAACGAAAATGGCCGGAATGTGACTGTTTGGTTAGGTTGCGAACAGCGTGACCGAATATTCGGCAATTATTGGTTATTAATCGGTTTTAGCGGGGGAAATGTGAGGCAAAAAAAAACAGGCCCCGCAGGGCCTGATGTTGAAATTACAGGTTATTTATAGGCGGACTGGTGAACGCCGACCGCACGTCCTGATGGATCGTTCATCGCTTTGAAAGATTCATCCCATTCAATGGCTTTCGCTGAGGAGCAGGCAACTGACGGACCGCCAGGCACACACTCGGCAGCGCTCGGTACCGGGAACAGCTCTTCGAAGATCTCACGGTACAGATACGCTTCTTTAGAGCCCGGCGTGTTGTAGGGGAAGCGGAAGCTTGCCGTTTCCAGTTGCTGGTCTGAAACCTGTTTCGCCGCCACCTCTTTCAGGGTGTCGATCCAGCTGTAACCGACACCATCAGAGAACTGCTCTTTCTGACGCCACGCCACGCTGGCTGGCAGGTAGGATTCAAAACATTCGCGCAGGATATGTTTTTCCATTTTGCCGTTGCCGCACATTTTGTCCTGCGGGTTGATGCGCATGGCCACATCAAGGAATTTCTTATCCAGGAACGGAACGCGCGCTTCCACACCCCATGCCGACATCGCCTTGTTAGCACGTGCACAGTCAAACATGTGCAGCGCCTGCAGTTTACGCACCGTCTCTTCATGCAGCTCTTTCGCGTTCGGCGCTTTGTGGAAATACAGGTAGCCGCCAAATACTTCATCAGAACCTTCACCTGACAGCACCATCTTGATGCCCATCGCCTTAATCTTACGCGACATCAGGTACATAGGGGTGGAAGCGCGAATGGTCGTCACATCATAGGTTTCAATGTGATAGATCACGTCGCGGATCGCATCCAGACCTTCCTGCACGGTGAAATGAATCTCATGGTGCACGGTGCCGAGGTGGTTCGCCACTTCCTGCGCGGCTTTCAGATCCGGAGCGCCTTCCAGACCCACGGCAAAGGAGTGCAGCTGAGGCCACCAGGCTTCAGAGCGTTCCTGATCTTCCACGCGGCGAGCCGCAAACTTCTTGGTGATGGCGGAAATGACGGAGGAGTCCAGACCGCCGGAGAGCAGCACACCGTAAGGTACGTCTGACATCAGGTGGCTCTTAACGGAATCTTCCAGCGCCTGACGCAGTTCGGCTTTGTCCGTGACGTTGTCTTTTACCGCGTCATAGTCGAACCAGTCGCGCTGGTAGTAAGAGCGGATCTCACCCTCTTTACTCCACAGGTAGCTGCCTGCCGGGAACTCTTTAATGGTGCGGCACACCGGTACCAGCGCTTTCATTTCAGACGCAACATAGAAGTTGCCGTGTTCATCATGGCCCATGTACAGCGGGATAATACCAATATGGTCGCGGCCAATCAGGTACGCGTCTTTTTCGCTGTCGTACAGGGCGAATGCAAACATGCCCTGCAGGTCGTCCAGGAACTCGGGGCCTTTTTCCTGATACAGCGCCAGAATAACTTCACAATCAGAGCCGGTCTGGAAGGCGTAGCGATCGCCATACTCCGCACGCAGTGCCTGATGGTTATAGATTTCACCGTTGACAGCCAGCGCGTGTGTTTTTTTCTCGTTATACAGCGGCTGTGCACCGGCGTTGACGTCAACAATCGACAGGCGTTCGTGCGCCAGAATTGCTTTGTCGCTGGCGTAGACGCCAGACCAGTCCGGGCCGCGATGGCGCATCAGGCGGGACAGTTCGAGTGCTTTTTTACGCAGTTCGCCCGCGTCAGTTTTAATATCCAGTACGCCAAAAATTGAACACATAACCTTCTCCGTTAACCCTGTTGCTTTGTAATGTTGCTTGCTTATGAAAATGCCGCAAAGGGGCAGGGCGCGCAAGGGTTTTACGGTGTTAAACGGAAATAGTGCAATGGTGATTGCAGAATGTTGAAAAAAGAGTATGTCATAAACAGTTTTATTGATGATTATGCAATGAATTGACGTTTTTGTTAGATGGGGTTTTGTTTGTGGGGGCTATAAATGAAAAACCACGCCCTGAGGCGTGGTTCTGAATCAAATAATGTCAATTTCGTCGACGGAGGGGTATATCCAGCTCGGCCGGAACGGCATCGAATCAATGTCATCGAGCTGAGAGACACCGGAGAGCACCAGAATGGTTTCCAGACCCGCCTGGAAACCTGCCAGAATATCGGTGCGCAGGTTATCACCGACAATCACGGTCTCTTCAGAGTGGGCCTGCATCGTGTTCAGCGCGGCACGAATGATCCACGGGCTCGGTTTGCCGACAACAAACGGCTTACGACCGGAGATTTTTTCGATACCGGCGCACAGTGCGCCGCAGGCCGGATAGAAACCACGGCCGTGCGTATCCGGGTTGGTGGCGATAAAGCGCGCGCCGCTGGCGACAAAGTAGGCTGCTTTATGCATCATCTCCCAGTTAAACGAGCGCGTTTCGCCGACAATTACAAAGTCCGGGTTTACATCGGTAATCGTAAAGCCTGCTTTATACAGCTCGTGGATCAGCGCACCTTCTCCGACCACGTAGGCTTTTTTCCCTTCCTGACGCTTCAAAAAATCTGCCGTCGCCATGGCGGAGGTATAAAACACGCTGTCCGGTACGTTGATGCCCGCGGTGGCAAAACGGTTCGCCAGGTCCTGACCGGTTTGGGAAGGGTAGTTCGTGAGCAGAACCAGCGGCATTCCTTTGTCGATGATGCGGTGAAGAAACTCCGCAGCACCTGGCACGGCGACGTTGTCGTGCATCAGCACGCCGTCAATATCACAAATTACATTCTTAATGGTCATGAACAATCCGACATCAAAAAAAGAAGGCGTTACTATAAGTCCCGATTAGCTTTCCAGCAAATGCTGCAACAGGATCCCGTTGAGCATGGCACGTTTGACCAGCGCAAACGCGCCAATCGCAGAGCGGTGATCCAGCGTCGAACGCACGACCGGTAAATTCTGGCGAAACGCCTTCAGCGCCTGAGTGTTAATGCAGCCTTCAATCGCGGGCAATAACACTTTTTCCGCCTCGACGATTTCGCCTGCAATCACCACTTTTTGCGGATTAAAGAGGTTGATGGCAATGGCAATGGTTTTACCGAGGTGGCGCCCGACCTGCTCGATCACTTCGCAGGCCAGCGCATCGCCTTTATTGGCGGCTTTGCAGATGGCGCCGATTTTACAATCGTCCAGCGTCACGCGGCTCTGGTAGCCTTGTTCCAGCAGATGACGGACGCGGTGCTCAATGGCTGCGTTGGCGGCAACTGTTTCAAGACAGCCAAAATTACCGCAGTGGCAGCGCTCGCCGAGCGGTTCCACCTGGATATGACCAATCTCGCCCACGTTGCCGTTACGACCAATAAAGATACGGCCGTTGGAGATAATGCCCGCCCCGGTGCCGCGGTGAACACGCACCAGAATAGAGTCTTCACAGTCCTGACTCGCACCAAAGTAGTGCTCGGCCAGCGCCAGCGAGCGGATGTCGTGGCCCACAAAGCAGGTCACTTTAAAGCGCTTTTCCAGCGCCTCCACCAGCGCCCAGTTCTCGACCGGGATATGTGGCATGTAACGAATGACGCCGCTTTCCGGATCAACCAGCCCGGGCAGGATCACTGAAATGGCGATGAGTTCGCGGATCTTGCGCTGACAGCTTTCGATAAAGTGCGCGATAGTATTCAGCAGCGCGTGTTCCAGGGTCTCCTGGGTGCGCTCCGGAAGAGGGTAGTGCTCTTCCGCGATGGCTTTACTGCTCAGATCGTAAAGTGTGAGGGTGGTGTCATGGCGACCAAGACGCACGCCAATGGCCTGAAAATTGCGCGTTTCGGTGATGATGGAAATTGCGCGGCGGCCCCCGGTGGAGGCCTGCTGATCGACTTCTTTGATCAGTCCGCGCTCAATAAGCTGACGTGTAATTTTTGTCACGCTGGCGGGAGCAAGCTGGCTTTGTTCGGCTATCTGAATACGTGAGATTGGCCCGTGTTGGTCAATCAGGCGATATACCGCCGCGCTGTTAAGCTGTTTAACGAGATCGACATTACCGATTTGAGCTTGTCCGCCTGGTGTCATACTTTTACTTACTCAGTGACGACCTCGTTACCATTAACGATGGTCTTAATAATTTTATAATCGTGTGTGAATGCCGTCAGGTTTGCAACCATACCTGGTGCAATTCCGCCAAGCTGTTTATCCACGCCGATAGCGCGCGCAGGATAAAGGGTTGCCATTCGCAGGACTTCATCAAGCGCAATCCCGCAATGTTCAACCAGGTTACGCACGCCTTCAATCATGGTCAGGGAGGAGCCGCTCAACGTACCGTTTTCATCCACACACAGTCCGTTGCGGTAGTATATTGTTTTACCGGCAAAAATGAACTGCTCAATATTTGCCCCTGCCGGTGCGGTGGCATCTGTCACCAGACAAAGCTTGTCACCTTTCAGCCGCTTGGCGTTGCGAATGTTGGTGTAATCGACGTGTAAACCGTCCGCGATAATACCGCAGTAAACGTCTGGCTCATCCAGAATCGCCCCGACCAGACCCGGTTCACGACCCGTGATGTATGGCATGGCGTTATACAGGTGCGTCGCAAAGGTAATGCCTGCGCGGAAACCGGCTTTTGCCTCTTTCTGCGTGGCGTTTGAGTGGCCTGCTGACACGACAATCCCGGCGGCGGCCAGTTTGCTGATAACGTCAGTGCCGGTCATTTCAGGTGCCAGCGTCACCTTGGTGATCACATCGGCATTGGCACACATATAGTCGACCAGTTCAGCATCTGGTTTTCGCACATAATCCGGATTATGCGTCCCTTTCTTGACCATATTCAGCCATGGCCCTTCAAGGTGCAGACCCAGAGCCTGATTTGGGTGTTTTGCCAGGTAGTCACGCATGACGCGGATACCCTGTTTCATCAGCTCATCGCTGCTGGTGATGAGGGTTGGCAGATAGCTGGTGCAGCCCGATTTCTCGTTCGCTTTCTGCATGATTTCCAGCGTGTCGACGGTGACGGCGTCTGCGGTGTCGTTAAACTGCACGCCGCCGCAGCCGTTCAACTGAACGTCGATAAAACCGGGGGAGATCACTGCTCCATTGAGTGAGCGCTGTTCAATCTCCGGCGGCAGTTCTGCCAGCGGGCAAACACGTTCAATCAGGCCATTGGCGATAACAATCGCATGGTCATCCAGAATTTCATGGCCGGTATAAATCCGACCGTGGGTTAAAGCGTACATAACGACCCCCGGTTAAAAAAAGCGGCCGCCTCTTCATGAAGAGGCGGTTATTCAATTACAGACCTTTGATGTTCTCAGCTTCTAACTCGTTGAAGTATTTCAGCGTTTTCACTTTCAGTTCCATCGTGGACGGTTCGTCACAGACGATGACTGATTTTGGATGCAGCTGCAGGCAGCTGATGGTCCACATGTGGTTTACGTTGCCTTCAACGGCGGCCTGGAGCGCCTGCGCCTTCACGCCACCCAGAACCAGAATCATCACTTCTTCGGCATCCAATAGCGTGCCGACGCCTACAGTCAGGGCGTATTTTGGAACCTGGTTCACATCGCCATCAAAGAAGCGGGAGTTTGCCACGCGCGTGTCATGGGTCAGCGTTTTAATACGGGTGCGGGACGCCAGAGAGGACGCCGGTTCGTTAAACGCGATATGACCATCGTTACCCACGCCGCCCATAAACAGGTGGATTTTACCGTAAGAACGGATTTTTTCTTCATACTGACGGCATTCTGCGTCAATATCAGGCGCGTTTCCATTCAGCAGGTTAATATTTTCAGCTGGAATATCAACGTGATCAAAGAAATTGCGGTGCATAAAGCTATGGTAGCTTTCTGGATGGTCCTTCGGTAAGCCGACATATTCGTCCATATTGAAGGTGACAACATGCTTGAAGCTAACCTGGCCTGCTTTGTGCATCTCAACCAGAGCCTTATACGCGGTCAGCGGCGTGCCGCCTGTTGGAAGACCCAGTACGAAAGGACGATCGGCGGTCGGCTTGAACGCGTTAATACGGTTAACGATATGGCGAGCGGCCCATTTACCGACTTGTTCAGCAGTTGCCAGGGGAATCAGTCTCATTGTTCACCTCAAGAGTTAAAGTAGAAGAGTGGGCGGATAGTGATCGGAACCTGATATTTAAGCGTAACCTGGAACCTTTCAGGCCGGATCAATCCGTCTTGATTTTTCGAATGATAAAATAAGTTTTCGATGTTAGCCAGTGAAAGGGAGGGTGGTAAACGATATTTGGTGACAAAAATCACAAAAAGTACGCTTTTAATTTGCGATACGAATTAATTTTTCACACACTCACAATGCCAGTGAATCATCAACTGTATTTATAGTTCGTGACACAATAAAAAACAGAGCTGAGAACATGCCTTAAACGGGGTCTCATAGGGGGAAGAAAGTGAGTATTCTAGGTTATTTACAAAAGGTTGGCCGTGCGCTTATGGTGCCGGTCGCCACGTTGCCAGCGGCAGCGATATTAATGGGTGTCGGTTACTGGATTGACCCGGTCGGCTGGGGTGGAGACAACGCATTAGCGGCGTTCTTCATTAAGTCTGGTTCCGCCATTATCGATAACATGTCCGTGCTGTTTGCCATTGGTGTGGCTTATGGCATGTCCAAAGATAAAGACGGTGCTGCCGCGCTGACGGGTTTCGTGGGCTTCCTGGTGCTGACCACACTCTGTTCTCCGGCTGCGGTTGCCATGATCCAGAAGATCCCGGCGGACCAGGTTCCTGCTGCGTTCGGTAAAATCAGTAACCAGTTCGTGGGTATCCTCGTCGGTATTATCTCTGCGGAACTGTACAACCGCTTCAGCGGTGTTGAACTGCCAAAAGCGCTGTCGTTCTTCAGCGGTCGTCGTCTGGTGCCTATCCTGACTTCTTTCGTGATGATCTTCGTTGCGTTCATCCTGATGTACATCTGGCCGGTGATCTTTGACGGTCTGGTTAACTTTGGTGAACACATTCAGAAACTGGGTTCTGTCGGTGCTGGCGTGTATGCGTTCTTCAACCGTCTGCTGATCCCGGTCGGTCTGCACCACGCGCTGAACTCCGTGTTCTGGTTCGACGTTGCGGGCATTAACGATATTCCTAACTTCCTCGGTGGCGCACAGTCCATTGAAGCGGGTAAAGCGGTTGTGGGTATCACCGGTCGTTACCAGGCGGGCTTCTTCCCGATCATGATGTTCGGTCTGCCGGGTGCTGCGCTGGCTATCTACCACTGCGCACGTCCAGAGAACAAAGCGAAAGTGCTGGGTATCATGATGGCGGGTGCGTTTGCTGCCTTCTTCACCGGTATCACCGAGCCGCTGGAATTCTCCTTCATGTTCGTTGCTCCGGTTCTGTATGTTATTCACGCCGTGCTGACCGGTATCTCCGTGTTCATCGCTGCAAGCATGCAGTGGATTGCTGGTTTCGGCTTCAGTGCCGGTCTGGTGGATATGGTGCTTTCTTCCCGTAACCCGCTGGCGACCCACTGGTGGATGCTGATCCCACAAGGTCTGGTGTTCTTCGTTATCTACTACGTGGTGTTCCGTTTCACCATCACCAAATTCAACCTGATGACCCCGGGTCGCGAACTGGCTGTTGCCGGCAGCGAAGCCGATGGCCAGGACGTGAACGTGAGCGGCGCGCAGGATCAGGACGTGTCTGGTCTGGCCCGTCAGTACATTGCCGCTGTCGGTGGTTCTGACAACCTGACCGGTATTGATGCCTGTATCACTCGTCTGCGTCTGAACGTCAAAGACTCTTCACTGGTAAACGAAGCGCTGGCTAAACGTCTGGGTGCTTCCGGTGTTATTCGCCTGAACAAAACCAGCGTGCAGATTATCGTGGGCTTTGTGGCGGAAAAAATTGCTAACGCCATGAAAACGACTGGCCCTGTCGCTGCTGCGCAAGCGTCAGAGGCGCCTGCCGCCGCAACTGCTGCGGCAAAACCGCAGGCGGTACCCAACGCCACCACCATCGCCGCACTGGTTTCCCCGGTTACGGGTGAAGTGGTCGCGCTTGAGCAGGTTCCTGACGAAGCGTTTGCCAGCAAAGCGGTCGGTGACGGTGTTGCGGTGAAACCAACGGAGAAGACCGTTGTGTCTCCTGCGGCGGGCACCATCGTGAAAATCTTCAACACCAACCACGCGTTCTGCCTCGAAACCGAAAAAGGCGCGGAGATCGTGGTTCATATGGGTATTGATACCGTTGCGCTGAACGGCCAGGGCTTTACTCGCCTGGTGGAAGAGGGGGCAGAAGTGGTTGCAGGCCAGCCAATTCTGGAAATGGATCTGGATTTCCTGAACGCCAATGCCCGCTCGATGATAAGCCCGGTGGTGTGCAGCAACATCGACGACTTCAGCGGCCTGGTGCTGCAGGCGAAAGGTCAGGTTGTTGCAGGGCAAACGCCACTGTATGAGATTAAAGGCAAATAATCGCTCCTGAGTAGAGTCATGCCTTAAGCGGCGGGGGAATTCCTCCGCCGCTTTTTTTTGCAGCAAACGCCCCCATTATTTTCATCTGATACGTATTTTCCGTAACTAAGGGTTGTCACTACGTCCGGCTTATAAGATCATATGCCGTTATACGTTGTTTACGCTTTGAGGAATCCACGATGAGTGAGGCAGAAGCCCGCCCGAGTAACTTTATTCGTCAGATCATCGATGAAGATCTGGCCAGTGGTAAGCACACCACAATTCATACCCGTTTTCCGCCGGAGCCAAACGGCTACCTGCACATTGGGCATGCGAAATCTATCTGCCTGAACTTTGGCATTGCGCAAGACTATCAGGGGCAGTGCAACCTGCGTTTCGATGACACCAACCCAGTAAAAGAAGACATCGAATACGTTGAGTCCATCAAAAACGACGTGCAATGGCTGGGCTTCAACTGGTCTGGCGATATCTGCTACTCCTCTGACTATTTCGATCAGCTGTATGCCTATGCCGTTGAGCTGATCAATAAAGGTCTGGCCTACGTTGACGAGCTCTCTGCGGATGAAATCCGTGAATACCGCGGTACACTGACGGCACCGGGTAAAAACAGCCCGTTCCGCGATCGCAGCGTGGAAGAGAACCTTGCGCTGTTTGAAAAAATGCGTGCTGGTGGCTTCGAGGAAGGCAAAGCGTGTCTGCGCGCCAAAATCGATATGGCGTCTCCGTTTATCGTGATGCGCGATCCGGTGCTGTACCGCATCAAATTCGCTGAACACCACCAGACCGGTAACAAGTGGTGCATCTACCCGATGTACGACTTCACTCACTGCATCAGCGATGCGCTGGAAGGCATCACCCACTCGCTGTGTACGCTGGAGTTCCAGGACAACCGTCGTCTCTATGACTGGGTGCTGGATAACATCACGATTCCGGTGCATCCGCGTCAGTACGAGTTCTCTCGTCTGAATCTGGAATACACCGTGATGTCCAAGCGTAAGCTGAACCTGCTGGTGACTGATAAGCATGTTGAAGGCTGGGACGATCCACGTATGCCGACCATCTCCGGTCTGCGCCGTCGTGGCTACACCGCGGCGTCAATCCGTGAGTTCTGCAAACGTATCGGCGTGACCAAGCAGGACAACACCATCGAAATGGCCTCTCTGGAGTCCTGCATCCGTGAAGATCTGAACGAAAACGCGCCGCGCGCGATGGCGGTTATCGACCCGGTGAAACTGGTTATCGAAAATTACCCGCAGGGTGCGAGCGAAATGGTCTCCATGCCTAACCATCCGAATAAACCGGAGATGGGCAACCGTGAGGTGCCGTTCAGCGGTGAAATCTGGATCGATCGTGCTGACTTCCGCGAAGAAGCGAACAAGCAGTACAAGCGACTGGTGCTGGGTAAAGAGGTGCGTCTGCGTAACGCCTACGTGATCAAAGCTGAGCGCGTGGAGAAAGATGCAGAAGGTAACATCACGACCATCTTCTGCTCTTACGATGCCGAGACCCTGAGCAAAGATCCGGCGGACGGTCGTAAGGTGAAAGGCGTGATCCACTGGGTCAGTGCATCACACGCGCTGCCGGTAGAGATTCGTCTGTACGATCGTCTGTTCAGCGTGCCTAACCCGGGCGCAGCAGAAGACTTCCTGGCGACCATCAACCCGGAATCGCTGGTGATCAAACAGGGTTATGCTGAGCCATCCCTGAAAGCGGCTGAGGCGGGTAAAGCGTTCCAGTTTGAACGTGAAGGTTACTTCTGCCTGGACAGCCGTCACAGCACCGCTGAAAAACCGGTATTTAACCGTACGGTCGGTCTGCGTGATACCTGGACGAAGATCGGCGAATAATAACGCCGCGCTGGTCAATGAGAAACAAACGCCGCGTAATGCGGCGTTTTTTTATAGCGTGATCATGCCTTTAAAGCACTAGCGAAATAGGGTATGTGAAAATAACAGGTCAATGAGGTGCTACTTATTTTTTTTAAAAAAGTTAATCTGCTTTTAAAAAGTCTTAAGTCTGTAAAATCGACACTAAAATAAAATGTTACTCATTGAAAATTCGCTCTTTCCCCCGCCAGCTCTCGCCTTGCGTTAAATGTTACAAAGCACTACCAATTATGTGCACTTCGTCATAATCCTGAGTTTTGCCCGCCGAAAAGCATTGATAATTCGCGTCGCGAAAAATAACCTAAAGACGGTAGTTATTCGAGGGTATTTCCGACTACCCCTGACCATCAGGTCTTTTATATTTTTCGCCGTTTTAGGCGTTTTAATTCGTCAAAGAGGAATAATCTATGCGTACGTTCAGTGGCAAACGTAGTGCGCTGGCGCTGGCTATTGCCGGTGTGACAGCAATGTCAGGCCTGGTGGTGACGCCAGACGCTAAAGCTGCAGGCTTTATCGATGATTCAACCCTCACGGGCGGTATTTATTACTGGCAGCGTGAACGTGACCGTAAGGATGTCACGGAAGATAAATATAAAACGAACCTTTCTCACTCTACCTGGAACGCCAACCTGGATTTCCAGTCTGGTTACGCTGCCGATATGTTCGGTCTGGATATTGCCGCCTTCACGGCAATTGAAATGGCGGAAAATGGTGACAGCGGCCACCCGAACGAAATTGCCTTCTCCTCCAGTAATAAAGCGTATAAAGAAGACTGGTCCGGAGATAAAAGCGGTATCAGCCTGTATAAAGCTGCCGCGAAATTTAAATACGGCCCGGTATGGGCGCGCGGTGGTTATATTCAGCCAACCGGTCAAACCCTGTTAGCACCGCACTGGAGCTTTATGCCAGGTACCTATCAGGGGGCAGAAGCGGGCGCCAATTTTGATTACGGTGACGCGGGTGCGCTGAGCTTCTCGTATATGTGGACCAACGAGTATAAAGCGCCGTGGCATATCGAAATGGACAAGTTCTACCAGAACGATAAAAAGACCAAAGTGGATTATCTCCACTCACTGGGTGCGAAGTACGACTTTAAAAATGATTTAGTGCTTGAAGCGGCATTTGGTCAGGCGGAAGGCTATATCGACCAGTATTTTGCTAAAGCTAGTTACAAATTTGATATTGCTGGTAGCCCGCTGAGTACCAGTTACCAGTTCTACGGTACGCGGGACAAAGTCAGTGATGGCAGCGTGAATGATATTTATGACGGCACGGCGTGGTTGCAGGCGCTAACCTTCGGCTACAAAGTCGGCCAGGTGGATTTGCGTCTTGAAGGAACGTGGGTGAAAGCGGAAGGGCAGCAGGGCTACTTCCTGCAGCGTATGACCCCAACCTATGCATCTTCAAACGGTCGTCTGGATATCTGGTGGGATAACCGTTCCGACTTCAACGCCGATGGCGAAAAAGCGGTCTTCTTCGGCGCAATGTATGATCTGAAAAACTGGAACCTGCCAGGCTGGGCGGTGGGGGCATCTTACGCCTACGCATGGGACGCGAAGCCTGCTGATATGGCAACACCGGACGCATACTACGATCCAAACTATCGCCTCAAAGAGTCCTCTTACAGCCTGGATGCGATCTACACCCTGCAGGATGGTCGCGCCAAAGGAACCATGTTCAAACTGCACTTTACACAATACGACAACCACTCCGATATCCCGAGCTATGCGGGCGGTTACGGCAACATCTTCCAGGATGAACGCGACGTGAAATTCATGGTTATCGCACCGTTCACCATCTTCTGATGACTCGTCCGGCGGGGTAATTCCCGCCGGGCCGGAGACTACATATGAAAAAAATTGTAATCGTCGCGTTGCTGGCATCGGGACTGGTGGCTTGTGCGCAGAATCAGGCCCCGAAAGAGGACTCCCGTCTGAAAGATGCCTACAGCGCCTGTATCAATACGGCGGAGGGTTCGCCGGAGAAGATCGAAGCCTGCCAGAGCGTGCTGAATGTGCTGAAAAAAGAGAAAGCGCATGAGCAGTTCGCAACCCAGGAGAATATTCGCGTGATGGATTACCAGGCCTGTATCCAGGCGCGCAAAACCGGTAACGATCAGGAAGTCGCGAAGCGTTGCGATCGGATCTGGGAAGAGATTCGCAGCAACAACAGTCACTAACTCGTTATTATCATGCCCGGTGGCGCTGCGCTGCCGGGCTTTTTTTTGCCAGACAACAGGCAAAAAAAAGCCAACCTTACGGCTGGCTCAGAGTATGAAAGCGTGCTTATTTCGCGTCGTGCGCGTGATCGTCTTCGCGGCAATCGCCTTCAGCGCAGTGACCATACAGGTACAGGCTGTGGTTTGTCAGGCGGATGCCATGACGGGCAGCGATTTCACGCTGGCGTGATTCAATGGAATCATCGCTGAATTCAATGACCTTGCCGCAATCCAGGCAGATCAGGTGATCGTGGTGATGCTGTTGAGTCAGTTCGAATACAGATTTACCGCCTTCGAAATTATGACGGGTGACAATGCCCGCGTCATCAAACTGGTTCAGCACACGATAAACGGTTGCCAGCCCAATCTCTTCGCCCATGTCGATAAGACGCTTATAAAGGTCTTCCGCACTGACATGGTGATTGTCTGGACCCTGAAGCACTTCAAGGATTTTTAACCGAGGAAGCGTAACTTTCAGGCCAGCCTTCTTTAATGCGGTATTGTTGTCAGTCATGCGGAATCTGTCCTGTTGCTAAACGATTCACTTCTGTAGGAAGTGACAGAAAATGCACCTGGGATAATGCGTCTCATTATAGAACTGCCATGGCTAAATGAAAACTGCAAGTCTCAGGTAAAGTATGCTTATAAAAACGTGGTATCACCAACAAACTTGCTCAATGGGAGCCACGTTTTATCAGGGGGACATTGTACAGGTCTGGGCGAAAAAGTTAAAAGATTGTAGCAATTAATTTAATCGGTTTGACCTGGTTTGCTGGCGCAACCCTCGTTGCGCCGCAATAAAAATCAGGCGTTGAGGATATCGTCCAGGTGCAGCTCTTCACGGATCTGCTTAACCCATTTTTCAACGCGCTCTGCTGTCAGTTCTGGCTGACGGTCTTCGTCAATCGCCAGACCCACGAAGTGATCGTCATCAGCCAGACCTTTAGACGCTTCAAAGTGGTAGCCGGCGGTAGGCCAGTGACCTACGATAACGGCGCCGTTTGGTTCAATGATGTCGCGGATGGTACCCAGCGCATCACAGAAGTACTCGGCATAGTCTTCCTGGTCGCCGCAGCCAAACAGGGCAACCAGCTTGCCGTTGAAATCCACTTCTTCCAGTGTCGGGAAGAAATCATCCCAGTCACACTGGGCTTCACCGTAATACCAGGTAGGGATACCCAGCAGCAGGATGTCATAGCCTTCGAGATCTTCTTTGCTGCTCTTGGCGATGTCGTGCACATCGGCAACGTCTTTACCGAGCTGTTTTTGAATGTTTTTTGCGATATTTTCGGTATTGCCGGTATCACTGCCGAAGAAAATGCCGATAATTGCCATGAGTAAAATAACCTCTTGATACTTAATGGTATGGTGGCGCAATTTGTCCACGGATAAAGGCAATAATAGCAGAACAGGCAACCCTGCGGAAACAGCTATCGCGCAGGACTGCACTCTGTGCTACATGAAAAGGGTAATAAAGGGATTTTTCGGACTTATGCCTTGCTGCGCATGGTCTCGAGTTGGGTGATTAACATCTCTTCAATCAGCTCGCTGCGGCTGATATTACGCGCGTCAGCCAGTTCGTTTAGCGCATCGACGGCGTCGGCGTTGAGCTTCAGTTCGACACGCTTAAGCCCACGATTTTTATCGCGTTTAAGCTGGTTGCGTTTATTAATACGCAGCTGTTCGTCGCGCGAAAGCGGATTCGTTTTCGGTCGTCCCGGTCGACGCTCATTCGCGAACAGATCTAGTGTCGTACGGTCCGTTTGTTCTTTGGCCATGATTCTGAGACTTCGGGGGAAACACGCCGCCCTGCTAATGCCCGGGCGATAAGCGCGCCATCATACATCACCAAAAACGGCACGCCAACGACTGGAAGCCCGCAGCCTTCCAGTCGCTCTCTTTTTAATCAATTTGCCGTGTCAGTGAGATAGCGGCGAATGGCGCGTAAGACGGCGTCTGGTTTTTCCGCGTGAACCCAATGTCCGGCGCCAGCGATGACGTGGGCACGGGCCAGGGGGAATTGCGCCAGCAGGGTATCGCGGTAAGCGTCGGTGACGTACGGCGAATTGCCGCCACGAATAAAGAGGGTAGGGTGCGGCCATGCCGGAACGGTTTTCCAGCCGACGATGTTATCGTACTGCTCCCACAGCACCGGCACGTTGAAACGCCACTGGCCATCAACGAACGATTTCAGCAGGAACTGGATCACACCTTCTTCATCAAGATGCTCACGCATGACAGCGGCTGCCTGTTGACGGCTGGAGACGCCAGCTTCCGTCACCGCGTTGATGGCGGCAAAAATCTCGTCATGACGACGGACGTCGTAATCTACCGGGGCGACATCAATGACCACCAGGCCACTTATTCTCTCCGGTGCCAGCGCCGTCAGGGCCATGACCGCTTTGCCGCCCATTGAGTGCCCGATCAAGGTCACTTTCTCAAGATTGCTGGCATCCAGCGTATCGAGCAGATCCTGCGCCATGGCCGCATAGGTCATCTCCTCTGAACGCCCGGACAGGCCATGATTTCGCATATCGACCTGCAAAATATCGTGATCGGTAACCAGATCGCGTGCCAGCACGCCCAGGTTATCCAGACTGCCGAACAGCCCGTGGACCAGTACGATGGGGGGATTCGTGTTCGGTGATTGTGCAGATTGCGCTCGGCTATTCAATTTCATGGCAAAGTTCTTTTTTTACGGATGTCAGGTTAGGGTATTATGTTGACCATTCTGCCGCCCGGCTGCAAGGTTCCAGTTTAATCTGACTTTTGCCGCCAACCTGGTTTGACGCTATCCGCTGTTGGGATTTGACCTTATAATCCCAACGACTTGTATTCAGATAAGATATCGCACTGGATTAAGATGAAAACAATCGAAGTTGATGACGAACTCTATCAGTTTATTGCCAGCCAAACGCGGCATATCGGGGAGAGCGCGTCCGACATTTTACGGCGCATGCTTAAAATTTCCGCCGCCTCACCGTCTGCTACCCCAGCCACTAAAGATGTCGTGTCTCAGCCGAGTGTTGTTGCACAAGCAAAGCCTGCCGTCGCGCAGGTGAAAGACAAAGTACGTGCGATGCGCGAGCTGCTGCTGTCTGATGAATATGCAGAGCAGAAAAAAGCGGTCAACCGCTTCATGCTGGTGCTGTCTACACTTTATTCACTGGATAACAAGGCGTTTGCTGAAGCGACCGAGTCGCTGCACGGTCGTACTCGCGTCTATTTCGCGGGCGACGAGCAGACGCTGCTGCAAAATGGCAACCAAACCAAACCTAAACATGTCCCTGGCACACCGTACTGGGTCATCACCAATACCAATACGGGCCGCAAGTGCAGCATGGTTGAACACATCATGCAGTCCATGCAGTTCCCGGCGGAATTGATTGAAAAGGTTTGCGGTACAATTTAACCCTTGCATCAGAAGGACCCGGTAATGGCAAATCACAGCCGTGCAGGCCAACCTGCACAACAAAGCGATTTGATTAACGTCGCTCAGCTGACCGCGCAGTATTATGTGCTGAAACCGGTCGTGGGCAACGCAGAACACGCAGTGAAGTTTGGTACATCAGGCCATCGCGGTAGCGCGGCACGCCATAGCTTTAACGAACCGCACATTCTGGCCATTGCTCAGGCCATCGCGGAAGAGCGCGCCAAAAACGGTGTTACCGGTCCGTGCTACGTGGGGAAAGATACTCACGCCCTGTCTGAACCGGCGTTCATTTCCGTGCTGGAAGTTCTGGCGGCGAACGGCGTTGATGTGATTGTTCAGGAAAATAACGGTTTCACCCCAACGCCTGCCGTCTCTAACGCTATCCTTGTGCACAACAAAAAAGGTGGCCCACAGGCTGACGGCATCGTTATCACGCCTTCTCACAACCCCCCGGAAGACGGTGGCATTAAATACAACCCACCTAACGGTGGCCCGGCAGATACCAACGTCACGAAAGTGGTGGAAGACCGCGCCAACGCCCTGTTAGCCGATGGTCTGAAAGGCGTTAAGCGTATCTCTCTGGATGCGGCCATGGCGTCCGGCCACGTGAAAGAGCAGGATCTGGTGCAGCCGTTCGTAGAAGGGCTGGCGGATATCGTCGATATGGCGGCTATCCAGAAAGCCGGCCTGAAGCTGGGTGTGGATCCGCTGGGCGGCTCCGGGATTGAATACTGGAAACGCATTGCAGAACACTACAAGCTGGATCTGACCATCGTTAACGATCACGTCGATCAGACCTTCCGCTTTATGCACCTTGATAAAGACGGCGCGATCCGTATGGACTGCTCCTCTGAGTGCGCGATGGCGGGCCTGCTGGCACTGCGTGACAAATTCGATCTGGCCTTCGCCAACGACCCGGATTATGACCGCCACGGTATCGTTACCCCGGCCGGGCTGATGAACCCAAACCACTACCTGGCTGTGGCAATCAACTACCTGTTCCAGCATCGTCCACAGTGGGGCAAAGAGGTGGCTGTGGGTAAAACGCTGGTCTCCTCTGCGATGATCGACCGCGTGGTTGACGCGCTGGGCCGTAAGCTTGTGGAAGTGCCGGTGGGTTTTAAATGGTTTGTTGACGGTCTGCATGACGGCAGCTTCGGCTTTGGTGGTGAAGAGAGCGCGGGGGCATCCTTCCTGCGTTTCGACGGCACGCCATGGTCAACCGATAAAGATGGCATCATCATGTGTCTGCTGGCGGCGGAAATTACCGCTGTCACCGGTAAGAACCCACAGGAACACTACGACGAGCTGGCGGCGCGCTTTGGTGCACCGAGCTATAACCGTATCCAGGCGAGCGCCACCTCGGCGCAGAAAGCAGCTCTGTCTAAACTCTCTCCGGAGATGGTCAGTGCCAGCACGCTGGCCGGTGATCCGATTACGGCACGTCTGACGGCTGCCCCGGGTAACGGTGCCTCTATCGGTGGTCTGAAAGTGATGACCGAAAATGGCTGGTTTGCCGCGCGTCCATCCGGTACGGAAGATGCGTACAAAATCTATTGTGAAAGCTTCCTCGGCGCTGAGCATCGCCAGCAGATTGAGAAAGAAGCGGTAGAGATTGTCAGCGAAGTGCTGAAGAACGCGTAAGTGGTGTTTGGTGCGGGCTGATGCCCTCACCCCGGCCCTCTCCCACAGGGAGAGGGTGAAAACACTCAAAACGGCAACCCCTGGGTTGCCGTTTTGCTTTTACCTAACTATGTTTATTCTTCAATTCAAACCGTGGTGAGACCAGTCCGTACAGCGTCCAGCCCATAAAGGTCACCATCGCACCATAGAGCATCGCCTCCTGGCCTGACGAGTAGAGCGCATAGAAGCTGTAAATCGCCCCAATCAGCGCCACAATATTGGCCGCGCGTGCTTTACGTGGATCGACTTTCGCCACCTTCTGAATGATCACCAGCGCCGCCATCGACAGAATATATGGAATGATATTCGTCACCACCGCCAGGTTGACCAGCACGTTGAACTGGCTGTTCAGGGATGGGCTAATGGTCATCAGCGATAACCCGCTCTGGAAGATGACAATCGCCAGCATACCCTGCACCGGCGCATCGGCTTTGGTCACGCGGGAGAAGATTTTCGGGAAGTAGCCTTCGTCGGCTGAGGATTTAAAGACCTGCGCAATGGTGAACTGCCAGCCGAGGAGTGAACCGCAGCAGGACATGACCATCAGCCCCATGATCACTTTCCCGACTTCCGGGGTGAACATCTGCGCGAAGGCCAGCCCGAACGGCGCGGTGGAGTTAGCCAAATCCATGTTCGGTACGATACCCGCAATCACGTTGGTCGAAACGATATAGATCACCGCCGCGCCCAGCGTTCCGCCGAGTACTGCAATCGGCACGTTCTTCTCCGGGTTTTCCACCACTTCCGCGTTTGCGCAGGCGGATTCCAGACCGAGGAAGGCCCACAGCGTCATGGCGATGGAGGAGCCTACAGCCGTGAAGAACGGTACGTGGTGAGGGTTCCAGGAGTTCGCGTACAAGGTCGGACTGAACCAGAACCAACCGATAATGCACAGACCCACAACCGGGATAATCACGCCCCAGACGGTGATGCTACTCAGCTGGCCGGTAATGCGCGCCCCGCCAAAGTTGGCCACGGTGCAGATCCACAGCACGCCGATGGTGGCTAAACCAATTTGTACCGGGCTGAGCGTGGCACCAAACAGTTCCGTACCGTAACCCACGGCGGAGATGGCAATCGCCACGTTGGCGATCAGCAGAGACACGCCGTAGGTGTAGTTAGCCATAAAGTTGCCCGATTTGCCGAAGGCGTATTCGGCGTAGCCGCCCATCCCGCCTGACTTGCGGCTGAACATTCCGCATTTGGCAAACGCCCATGCCAGCGCCATGGAGCCGACCGCGGTTACCAGCCAGGAGATAATCGAAATGGTACCCACCTCGGCAAGTTTGGTGGGCAGCATAATAATCCCTGACCCCATCATGTTGACCATGGTGAGGATAGTCAGCTGCACCACGCCCATCTTATTGGACTTACTCATAATTTTTCTCCTTTCAGCAGCGCGGGCTGAGCGGCGGGTTGTTTGATGACGTTACAGCGAACCTGTTTGCGTCCGTCGCACTCCTCGACGTACACGCCCTGCAGTTCCGGCGCGAAGCCCGGTAAAAGGTTGATCCCCTCTTCCAGCGCGGCAAAGTAGCGCAGGACGGAGCCTCCCCAGACTTCACCCGGAACCACGCACAGCACCCCTGGTGGGTAAGGCAGGGCGCCTTCGGCGGCAATGCGGCCTTCCGCATCACGCAGGGAAACCAGTTCAACCTCACCACGCAGATACGCATAGTTTGCGTCCTGCGGATTCATCATCACGCGAGGGAAGTGAGACTTGCGGAACATCTCTTTTTGCAGCTGTTTCACGTTATGGCGGGCGTACAGTTCATGCATCTCCTGGCATATCTGGCGCAGGGTATAACCGGCGTAGCGTTCCGGGTATTGCTTACAGATAGACGGAAGCACCTCTTTTAATGGCGCATCGGTCTGAAGCAGTTTTTCGAAACGCACCAGCTGCGCCACCAGCTGCTGCAGTTTGCCCATGTCTTCTGCAGGGGTCAGCAGGAACAGGATCGAGTTGAGATCGCATTTCTCCGGCACGATGCCGTTTTCACGCAGGAAGTTAGCCAGGATGGTAGCGGGCACGCCGAAGTCATCATACTCACCGGTACGGGCGTTGATGCCCGGCGTGGTCAGCAGCAGTTTGCACGGATCGATAAAGTATTGATGCTCGGCATACCCTTCGAAGGCGTGCCAGTTTTCACCCGGCACAAAGTGGAAGAAGCGCAGGTCGGTGGCAATTTCAGCCGTGTCCCAGCTTTCCCACGGACGGCCATCTACCAGCTCCGGCACGAACGGGCGAATAAACTGGCAGTTCTCCAGGATCAGCTTGCGTGCTTCAATGCCGGTCACCACGCAGTCCATCCACATATTTCGGCCACTCTGCCCCTCGTGCATGCGGGCGTTGATATCCAGCGCGGCAAACAGGGGATAGAACGGGCTGGTGGAGGCGTGCATCATAAAGGCGTTATTCAGGCGCTTGTGCGGGACATAGCGCGGTTGGCCTTTAATATGACGGTCTTTCTTGTGGATTTGTGAGGTCTGCGAAAAACCGGCCTGTTGTTTATGCACTGACTGGGTAACCAGAATCCCGGGATCGTTTTCGTTCAGCTCCAGCAGCAGTGGTGAGCAGTCCGCCATCATCGGAATAAATTGCTCGTAGCCCACCCAGGCAGAATCAAACAGGATGTAGTCGCACAGGTGACCAATTTTATCGACGACCTGGCGGGCGTTATAAATGGTGCCATCGTAGGTGCCCAGTTGGATCACCGCCAGACGGAACGGACGTTCGTCACGCGCGCGACCCGGCGCCACTTCCGATACCAGCTCGCGCAGGTAGCTCTCCTCAAAGCAGTGGGCATCAATGCCGCCAATAAAGCCGTACGGGTTGCGCGCAGTTTCCAGATAGACCGGCGTGGCACCCGCCTGAAGCAGGGCTCCGTGGTGGTTGGATTTATGGTTATTACGATCGAACAGCACCAGGTCGCCGGGGGTGAGCAGGGCGTTTAGCACCACTTTGTTGGATGATGAGGTGCCGTTCAGCACAAAATAGGTTTTATCCGCATTAAACACTTTCGCCGCGTGTTGCTGCGCAAGGCACGGCGCGCCTTCATGAATCAGCAGATCCCCCATGGCCACGTCGGCGTTGCACAGATCGGAGCGGAAAAGCGTTTCGCCGAAGAAATCGACAAACTGATTACCGGCAGGATG
This sequence comes from Enterobacter sp. WCHEn045836, assembly GCF_003965585.1. Taxonomy (NCBI): domain Bacteria; kingdom Pseudomonadati; phylum Pseudomonadota; class Gammaproteobacteria; order Enterobacterales; family Enterobacteriaceae; genus Enterobacter; species Enterobacter sp. WCHEn045836. Next base: position 130,079 of record NZ_RXPT01000003.1, read on the forward strand.
ACGGCGGAAAAACTGCCCACCCTGGTGCCCCGGACAGTCAAACGCGCTGTTGCCCTGTTTCACGTAGTCGACCAGCGCACGGAAAAACGGGGGGCGCAGCTGAGTTTCGTACTTCTGCGCGGCCGCTTCCAGTTGACGTCCGTAAAAGTCGTTACTGGTCTCTGAACACTCAAACACACCGTGGATGCGCGATAAATATTCAGCCGGAATGAACTCTTCTTTATGTGTCGCAATAAATACGGGAATACCAAACCCGGTTGCTTCTATTTCTTCCAGGGTACCACTGGAAATATCGCTCACGGCCAGAACAATAGCAGCGACGTCAATATAATCAGAGGTGCTGACATCCACCAGTTCACGGTGAGTGGTAAAGCAATCAGGACATGCACGGCTGGTAGCGATTTTTAAACTTTTCATCTTTCTCTCTTTATTTCAGGCAATATTTGTCCCTCGATTTCTCACAAGAAAGAAATCGATAATGTCCGGAAAAAAAAGCAAGGTGTGGCCGCTGATAAAAAATCAGTAAGTTGCTTTTTAATGAATGAGATTCAGTCCGTCCGGCTGCGGATAAGTCTGAATTAAATTGAATGAACGCACGCCTTCACAGGCAACGGCCTGTAACATAAGGTTTTTTCAGGTTAACCTGCAAGCGGGTGCGCCAGAAGTCGAAGGACTACCGGGCATTAAAGAGATGGAAGTCAAAGCAGTTTCGGTGGGCAAACATCATGATATGTGTTGTCCGCCTTATATGGGGCATCAAGCGATTATTGTTTTCCATGTTTCATTTTCCTTTCAGTAATTGAAAGCATGGTCATTTTATCCAGGAAAAAGCGATTAACTGTGAATCAGATCACCCTTAACCGATCAAATCAGAAATAATTATTCGTTTTCGATGAATATCCCAGATCAAAACACTGGTTTGTTGATGATGAGTTAACAGATTGTATTGGTTGTGTTCTGAATGAGCGAAAATAAGCCAAAAATATCCCGTATGGCTTATTTTGGCACTATTTGTGGAGTGGCTTTAATTTTGACAGAAATAAATTTGAATAGTTATTCAAAGCATAAACCGATAACCGATACCGGTTTCGGTTAATAGATGGCGAGGGCGAGCGGGGTCAACTTCAAGTTTTTGACGCAGGTGTCCCATATATATGCGTAAATAGTGACTATGTTCCACAGCGTTGGGTCCCCACACCTGACTCAGAAGCTGACGTTGGGTCAGGACCTTACCGTGGTTGTTGAGCAAAACTGCGAGCAGGCGAAACTCTATCGGGGTGAGGTGGATCTCCTCTTCACCGCGAACAATACGTCGTGCAGCGAGATCGACCTGCACATCACCGAAAGTGTACGTCGGGTCGGCAGGGACGGTGGCACTGTGGCGACGTAGCGCAACACGAAGGCGAGCCTGTAACTCGCCAATTCCAAAAGGCTTAATGAGATAGTCGTCCGCGCCAGCATCCAGCGCGGCGATTTTATCCGTCTCTTCGGTGCGTGCGGAGAGCACCAGAATCGGCATCTGGCTCCACTGGCGCACCTCACGAATAAAATCGATGCCGTCGCCATCCGGCAGACCGAGATCGAGGATCACCAGGTCCGGCTTGCGGGTGGCGGCTTCAATCAACCCGCGCTGGAGCGTACCGGCATCATGAACGCGCAGGCCGTCACCTTCCAGCGCAGCACGCAGAAACCGGCTAATGGCGAGTTCATCTTCAACAATCAGGACGTTGATCACAAATCCTCTGGTAATTCATCAAGTTCTGGCGGGGTTTCCAGAGGAAGTGTAACACAAAAACGTGCGCCTCCTTCCGGGCGATTCTCCGCCGAAATGGTGCCGCCATGGACGTCAATAATGGCCTGGCAGATCGCCAGACCCAGCCCGACACCCGGAATGGCAGACTCTTTATTGCCGCGCGAGAATTTTTCGAAAATCGCTTTTTCCTGACCGGCAGGAATACCGGGCCCGGTATCCCAGACTTCAAGGCGAAGCGTATTATCTTCCACCGTGGCGTTCACCCCGATTTGCGCTTTTGCTCCGGCATATTTGCCCGCATTTTCCAGCAAATTGATTAACACACGTTCAAACAACGGACCATCCACGTGAATTAGCGTCAGGGGCTCAGGCATGTTCAGCGCGATATGCCGCCCACCGAGACCGGGCTCCAGCATTTTCAGCGCGCTTCCCACCACTTCCTCAAGTGTCAGCCACTCTTTTTTGAGGTTGAACCCGCCAGACTGTATCCGTGCCATATCAAGCAGGTTATTCACCAGCCGCGTGGTGTTCAGCACATGCTGGCGGATCTCGCTGGCCTGCAGGGCATGTTTTGAACCTTCAGCCGCCAGATCCAGGGTCAGAATTTCCGACTGGCCAAACAACACGGTGAGAGGCGTGCGAAGATCGTGGGAGAGGGCCGCCAGCAACGAGTTACGAATGCTTTCACGCTCGCTTGCCAGACGCGCCTGCTCTTCGCTCGCCGTCAGCGCCAGTCTTTCGAGCGCACTGGCAACCAGCAGCGTAAAGGTCTCCAGCAGCCTTTGCTGCTCGGGGATCATCAGCTGGCGCAGATTAGACGGCTCGACGATGACCAGCCCCTGATTTTTATCGGCACTGCGCAGCGGCAGGATCTGATACGGCACGCCGGGCAGGGTGTCTGTCCCTGCACCGGCCGGTAAACCTTTATCGAAGCTCCAGCGCGCAATGGCTTCATCCCAGGGCGTCATGCCCGAGGCCGACGTCAGCGGGCGTAATTTCCCGTGCTCGTCCGGGAGTAAAATCAGGTTGCTGGCATTAAAGGTCGAGCGGATAAACTGCTCGCTGGTCTGCACGATATCCAGCGGCGTGCGGCCTACCGCCAGCGATTTGGACATCTCGTATAAATGTCGGGTGCGCTGTTCACGATAGCGGGCGATACGCGCCTGATAGCGAACGCCCGCCGTCAGATTCCCGATCACCAGTCCGACGGTGAGCATCACGGCAAACGTGAGGACATACTGTACATCCGAGACGGCGAGCGTCCCGCGCGGATCAATAAAGAACAGATCAAAGCTGATGACGTTGATCACCGTTGCCAGTACTGACGGCCAGCGCCCGTAAAAGAGAGCAACCACGACCACGCCAAGCAGGTAGATCATCACCAGGTTGGCCGCGTCAAAGGCAATCAGCCATTTGCTGGCAATAAGGGTTATCAGGGCGCAGAGCACGACGGCGATCAGACAGCCGCGGATCTGAATTCGCCATTTATCACCAAAGGTACGGCTGTCGGGCGCGCGGTTGGGGAGCGGTGTGGGTTTGTCATCCAGTGCCACGACCACCAGATCCAGGTCGGGCGCGCGCCGGGCCAGTTTGTCGGCAAACGATTCGCGGCTAAACCAGCGCCGGTGCTGGCGACGGCCAATGACAATCTTGCCCAGGTTGTGCTCACGCGCGTAGCGCAGAATGGCTTTATCTTCCTGCGGATCGGAGAGGGTAGCGGTTTCCGCCCCCAGCTCCTGGGCCAGACGCAGCGAACTGAGGATCGCGCGACGCTGGTTTTCAGGCAGGGCGTGAAGCTGTGGCGTTTCGACATATACCGCATGCCAGACGCTGCCAAATTTCGCGGCCAGCCGGGCGGCGGTACGGACAAGCTTTTCATTGCCGCTGCCGTGACCTATGCACAGCAGGATGGCATCCCGCGTATGCCAGACGCGTTCCTGTCCTTGCAGATCGCGCCAGGCGCGCATCTGGTCATCCACACGATCGGCGGTGCGGCGCAGGGCCAGTTCGCGCAGGGCGATCAGGTTGCCTTTACGGAAGAAGTGTTCGATGGCGCGCTCGGCCTGGCCTGCAATATAGACTTTTCCTTCATGCAGGCGCTGGCGCAGGTCATCGGGCGGCAGGTCGACCAGCACCACTTCATCCGCGGAATCAAAGAACGGATCGGGTACCGTTTCGCGCACCTAGATGCCGGTCACGCCGCTGACCACGTCGTTCAGGCTTTCCAGATGCTGAACATTCACCGTGGTGAAGACGTCAATCCCGGCTTCAAGTAACTCTTCAACATCCTGCCAGCGTTTGGGGTGACGTGAGCCTGGCGCATTACTGTGCGCCAGTTCGTCCATCAGAATAAGGGCGGGGCGGCGGGCGAGGGCGGCGTCGAGATCGAACTCCGTCACCAGCCTGCCACGATGGCTGATACGGCGAGGGGGCTGCGTGGCAAGCCCCTTCAACAGCGCCGCGGTCTCTTTACGGCCGTGGGTTTCCACCACGCCGATGAGAATATCGAGCCCCTGAGCCCGCAGTCGTTGAGCTTCTGTCAGCATGGCGAAGGTTTTCCCGACGCCCGCGCAGGCGCCGAAGAAGACTTTCAGTTTGCCACGATGGGCTTCAGCTGTTTGTTCGAGCAGCCTGTCAGGATCCGGGCGCAAGGGCTCGTCGGTCATTTAGTTTTTCCTTAGCGCGTCCAGCGCCAGATTCAGCTCAACAATATTCACTACCGGCATACCAATGAAACTGACCAGCGGTTTTTGCGTGTGCTCTGCCACCAGTTGACTGACCTGTTCGACGGTCAGATGACGGGCAGCGGCAACGCGCGGGATCTGCCAGGCCACCGCTTCAGGCGTCAGGCTGTAATCCAGTCCGCTGGCGGAGGCGGTCACCAGTTCCACAGGCACCTCCCGGCTGGCCTGCGGATTGGCGCTACGCAGGGCCGCCACGCGCTCAGCGATGGCTTTGTCCAGCTCAGGGTTACTGCCCGCCAGGTTACTCCCGCCGGATGCCATCGGATTATACGGGCTTTCGGCGGTGGCGGAAGGGCGTCCCTGGAAGTAACGGGCATCCGTAAAGTTCTGACCAATCAGGCGAGAGCCGCGGTTTTCACCCTGCTGTATAATCAGCGAGCCATTGGCCTGATCCTTGAACCACCACTGGCCCAGCGCGGTGGTCACCAGCGGGTAAAGCCCACCGGTAATAAGCGACAGCAAAATAAACAGAAGTATAGCGGGACGTAACATCGTCATTTGATTCACCTTTTAAACCAGCCCGAACAGCGTTAACAGCAGGTCGATAACCTTAATACCGATAAAGGGCACCAGCAGCCCGCCCAGCCCGTAAATCCACAGGTTACGGCGCAGCATGGCTGCGGCCGTCAGCGGCTTATAGCTCACCCCTTTCAGCGCCAGCGGGATCAGGAAGACAATAATCAGGGCGTTGAAGATCACCGCACTGAGAATGGCCGAAGACGGGGAGTGGAGGTGCATCACGTTCAGCGCATTCAGCTGCGGATAGGTGGCCGCGAACGCCGCGGGAATGATGGCGAAATATTTTGCCACGTCATTGGCGATACTGAACGTGGTCAAGGAACCGCGCGTCATCAGCATCTGTTTACCGATGTGCACCACTTCAATCAACTTGGTCGGGTTAGAGTCAAGATCGACCATGTTGCCCGCCTCTTTTGCCGCCTGCGTACCGGAGTTCATCGCCACCGCCACGTCGGCCTGTGCGAGGGCAGGGGCATCGTTGGTGCCGTCACCCGTCATCGCCACCAGGCGGCCTTCCGCCTGGTACTGACGGATCAAGGCCAGCTTGGCTTCCGGTGTGGCTTCCGAGAGGAAGTCGTCCACGCCCGCTTCTGCGGCAATGGCGGCGGCAGTCAGCCGGTTATCCCCGGTGATCATCACCGTTTTGATCCCCATTTTACGCAGCTGGGCGAAACGCTCTTTGATACCGCCTTTGACGATGTCCTTCAGCGCAATCACCCCCAGTACATGGGCTCCTTCAGCCACGACCAGTGGTGTGGCCCCCTGACGGGCAACGCTCTCAACCAGATTGTCCACTTCCGGTGGGAAATGACCGTTGTTGGCTTCAATGTGGCGACGAATGGCGTCAACGGAACCTTTACGGATCATGCGGTCCTGGATGTTGATACCGCTCATTCGGGTTTGCGCCGTGAAGGGCACAAACGTGGCATGCAGGCTCTGCACATCACGCTGGCGCAGATTAAAGCGCTGTTTCGCCAGAATCACGATGCTGCGGCCTTCCGGCGTTTCGTCGGCAAGAGACGAGAGCTGGGCGGCATCTGCCAGCGTTTTTTCATCCACGCCCGGGGCAGGTAAAAACTCGGAGGCCTGGCGGTTGCCGAGGGTGATGGTCCCGGTTTTATCCAGCAGCAGAACATCCACATCACCTGCAGCTTCTACGGCACGTCCGCTGGTGGCGATAACGTTCGCGCCCAGCATGCGGCTCATCCCCGCCACACCGATGGCAGAGAGCAGGCCGCCAATGGTGGTTGGGATCAGACAGACCAGCAGCGCCACCAGCACGGTGATGCTGACTGCGGTGCCACCGTAGCTGGAGAAGGGCCACAGCGTGGCGGTGGCCAGCAGGAAGACGATGGTAAGGGCCACCAGCAAAATGGTCAGGGCAATTTCGTTGGGGGTCTTACGACGCTGCGCGCCTTCTACCATGGCGATCATCCGGTCAAGGAAGGTTTCGCCCGGGTTGACACTGCACTGGATCACCAGCCAGTCGGAGAGAATACGCGTCCCGCCCGTGATCGAGGCGAAATCACCGCCAGATTCACGAATGACCGGTGCGGATTCCCCGGTGATGGCGCTTTCGTCAACGGAGGCTCCCCCTTCAATCACTTCGCCATCACAGGGAATAATGTCACCGGCTTCCACCAGGACCACATCGCCTTTACGCAGTTCATCTGCCGGCACGTGGTCCATCTGCGCGCCGTATTTTGGCTCACGTAATTTGCGTGCGAAGGCGGTCTTTTTTACCCCTTTCAGGCTGTTGGCCTGCGCTTTACTGCGGCCTTCCGCCAGCGCTTCGGCAAAGTTGGCAAACAGCACGGTAAACCACAGCCACAGGCTGATCGCTCCGGTGAACATCACGTTGCCTGGAAGGTGACCCGTTCCCATGGCAATCGCCAGGGCGGTAGTCAGCACGCTGCCTGCCCAGACGATAAACATCACCGGGTTGTGCCACTGCACGCGCGGGCTTAACTTTTTCACCGCATCCATGAGCGCCTGACGAACTAACGACGGTTCGAACAGGGCCAGTTGTTTACGACTCATGACAAATTCTCCGCAAAATCAGCGTAAAGAGAGGGTTTCCGCGACCGGGCCTAACGCGAGGGCGGGGATAAAGGTCAGGGCACCTACCAGCAACACGGTGCCGGTCAGCAGGCCAACAAACAGCGCACCGTGGGTCGGTAATGTGCCGGTGGTGGTCGGTTGAATTTTTTTATTCACCAGCGATCCGGCGATGGCCATCACCGGCACAATCACCCCGAAGCGGCCGACAAACATGCAGAATGCCAGCAGACAGTTCCAGAAAGGTGAGTTGGCGCTTAAGCCTGCAAAGGCGCTGCCGTTGTTGTTAGCCGCAGACGAGACGGCGTAGAGCACTTCACTAAACCCATGGATACCCGTATTAAAGATGCCGCTGCGCCCGGCGTCGGTCATCAGGGCCAGGGCGGTGCCGAGCAGCACGAGGGCAGGCGTGACCAGAATCGCCAGCGCGGTTAATTTCATTTCCCGTACGTCGATTTTTTTACCGAGGTATTCCGGGGTACGGCCAATCATCAGTCCGGCGATAAACACCGCCAGCAGTACAAACAGCAGCATGCCGTAAAGACCTGAGCCCACGCCGCCAAATACCACTTCGCCAATCTGCATCAGCCACATTGGGATCATGCCGCCCAGCGCCGTAAAGGAGTCATGCATGGCGTTAACCGCCCCGCACGAGGCTGCCGTGGTGACCACCGCGTACAGGCTGCTGGCGAGAATGCCAAAGCGACTCTCTTTCCCTTCCATATTGATCGCGCTGTCTGCGCCCAGCGTCAGGAAGTGAGGGTTACCGTTCCATTCCGCCCACATCACCAGCGCGACGCAGACCACGAAGATAAGAGACATGGTCCACAGCAGGGTCCGTCCCTGACGGCGGTCGTTTACCACATCGCCAAAGGCAAAGCAGAGCGCGGCGGGGATCAGGAAGATCGCCAGCATCTGTACAACGTTGGTCAGCGCGGTTGGGTTTTCAAACGGATGCGACGAGTTGGCGTTGAAGAAGCCACCGCCGTTGGTACCGAGCATTTTAATGGCTTCCTGCGATGCCACCGGCCCCATAGGCAAAAGCTGTTTTGCCCCTTCAAGGGAGGTGTAAGGCGTGTAAGGCAGCAGGTTTTGCAGGGTGCCTTGCTGAATAAAGAACAGCGCGATGATCAGGGCCACAGGGAGTAATATCCACAGGGTGATGCGTGTCAGATCGACCCATGCGTTGCCCAGCGTGCTGATATTTTGACGCGCAAAGGCACGCGTGAGCGCGAAGATCACCGCAATGCCGGTGGCAGCAGAGAGGAAGTTTTGCACGGTTAACCCGGCCATCTGGCTAAAGTAGCTCAGCGTGGTTTCCCCGGCATAGGACTGCCAGTTGGTGTTAGTGACAAAGCTGACTGCCGTGTTCAGCGCCAGATGCCAGGACAGACCCGGCAACTGCTGCGGGTTGAGCGGTAAGCTACCCTGCAGCATCAGCATGGCGAAGAGGGCGACAAGGCCGACAATATTCAGTAGCAGGATCGCCAGCAGATACTGACGCCAGTTCATTTCCCCATCCTGGATTCCCAGGACGCGCCAGATCCCTTTTTCAACGCGACCTGCCACCGGCAGCGGCACGTTGTTGATCATCCTTGCCAGCACTGTTCCCAGCGGTCTTGCCAGAAGGAACAGCACCCCTAAAAAACTGGCAATAAGCAAAAACGCCTGAGCAGCCATCAGAATGCCTCCGCATTAATCAAGGCATAAACCAGATAACCCAATAACAGGAACACCAGCACGATGCCGGCAATAAGACCTGCACTCACAATCCACCTCCGGGTGACATTTGTATTTGTGCTAACGGTAGGATTTATGGCGCAAAGATTTCGCAAAAATCAGGACGGGGGGTGTAAAAAAAGTATAAAAATGGCAAAGCCCACAATTTAACTATTGGTAAGTAAATCTTTAACTTTTTTGTAACTTAATTACGGCGTGAATGTAAATTTTGGCTAAACAGGTGAAAATAAGTGGTCGGATGAGTAGTAAAATTACAAACAAAGCGATATTATTTTAGCCAGGTCACAGTTTTTGAATTTTCCGGAGTCAGTTTCCGGCCAACTACAGGGGAGAAAAATATGGATCTTTATAAAGAGTATCCGGCTCATATCGTGTTCATGCGTCGCGCTTTCGCCGTAGTGGCTGGCGTGCTGGCCCTGCCGGTGATGTTGTTCTGGAAAGATCGCGCACGTTTTTACAGCTATCTGCACCGCGTCTGGGCGAAAACCAGCGAGAAGCCGGTGTGGATGGATCAGGCCGAAAAAGCGACCTGTGATTTTTACTGATACTAAGACTACACACAGCAATAAAAAAACCGCCTACAGCAATGTGGCGGTTTTTTTGTCCCTCCGGATTCGCGGTCCGTTGGGTGGTTTTCAGGCATATCTTCTTTTTCTGAGTAATCAAACTGCCACTCCCTTATTTCATCCCGTCTACACTTCATGGCAAAGTAGTTCAATACGTGCCTTTTTCCTTTTACGGCATGCCCTTACGGATATAATGGACAATTGCCTGGAGTTTTATGCCCACCCATCTGGTTTGGTTTCGCGCGGATCTGCGTCTGCATGACAACATCGCCCTGGCGGCAGCCTGTCGCTCTGAACACGCCCGCGTGCTGGCGCTGTTTATCGCTACCCCCGGACAGTGGCAGCAGCATGATATGGCCCCCCGTCAAGCCGCTTATCTCTGTTCGCATCTGAATGCCCTGCAACGTTCGCTGGCGGAAAAAGGCATTCCGTTGATTTACAAAGAGGTCAGTGATTTTGCCGCTCAGCTCAGCGCGGTACAGGAGGTCTGTCAGCAGAACGACGTCACGCATCTTTTTTACAACTACCAGTACGAATTCAATGAACAGCAGCGCGATCGTCAGCTGGAGCGGATCCTCGGGGACGTAGAGTGTCAGGGATTTGATGACAGCGTGATGCTGGCGCCGGGCAGCGTGATGACCGGCAATCGCGAGATGTATAAAGTCTTTACGCCATTTAAAAATGCATTTATCAAACGGCTGAAAGAGGCGCTGCCGGAGTGTGTTGCCGCGCCGTCCGCGCGAGGGGAGAGTGTAAACAACCTGCCTGAACTGACGTTTGACTATCCGCAACAGGCGTATGACCACGCTTTATTCCCGGCTGATGAAAAAGCGGCAATCGCGCAGTTGCGCCAGTTCTGCAAAACGGGGGCGGCCGCTTACGACGCACGCCGGGATTTCCCCGCCATTGAAGGTACCAGCCGGTTGTCGGCCTGTTTAGCGCTGGGCGTGCTTTCTCCGCGCCAGTGTTTACACCGTCTTCTGGCAGAGCAGCCCCACGCGCTGGAGGGGGGCGCTGGTTCGGTATGGCTTAACGAGCTTATCTGGCGCGAATTCTATCGTCATCTGATGACGTATCACCCTGAATTATGTAAACATCGACCTTTCATTCGCTGGACCGATAATGTGCAGTGGCAGCAAAACGAGACGCTGCTGCAGGCCTGGCAAAAGGGTGAAACCGGCTACCCGATTGTGGACGCCGCGATGCGCCAGCTGAATGAAACTGGATGGATGCATAACCGCCTGCGGATGATTACCGCCAGCTTCCTGGTGAAAGATCTGCTTATCGACTGGCGTGTCGGGGAGCGGTATTTTATTTCTCAGCTGATCGATGGCGATCTGGCGGCGAATAATGGCGGCTGGCAATGGGCGGCCTCGACCGGAACCGATGCGGCACCTTACTTCCGGATTTTTAATCCCACCACGCAGGGACAAAAATTTGATGCGGACGGGACGTTTATCCGCCACTGGTTGCCTGCGCTGAAAGCGGTCCCCGCTAAGGCGATCCACGACCCGTGGGCATGGGCGGACAAACAGGGCGTAACGCTCGATTATCCTCGCCCGATTGTTGAACATAAACAGGCGCGCGTCGCCACGCTGGCGGCGTACGAAGCGGCCCGTAAAGCTTAAGAGAGTCATGATGAAAAACACCGAACTGGAAAGTCTGATCAACGAAAAACTGAACAGCAGCGCCTTCAGCGACTACGGCCCGAACGGGTTACAGGTCGAAGGGCGCGACACGGTGCAAAAAATTATCACCGGCGTGACCGCCAGTCAGGCGTTGCTGGATGAAGCCGTGCGTCAGGAGGCCGATGCTGTCATCGTCCATCACGGCTATTTCTGGAAAAACGAATCGCCGATCATTCGCGGCATGAAGCGCAACCGTCTGAAAACGTTGCTGGCAAATGATATCAACCTGTATGGCTATCATCTGCCGCTGGATGCGCACCCCGAGCTTGGCAACAACGTTCAGCTCGCGCAGCTGTTAGGGATCACCGTGATGGGTGAAATTGAGCCGCTGGTGCCGTGGGGCGAGCTGTCGATGCCGGTGCCGGGTCTTGAGCTGGCCTCATGGATTGAAGCGCGTCTGGGACGTCGTCCGCTGTGGAGCGGTGATACCGGTCCGGATACGGTGAAGCGTGTCGCCTGGTGCACGGGTGGCGGTCAGGGCTTCATTGATAGCGCCGCGCGTTTTGGTGTTGATGCGTTTATCACCGGTGAAGTCTCCGAGCAGACTATTCATTCAGCCCGTGAACAGGGGCTGCATTTTTACGCGGCAGGTCACCATGCCACCGAACGCGGCGGCATTCGCGCCCTGAGCGAATGGCTGACCGAAAATACCGATCTGGATGTTACGTTTATTGATATCCCTAACCCGGCCTGATGAGAGGTACCTGAGTGCAGCGAGCGCGTTGTTATCTTCTGGGTGAAACGGCGGTGGTGCTGGAGCTGGAGCCGCCCGTTACCCTTGCGACCCAAAAGCGTATCTGGCGGCTAACGCAGCGTCTGGTGGAGGTGCCTGAGGTGGTTGAGGCGATCCCGGGGATGAATAATATCACCGTGGTGCTGCGTAATCCGCATACGCTGGCACTGGATGCCATTGAGCGTTTACAGCGCTGGTGGGAGGAGAGCGAAGCGCTGGAGCCGGAATCCCGCACGATTGAGATCCCGGTAGTGTATGGTGGCACAGGGGGACCCGATCTTGGCGTGGTGGCTGAACACTGCGGGCTAACCGAAAAACAGGTCGTTGAGCTGCACGCCTCTGTTGATTATGTGGTCTGGTTTTTGGGATTCCAGCCGGGCTTCCCGTATCTGGGTGGACTCTCCCCGGCGTTACACACGCCACGCCGCGCTGAACCGCGCCTGAGCGTGCCGGCGGGTACCGTCGCGATTGGTGGCGAACAGACGGGCATTTATCCGCTCACATCGCCGGGGGGCTGGCAGCTCATCGGACACACATCCATGCCGTTATTTGAACCGGGGCTGGAATCGCCGGTCCTCCTGCGTCCTGGCGACACCCTTCGCTTTATTCCGCAGAAGGAGGGGGTATGTTAACGCTTATTCGCGCCGGGCTTTACACCTCCGTTCAGGATGCGGGTCGCTTTGGTATGCGCCAGTCTGGCGTGAGCTACTGTGGCGCGCTGGACAGGCCGGCGCTGGAGATTGCCAACGTGCTGGTGGGTAACCCCGGCAATACAGCTGCGCTCGAAATTACGCTGGGGCAGTGTGTCATTGAATTCAGTCAGGAGACCTGGTTTGCCTTAACCGGCGCCGGGTGTGATGCCACGCTTGATGGCAAAGCGGTCTGGACCGGCTGGCGGCTGCGGGCGAAAGCCGGACAGCGTTTAACGCTAAAGCGTCCGCTGCACGGGGTTCGCAGTTATCTTGCCGTTGCCGGTGGGATTGACGTGCCGGAGGTGCTGGGTTCATCCAGTACCGATCAGAAAGCCGGTATTGGTGGTCACGAAGGACGTTTGTTGCGCGATGGCGATCGCCTGGCGATAAAACCGTCAACGCGACACTTTTCCACCGCACAGGGCGTGAAGCAACTCCTCTGGGGAAACCAGATCCGCGCCCTGCCGGGGCCGGAGTATCAGGAATTTGATGAGGTGTCTCAGGAGTCTTTCTGGCGCTCGCCATGGAAGATTAGCCCGCAGAGTAACCGCATGGGGTATCGTCTTCAGGGGCAGCCGCTGACCCGTACCACAGACCGCGAGCTGCTTTCTCACGGTTTATTGCCCGGCGTCATTCAGGTGCCGGGTAACGGTCAACCGATTGTGTTAATGAACGATGCGCAAACCACGGGCGGTTACCCGCGTATTGCCTGCATCATTGAGGCCGATCGCTACCATCTGGCGCAAATTCCTCTCGGACAGCCGATTCACTTCGTGCAATGCTCCCTGGAGGAGGCGCTGAAGGCGCGGCAGGACCAGCAGCGTTATCTGGAACAACTGGCGTGGAGGCTTGATGGTAAAGATTGATTTAAATGCCGATCTGGGCGAGGGCGGCAGCGCCGACGCTGAACTGATGACCCTGGTCACCTCGGTGAATGTCGCCTGCGGCTTTCACGCGGGTGATGCACAAACGATGCTGGCGAGCGTGCGCAATGCCATCAAAAATGGTGTTGCGATAGGGGCGCATCCGAGCTTCCCTGACCGGGAGAATTTTGGCCGCACGGCGATGGATCTCCCGTCCGAAACGGTCTACGCCCAGACGCTTTACCAGATTGGCGCGCTCGAGGCGATTGTGCGTTCCCAGCAGGGCCTGCTGCGCCACGTGAAGCCCCACGGTATGCTTTACAACCAGGCGGCAAACGATCCCGTTCTGGCGGATGCTATCGCCCGGGCGGTGTTCGATTGCAACCCGCAACTGATCCTGGTTGGCCTGGCGGGGAGCGAGCTTATCCGCGCCGGCCAGCGTCTGGGGTTAACCACCCGGCAGGAAGTGTTTGCCGACAGAGGGTATCAGCCCGACGGAACCCTGGTTCCCCGTTCACAGCCCAACGCGCTGATCACCGATGAGTCTCTGGCGCTGGCGCAGACGCTTCAGATGGTGCGCGAGGGAACAGTGAGAGCGGTTGATGGTGCAACCGCCAGCGTTCAGGCTGACACAGTATGCTTACACGGTGATGGCGAGCATGCGCTGCAGTTTGCCCGCCGCTTACGGGCGGCGTTTGCAGAGCAGGGGATCCTCGTCAGCGCCTGAAAATCATAAGGATAAAGAGATGCCAGAAGGCCCGGAGATCCGCCGCGCTGCGGATAGCCTCGAGGCGGCGATAAAAGGCAAACCCCTGACGGACGTCTGGTTTGCTTTTCCTCACCTGAAGCCGTTTGAAGCACCGCTGGTGGGACAAACGGTGACCCACATCGAAACGCGGGGAAAGGCGTTACTGACGCATTTTTCCCATAACCTGACGTTATACAGCCACAACCAGCTTTACGGCGTCTGGCGGGTGGTGAACGCCAACGAGCAGCCGCAAACGACAAGGGTGCTGCGCGTCAGGCTGCAAACCGCGGATAAAGCGATTCTGCTGTATAGCGCGTCTGATATCGAAATGTTAACGCCGGAACAACTGCTTACGCACCCGTTCTTACAGCGGGTCGGGCCGGACGTGCTGGATATGCGTTTGACGGCGAACGACGTTAAAGCCCGCTTGTTATCCCCTAAATTCCGCAACCGGCAATTTTCCGGGCTACTGCTCGATCAGGCCTTCCTGGCCGGATTAGGCAATTACCTTCGCGTCGAAATTCTCTGGGAAGTAGGGCTGGCACCGCAGCACAAAGCGTCGCAGTTGAGCGATGACCAGCTGGAAGCGCTCTCTCACGCGCTGCTGGAGATTCCGCGTCTTTCGTATAATACGCGCGGCGTGGTGGATGAGAATAAGCATCACGGGGCGCTGTTCCGCTTTAAGGTGTTTCATCGGGCGGGGAAAAAGTGCGAGCGATGCGGTGGGGTGATTGAGAAGACAACGCTCTCTTCACGACCGTTTTACTGGTGCCCGGGGTGCCAGAGGTAAAAAGTAAAACGGTAACCCTCAGGTTACCGTTTTTAATGTTTTCACCTTCTCCCGGTGGGAGAGGGCCGGGGTGAGGGCATCAGGCCGCCCCCACGTCTTTTAGCGCTTCAGGTCAGACTTAAAATCACGCTGCTCGTAGCCGGTGTACAGCTGACGAGGACGGGCGATTTTCATGCCTTCGCTGTGCATTTCGTTCCAGTGCGCAATCCAGCCCACGGTACGTGCCATGGCGAAGATTACGGTGAACATGGAAGACGGAATGCCCATCGCTTTCAGAATAATGCCAGAGTAGAAGTCTACGTTCGGGTAGAGTTTCTTCTCGATGAAGTACGGGTCGTTCAGCGCGATATGTTCCAGCTCCATCGCCACTTCCAGCAGATCGTCTTTGGTGCCCAGCTCTTTCAGCACTTCGTGGCAGGTTTCACGCATCACGGTTGCACGTGGGTCATAGTTTTTGTACACACGGTGACCGAAGCCCATCAGACGGAAGGAGTCATTCTTGTCTTTCGCGCGGCGCACGAATTCAGGAATGTGCTCAACGGTGCTGATCTCTTCCAGCATCTTCAGTGCGGCTTCGTTCGCGCCGCCGTGCGCCGGTCCCCACAGGGAGGCGATGCCCGCAGCGATACAGGCGAACGGGTTCGCGCCTGAAGAGCCTGCGGTACGGACGGTGGACGTCGAAGCGTTCTGTTCGTGGTCAGCGTGCAGGATCAGAATACGGTCCATCGCGCGTTCCAGCACCGGGTTTACTTCGTACTCTTCGCACGGTGTGGAGAACATCATGCGCAGGAAGTTACCGGCATAGGAGAGGTCGTTACGTGGATACACAAACGGCTGGCCGATAGAGTATTTGTAACACATTGCCGCCATGGTTGGCATTTTGGACAGCAGGCGGAACGCCGCGATATCACGGTGACGTGGGTTATTCACGTCCAGTGAATCATGGTAGAACGCCGCCAGCGCACCGGTGATCCCGCACATCACCGCCATCGGGTGAGAGTCACGACGGAACGCATGGAACAGACGGGTAATCTGTTCATGGATCATGGTGTGACGGGTCACGGTGGTTTTGAATTCATCGTATTGTGCCTGCGTCGGTTTTTCGCCGTTCAGCAGGATGTAGCACACTTCCAGATAGTTGGATTCGGTGGCTAACTGATCGATGGGGAAGCCGCGATGGAGCAGGATACCTTCGTCACCGTCAATGAAGGTGATTTTGGATTCGCAAGATGCGGTAGAGGTAAATCCAGGGTCAAAGGTGAACACCCCTTTGGAACCCAGCGTACGGATATCAATAACATCCTGACCGAGCGTGCCTTTTAGCACATCCAGTTCAATAGCAGTGTCACCATTTAGGGTGAGCTTTGCCTTTGTATCAGCCATTTACGGTCTCCTTAGCGCCTTATGCTTAAGACTGCGGTTCACCGGATTTGCATTCAGCTGTTAATCACCGTTACCAGATTGTTATTTGGCTTACCGCTCAGCTCGCGAGGAGAAACCAGGGTACAGAGCTATGGCGCCTTGCAGGTAAACGAATGAAATATCAGTGAAACAACAGCAAATCAGCGTTTTTGCAGTCCGAATTATTCAAACCTGTATACCACTAATAACTGTCCTGATAACTTCGGTCAATACCATCACACTGTTACATAACTAATTCTCAGGTGAAAGTGAGACCTCATAACTTTTGCGCATTATATGCCTTTTCTGATGACGTTTGTAACAATATTGTTTAACATTTGTCAAATCAGATGATTAAAATTTAAAAAGATGTTGTTATCGTGACCCTGATCACTGTTCCAGAGAAAACCCGACAAACTGTATGTAGGTTAATTGTAATGATTTTGTGAACGGCCTATACTGCCGCCAGGTCTCCGGAACACCCTGCAATCCCGAGCCACCCAGCGTTGTAACGTGTCGTTTTAGCATTTGGAAGCAATGTTTTGCATGACGCGCAGTTATAGAAAAGGAACGCTGTCTGACCCGCATCGCAGTCCGGAGGAAGGAAACAATAAGAACAGCATGTGGGCGTTATTCATGATAAGAAATGTGAAAAAACAAAGACCTGTCAATCTGGATCTCAAAACGATCCGGTTCCCCGTAACAGCAATAGCGTCCATTCTGCACCGTGTATCGGGTGTGATTACGTTTGTGGCGGTAGGCATTCTGCTGTGGTTACTGGGCACCAGCCTCTCTTCTCCTGAAGGATTCCTCCAGGCCTCGGCCATCATGAACAGCTTCTTCGTGAAATTCATCATGTGGGGCATTCTGACCGCACTGGCGTACCACGTTGTGGTGGGTGTTCGCCATATGCTGATGGACTTTGGTTACCTGGAAGAGACTTTCGAAGCCGGGAAACGCTCCGCTAACATTTCATTTGTGATTACTGTCGTGCTTTCACTTCTCGCAGGAGTTCTCGTATGGTAAGCAACGCCTCCGCATTAGGACGCAACGGCGTACATGACTTCATTCTGGTCCGTGCTACCGCCATCGTTCTCACCCTTTACATCATCTATATGATCGGTTTCTTCGCGACCAGCGGCACGCTGACGTGGGAAATCTGGAGTGGGTTCTTCGGATCGGCCTTCACCAAAGTGTTCACCCTGCTGGCGCTGTTCTCCATTCTTATTCATGCCTGGATTGGCATGTGGCAGGTGTTGACCGATTACGTTAAACCGCTGGCGATTCGCCTTCCTCTGCAGCTGGCCATTGTCGTTGCACTGGTGGTTTACGTTATTTATGGATTCGTTGTGGTGTGGGGTGTGTAATGAAACTGCCAGTCAGAGAATTTGATGCTGTTGTGATTGGTGCGGGTGGCGCAGGTATGCGCGCCGCGCTGCAAATTTCCCAGAGCGGCCAGACCTGTGCGCTGCTCTCTAAAGTATTCCCGACCCGTTCCCACACGGTATCTGCGCAGGGCGGTATTACCGTTGCGCTGGGTAACTCCCATGAAGATAACTGGGAATGGCACATGTACGACACGGTAAAAGGTTCCGACTATATCGGCGACCAGGATGCCATCGAATATATGTGTAAGACTGGCCCGGAAGCGATTCTGGAGCTGGATCATATGGGTCTGCCGTTCTCCCGTCTGGAAAATGGCACCATCTATCAGCGTCCGTTTGGCGGCCAGTCGAAAAACTTCGGCGGCGAGCAGGCGGCACGTACCGCAGCAGCGGCTGACCGTACCGGTCACGCGCTGCTGCATACTCTGTATCAGCAGAACCTGAAAAACCACACCACCATCTTCTCCGAGTGGTATGCGCTGGATCTGGTGAAAAACGCCGACGGCGCGATTGTCGGTTGTACTGCGCTGTGCATTGAAACCGGTGAAGTGGTCTACTTCAAAGCGCGCGCCACCGTGCTGGCGACCGGCGGTGCAGGGCGTATTTATCAGTCCACCACCAACGCCCACATCAATACCGGTGACGGTGTTGGGATGGCTATCCGCGCTGGCGTGCCGGTGCAGGATATGGAGATGTGGCAGTTCCACCCAACCGGTATCGCCGGTGCGGGCGTTCTGGTGACAGAAGGCTGCCGTGGTGAAGGCGGTTACCTGCTGAACAAACACGGCGAACGTTTCATGGAACGTTATGCCCCGAATGCGAAAGACCTGGCGGGTCGTGACGTGGTGGCGCGTTCCATCATGATCGAAATCCGTGAAGGTCGCGGCTGTGATGGTCCATGGGGTCCACACGCCAAACTGAAACTCGACCACCTGGGTAAAGAGGTGCTGGAATCCCGTCTGCCGGGCATTCTGGAGCTGTCCCGTACCTTCGCCCACGTCGATCCGGTGAAAGAGCCGATTCCGGTTATCCCGACCTGCCACTACATGATGGGCGGTATTCCGACCAAAGTGACCGGTCAGGCATTGACCGTGAACGAGCAGGGTGAAGATGTGGTGATCCCAGGCCTGTTCGCGGTAGGCGAAATTGCCTGCGTATCCGTACACGGAGCCAACCGTCTGGGTGGTAACTCTCTGCTGGACCTGGTGGTGTTTGGTCGTGCGGTGGGTCTGCACCTGCAGGAATCCATTGCCGAACAGGGCGCGCTGCGTGACGCCACTGACGACGAAATTGATGCGTCGCTTGAGCGCCTCAACCGCTGGAACGGTAACCGTAACGGTGAAGATCCGGTGGAAATCCGCAAAGCGCTGCAGGAATGCATGCAGCACAACTTCTCGGTATTCCGTGAAGGTGATGCGATGGCCAAAGGTCTTGAGCAGCTGAAAGCGATCCGCGAGCGCCTGAAAAACGCCCGTCTGGATGACACTTCCAGCGAGTTCAACACCCAGCGCGTTGAGTGTCTGGAGCTGGATAACCTGATGGAAACCGCGTTCGCGACCGCGATGTCGGCCAACTTCCGTACCGAAAGCCGTGGCGCGCATAGCCGCTTCGACTTCCCGGATCGTGACGATGAAAACTGGCTGTGCCATTCCCTGTATCTGCCAGAGTCGGAAACCATGACGCGCCGTCAGGTGAACATGGAACCGAAACTGCGTCCGGCGTTCCCGCCGAAGATTCGTACTTACTAATGCGGAGACAGGACAATGAAACTCGAATTCTCAGTTTATCGTTATAACCCGGATGTAGATGACGCTCCGCGCATGCAGGATTACACGCTGGAAGCGGAAGAAGGGCGTGACATGATGCTGCTGGATGCGTTAATCCAGCTGAAAGAAAAAGATCCGACACTGTCGTTCCGTCGCTCCTGCCGTGAAGGGGTGTGTGGCTCTGACGGTGTGAACATGAACGGCAAAAATGGTCTGGCCTGCATCACGCCAATTTCCGCGCTGCAGCGTCCGGGGCAGAAAATTGTTATCCGTCCTCTGCCAGGCCTGCCGGTCGTGCGTGATTTGGTGGTAGACATGGGGCAATTCTATGCACAATATGAGAAGATTAAGCCTTACTTATTGAATAATGGGCAAAATCCACCCGCTCGTGAGCACTTACAGTCGCCTGAGCAGCGTGAAAAACTCGATGGGTTGTACGAGTGTATTCTCTGTGCATGTTGTTCAACGTCGTGCCCGTCGTTCTGGTGGAACCCGGATAAGTTTATCGGTCCGGCCGGTCTGCTGGCTGCCTATCGCTTCCTGATTGATAGCCGCGACACCGAAACCGATAGCCGTCTGGAAGGTTTAAGTGACGCTTTCAGCGTATTCCGCTGCCATAGCATCATGAACTGCGTCAGTGTGTGTCCGAAGGGGCTGAACCCGACGCGCGCCATCGGCCATATTAAGTCGATGCTGCTGCAGCGCAGTGCGTAAGTAGTGAGAGGGGAGCGCTGTTCCCCTCACCCTAACCCTCTCCCAAAGGGAGAGGGGATAATTGCAGGAAATCTTTAAAAACTGCCGACGACCTTCCCCCTCTCCCTTTGGGAGAGGGTCGGGGTGAGGGGAAACCCTTAAGACAGTTTCTAAAGGTTCCTTCGCGGGCCAAATGAAAAGAGCTCGCAGGTGAACCCCGGCACGTACACGCGGTGTGCGTGGTAGTTTCTACGGCGAAAGTAAGCATAAAAATGCTTAAGGGATCACGATGCAGAACGGCGCAATGAAAGCCTGGCTGGACTCTTCTTACCTCTCTGGTGCCAACCAGAGCTGGATAGAACAGCTCTATGAAGACTTCTTAACCGATCCTGACTCAGTGGACGCAAACTGGCGTTCCATGTTCCAGCAGTTGCCTGGCACGGGAGTCAAACCGGATCAATTCCATTCCAAAACACGTGATTATTTCCGTCGTCTGGCGAAGGATGCCTCACGTTACTCTTCTGCGATTTCCGACCCTGACACCAATGCGAAGCAGGTTAAAGTCCTGCAGCTTATTAACGCTTATCGCTTCCGTGGTCACCAGCATGCGAATCTCGATCCGCTGGGACTGTGGAAACAAGACCGTGTGGCGGATCTCGATCCGGCGTATCACGATCTGACCGAGGCCGATTTCCAGGAAAGCTTTAACGTAGGTTCTTTTGCCATCGGTAAAGACACGATGAAGCTGGGCGATCTGATTGACGCCCTCAAGCAAACCTACTGCGGCTCCATCGGCGCGGAATACATGCATATCACCTCGACAGAAGAGAAACGCTGGATCCAGCAGCGCATTGAGTCCGTGGCGGGCCATGCGACGTTCTCTGCTGAAGAGAAAAAACGCTTCCTCAACGAACTGACGGCAGCGGAAGGTCTTGAGCGCTATCTGGGCGCGAAATTCCCTGGCGCAAAACGCTTCTCGCTGGAAGGCGGCGATGCGTTAGTGCCAATGCTGAAAGAGCTGATTCGTCACGCAGGCAAGAGCGGTACCCGTGAAGTGGTACTGGGCATGGCGCACCGTGGTCGTCTGAATGTGCTGGTCAACGTGCTGGGTAAAAAACCGCAGGACCTGTTCGACGAATTCGCGGGCAAACATAAAGAACATCTCGGCACCGGTGACGTGAAGTACCACATGGGCTTCTCGTCGGATATCGAAACCGAAGGCGGACTGGTTCACCTGGCGCTGGCGTTTAACCCGTCGCACCTGGAGATCGTCAGCCCGGTGGTTATCGGTTCCGTGCGTGCGCGTCTGGATCGTCTGGACGAGCCAAGCAGCAACAAAGTGCTGCCAATCACCATTCACGGTGATGCGGCGGTCACCGGGCAGGGCGTGGTTCAGGAAACCCTGAACATGTCGAAAGCGCGTGGTTATGAAGTGGGCGGTACCGTTCGTATCGTCATCAACAACCAGGTGGGCTTCACGACCTCTAACCCACTGGATGCGCGTTCAACCCCTTACTGCACCGACATCGGCAAGATGGTACAGGCGCCAATCTTCCACGTTAACGCGGATGACCCGGAAGCGGTCGCCTTCGTGACCCGTCTGGCGCTGGACTTCCGTAACACCTTCAAACGCGATGTGTTCATCGACCTGTTCTGCTACCGCCGTCACGGCCACAACGAAGCCGACGAGCCAAGTGCAACGCAGCCGCTGATGTACCAGAAAATCAAAAAACACCCAACCCCGCGCAAAATCTACGCTGATAAGCTGGAAGGCGAAAAAGTGGCGACGCTGGAAGATGCGACCGAGATGGTCAACCTCTACCGCGACGCGCTGGATGCGGGTGAGTGCGTGGTGAAAGAGCTGCGTCCGATGAACATGCACTCCTTTACCTGGTCGCCGTACCTCAACCACGAGTGGGATGAGAGTTACCCGAACAAGGTCGAGATGAAGCGCCTGCAGGAGCTGGCTAAACGCATTAGCACCGTGCCGGACGCCATCGAGATGCAGTCTCGCGTAGCGAAAATTTATGCTGACCGTCAGTCTATGGCGGCAGGTGAGAAGCTCTTCGACTGGGGCGGCGCGGAAACGCTGGCTTACGCGACGCTGGTTGACGAAGGTATTCCTGTTCGTCTGTCCGGTGAAGATGCGGGCCGTGGCACCTTCTTCCACCGTCACGCGGTAGTTCACAACCAGTCCAACGGTTCAACCTACACCCCGCTGCAGCACGTGCACAATGGTCAGGGCCAGTTCAAGGTCTGGGACTCCGTGCTGTCTGAAGAAGCGGTGCTGGCCTTCGAATACGGTTACGCCACTGCGGAACCACGCACTCTGACCATCTGGGAAGCGCAGTTCGGTGACTTCGCCAACGGTGCGCAGGTGGTTATCGACCAGTTCATCTCTTCCGGCGAGCAGAAATGGGGCCGTATGTGTGGCCTGGTAATGCTGCTGCCGCACGGTTACGAAGGCCAGGGTCCGGAGCACTCCTCCGCGCGTCTGGAACGTTATCTGCAGCTCTGCGCAGAGCAGAACATGCAGGTCTGCGTACCTTCTACCCCGGCGCAGGTTTACCACATGCTGCGTCGTCAGGCGCTGCGCGGTATGCGTCGTCCGCTGGTGGTCATGTCACCAAAATCCCTGCTGCGTCACCCACTGGCGGTGTCGAGCCTGGAAGAACTGGCGAACGGCACCTTCCTGCCAGCCATCGGTGAGATTGACGAACTGGATCCGCAGGCTGTGAAGCGTGTGGTGATGTGTTCTGGTAAGGTTTATTACGACCTGCTGGAACAGCGCCGTAAGAACGATCAGAAAGATGTCGCCATCGTGCGTATCGAACAGCTTTATCCATTCCCGCACCAGGCGGTGCAGGAAGCGCTGAAACCGTATGCTCACGTGCATGATTTTGTCTGGTGCCAGGAAGAGCCGCTCAACCAGGGCGCATGGTACTGCAGTCAGCATCATTTCCGTGAAGTGATTCCATTTGGGTCTGCCCTGCGTTATGCAGGTCGCCCGGCCTCCGCCTCTCCGGCGGTAGGGTATATGTCCGTTCACCAGAAGCAGCAACAAGATCTGGTCAATGACGCGCTGAACGTCGATTAATTAAAGGATACATAATGAGTAGCGTAGATATTCTTGTTCCCGACCTGCCTGAATCTGTAGCAGA
The DNA here is from genome assembly GCF_003965585.1 of Enterobacter sp. WCHEn045836. NCBI lineage: Bacteria > Pseudomonadati > Pseudomonadota > Gammaproteobacteria > Enterobacterales > Enterobacteriaceae > Enterobacter > Enterobacter sp. WCHEn045836. The sequence continues at coordinate 153,379 of NZ_RXPT01000003.1, forward strand.
TGCGACCGTCGCTACCTGGCACAAAAAACCAGGCGATGCCGTTAAGCGCGATGAAGTGCTGGTAGAAATCGAAACTGACAAAGTGGTACTGGAAGTACCGGCTTCGGCGGATGGCGTTCTGGACGCGGTGCTGGAAGACGAAGGCACCACCGTAACCTCTCGCCAGATCCTGGGTCGCCTGCGTGAAGGCAACAGTGCGGGCAAAGAGTCCAGCGCGAAGTCTGAAGAGAAAGCCTCTACGCCGGCTCAGCGCCAGCAGGCTTCTCTGGAAGAACAGACCAACGATGCGCTCAGCCCGGCGATCCGTCGCCTGCTGGCTGAACACAGCCTTGACCCGGCAGCCATCAAAGGTACCGGTGTAGGCGGTCGTCTGACCCGTGAAGACATCGACAAACACCTGGCGAAAGCGCCTGCTCAGGCAGAAGCGAAAGCCCCTGTGGCAGCACCAGCAGCACAGCCTGCTCTGGGTGCGCGCAGTGAAAAACGTGTACCAATGACTCGCCTGCGTAAGCGTGTGGCAGAGCGTCTGCTGGAAGCGAAAAACTCCACCGCGATGCTGACCACCTTCAACGAAGTGAACATGAAGCCAATCATGGACCTGCGTAAGCAGTACGGTGACGCGTTTGAAAAACGTCACGGTATCCGTCTGGGCTTTATGTCCTTCTACGTGAAAGCGGTTGTTGAAGCGCTGAAACGCTACCCGGAAGTGAACGCGTCCATCGATGGTGATGACGTGGTTTACCACAACTATTTCGACGTCAGCATGGCGGTATCTACCCCACGTGGCCTGGTGACCCCGGTTCTGCGTGATGTGGATACCCTGGGTATGGCTGACATCGAGAAAAATATTAAAGAGCTGGCCGTGAAAGGCCGCGACGGCAAGCTGACCGTAGACGACCTGACCGGCGGTAACTTCACCATTACCAACGGCGGCGTATTTGGCTCGCTGATGTCTACCCCGATCATCAACCCGCCGCAGAGCGCGATCCTGGGTATGCATGCCATTAAAGACCGTCCGATGGCGGTAGACGGTAAAGTGGAGATCCTGCCAATGATGTATCTGGCGCTCTCTTACGATCACCGCCTGATCGACGGCCGCGAGTCCGTAGGCTTCCTGGTAGCGATTAAAGAGCTGCTGGAAGATCCAACGCGTCTGCTGCTGGACGTCTAGTCCCTTTTAGCATCACCTGCCCTGTAGGCCGGATACGCCTTGCGCCGGCCTGCAGGTTTGAAGATAACGATTACCCTGAAGGATGGATAGAACACATGAACTTACATGAATATCAGGCCAAACAGCTGTTTGCCCGGTATGGCTTACCGGCTCCGGTGGGTTATGCCTGTACTACCCCGCGTGAAGCAGAAGAAGCCGCATCTAAAATCGGTTCCGGCCCGTGGGTAGTTAAATGTCAGGTTCACGCTGGTGGCCGTGGTAAAGCGGGCGGTGTGAAGGTTGTTAAGAGCAAAGAAGAAATTCGTGCATTTGCTGAACATTGGCTCGGCAAGCGTCTGGTCACTTACCAGACAGATGCGAACGGCCAGCCAGTCAACCAGATCCTGGTTGAAGCGGCAACCGACATCGCGAAAGAGCTGTATCTGGGCGCGGTGGTTGACCGTAGCTCACGTCGCGTGGTGTTCATGGCGTCTACCGAAGGCGGCGTGGAAATCGAAAAAGTGGCAGAAGAGACGCCACACCTGATCCACAAAGTGGCTATCGATCCACTGGCAGGTCCAATGCCTTACCAGGGCCGTGAGCTGGCGTTCAAACTGGGTCTGGAAGGCAAGCTGGTTCAGCAGTTCACCAAGATCTTCATGGGGCTGGCGACCATCTTCCTGGAGCGCGATCTGGCGCTGATCGAGATTAACCCGCTGGTGATCACCACTCAGGGCGATCTGATCTGCCTTGATGGCAAACTGGGTGCTGACGGCAATGCTCTGTTCCGCCAGCCGGATCTGCGTGAAATGCGCGACCAGTCCCAGGAAGACCCTCGTGAAGCGCAGGCTGCACAGTGGGAACTGAACTACGTGGCACTGGATGGCAACATCGGCTGCATGGTTAACGGTGCGGGCCTGGCAATGGGTACCATGGACATCGTTAAGCTGCACGGCGGCGAGCCAGCGAACTTCCTCGACGTGGGCGGTGGCGCAACCAAAGAGCGCGTAACCGAAGCGTTCAAAATCATTCTCTCTGACGACAACGTGAAAGCTGTTCTGGTGAACATCTTCGGCGGTATCGTACGTTGCGACCTGATCGCAGACGGTATCATCGGCGCGGTGGAAGAAGTGGGCGTTAACGTTCCGGTTGTTGTGCGTCTGGAAGGTAACAACGCTGAACTCGGCGCGAAAAAACTGGCTGACAGCGGCCTGAATATTATTGCAGCGAAAAGTCTGACGGATGCAGCTCAGCAGGTTGTTGCCGCAGTGGAGGGGAAATAATGTCAGTTTTAATTAATAAAGATACCAAGGTTATCTGCCAGGGCTTCACCGGTAGCCAGGGGACTTTCCACTCCGAACAGGCGATTGCCTACGGTACGCAGATGGTTGGCGGCGTAACCCCAGGTAAAGGGGGCACCACACACCTGGGCCTGCCGGTGTTCAACACCGTGCGTGAAGCCGTAGAAGCGACGGGCGCAACCGCGACTGTTATCTACGTACCGGCACCGTTCTGCAAAGACTCCATTCTGGAAGCGATCGACGCAGGCATCAAACTGATCATCACCATCACTGAAGGTATCCCGACACTGGATATGCTGACCGTGAAAGTGAAGCTGGACGAAGCGGGCGTGCGTATGATCGGCCCGAACTGCCCGGGCGTGATCACCCCAGGCGAATGCAAAATCGGCATCATGCCAGGTCACATTCACAAGCCGGGCAAAGTGGGCATCGTCTCCCGTTCCGGTACGCTGACCTATGAAGCGGTTAAGCAGACCACCGACTACGGCTTCGGCCAGTCCACCTGTGTGGGCATCGGCGGTGACCCAATCCCAGGCTCTAACTTCATCGATATCCTGAAGCTGTTCCAGGAAGATCCACAGACCGAAGCGATCGTTATGATCGGTGAGATCGGGGGTAGCGCGGAAGAAGAAGCGGCTGCTTACATCAAAGAACACGTAACCAAGCCAGTCGTCGGTTATATCGCGGGTGTGACGGCGCCGAAAGGTAAGCGTATGGGTCACGCAGGCGCGATTATCGCCGGTGGTAAAGGTACGGCTGATGAGAAATTCGCAGCGCTGGAAGCCGCAGGCGTGAAGACCGTTCGCAGCCTGGCGGATATCGGCGAAGCACTGAAATCCATCATTAAGTAAGTCCTCTCTGCGCCCTGAAAAGGGCGCGTTGAAATAAAAAAATGTCCGTTTCGACATGGTTGGCCGCTGTAAAGCGGCCTTTTTTATTGCGCACGGGACGACATGAAATAGTCACGAATGGGTGTTAATTTGCAGGACTGGAAAAGTAAAATAATTGTTGTTTATTTGCTTCAAAGAGAACGAGTGGAAAAAAACAAAAAACGCACTAAAATTTATGTCCTGGATTAATCATTCATTCTTCCACATCTGAGTTAATAAAAATCACTTCTGTTTATATCAATCTTTCTACTCGATAACCTTAATTGCATTTCATATACATATCTTTAACATGGTTTTTACTATGTTCACCACATCAAAACACAATTAACATACCTCATTATTTTTGATTTAAATCAATGTTTAATGCTTGGAAAAAAGCATCAAAAAGCGCTAAATTGTGCCCGATCAAAATGGCTGAAAAGTGGTAATTTTGCTATATATTGATCGCCGTCGAAAAACGTAAATGTGATTCAATAAAAACCTGTTTATTGTAAGGGTTTTGCAGCGTATTATATTTGCGGGATCAATTTGAGTTTTTTATTAACGTATTTGTAACCTTTCATCACTGCTTTTTCCTGTTGTAGAGAATAGGCAACGAAGAAGGGGAGCAGATAACTTTGTATTGGGGCATGCGTGTGGATCCGTTGCTAACGGGGTTCACTCTCGGAGTCTTCATGCGATGAGCAAGGAGTCATAATGTTAGACGTAGTCGAACTGTCGCGCTTACAGTTTGCCTTGACCGCGATGTACCACTTCCTGTTTGTGCCGCTGACGCTCGGTATGGCGTTCCTGCTGGCCATCATGGAAACGGTATACGTTCTCTCCGGCAAACAGATTTATAAAGATATGACCAAGTTCTGGGGCAAGTTGTTTGGTATCAACTTCGCACTGGGCGTGGCTACCGGTTTGACCATGGAGTTCCAGTTCGGGACTAACTGGTCATATTATTCCCACTATGTAGGGGATATCTTCGGTGCGCCGCTGGCCATTGAAGGTCTGATGGCCTTCTTCCTCGAATCCACCTTTGTAGGTCTGTTCTTCTTCGGCTGGGACCGTCTGGGCAAAGTCCAGCATATGGCGGTGACCTGGCTGGTGGCATTAGGGTCTAACCTGTCCGCGCTGTGGATCCTGGTGGCAAACGGCTGGATGCAGAACCCGATTGCGTCTGATTTCAACTTCGAAACCATGCGTATGGAGATGGTCAGCTTTGCCGAGCTGGTGCTGAACCCGGTCGCACAGGTTAAATTCGTACACACCGTGGCATCTGGCTATGTGTGCGGCGCGATGTTCATCCTGGGCATCAGTTCCTACTACATGCTGCGTGGTCGTGACTTCGCCTTTGCCAAGCGTTCCTTTGCTATCGCTGCAAGCTTCGGTATGGCTGCAATCCTCTCCGTTATCGTTCTGGGTGATGAATCCGGTTACGAGATGGGTGATGTGCAGAAAACCAAACTTGCCGCAATCGAAGCTGAATGGGAAACCCAACCGGCTCCTGCTGCCTTTACCCTGTTCGGTATTCCGGACCAGGATGCGCAGGAAAACCGCTTCGCCATTCAAATTCCTTACGCGCTCGGTATCATCGCTACCCGTTCTGTTGATAAACAGGTGACGGGTCTGAAAGAACTGATGGAGCAGCACGAAGGCCGTATCCGTAACGGTATGAAAGCCTACGCTCTGCTGGAACAGCTGCGTGCCGGTTCTACCGACCAGGCCGTTCGTGACCAGTTCAACGACGTGAAGAAAGATCTGGGCTACGGTCTGCTGCTGAAACGCTATACCCCGAACGTCTCCGACGCGACGGAAGCGCAGATCCAGATGGCAACCAAAGACTCTATTCCACGCGTAGCGCCACTCTACTTTGCCTTCCGTATCATGGTGGGCTGCGGCATCATCATGCTGCTGATCATTGCGGCGTCCTTCTGGTCTGTGATTCGTAACCGCATCGGCGAGAAAAAATGGCTGCTGCGTACGGCGCTGTATGCTATCCCGCTGCCGTGGATCGCTATTGAGTCCGGCTGGTTTGTTGCGGAATATGGCCGTCAGCCATGGGCGATTGGTGAGGTGCTGCCAACGGCGGTGGCCAACTCCTCGCTGACAGCAGGCGATCTGATCTTCTCAATGCTGCTGATCTGTGGTCTGTACACCCTGTTCCTGGTGGCTGAACTGTTCCTGATGTTCAAGTTCGCGCGCCTTGGCCCAAGCAGCCTGAAAACCGGTCGCTATCACTACGAGCAGTCCGGTGTGACTACTCAGCCGGCACGCTAAGACAGGAGTCATCAAATGATCGATTATGAAGTATTGCGTTTTATCTGGTGGCTGTTGATCGGTGTTCTGCTGATCGGTTTTGCTGTCACGGATGGTTTCGACATGGGGGTGGGGATGCTCACCCGTTTCCTCGGTCGTAATGACACCGAGCGTCGAATCATGATCAACTCCATCGCCCCGCACTGGGACGGTAACCAGGTGTGGCTGATCACCGCAGGCGGCGCGCTGTTTGCTGCCTGGCCGATGGTCTACGCGGCTGCGTTCTCCGGTTTCTACGTGGCGATGATTCTGGTACTGGCGTCTTTATTCTTCCGTCCGGTAGGTTTCGACTACCGTTCCAAGATTGAAGACACCCGCTGGCGTAACATGTGGGACTTGGGCATCTTCATTGGTAGCTTCGTTCCACCGCTGGTGATTGGTGTGGCATTCGGTAACCTGCTGCAGGGTGTACCGTTCCACATGGACGAGTACATGCGTCTGTACTACACCGGTAACTTCTTCCAGCTGCTGAATCCGTTTGGTCTGCTGGCAGGCGTAGTCAGTGTGGCGATGATCATCACCCAGGGCGCAACCTACCTGCAGATGCGTACTGTTGGTGAGCTGCACCTGCGTTCTCGTGCGACGGCTCAGGTTGCCGCGCTGATAACGCTGATCTGCTTCGCGCTGGCAGGTGTCTGGGTGGTATACGGTATTGATGGTTACGTGGTGACCTCTGCCATTAACCACGTCGCACCGTCTAACCCGCTGACCAAAGAAGTGGCGCGTGAGGCCGGTGCATGGCTGGTGAACTTCAACACGATGCCTGTGCTGTGGGCTATTCCGGCGCTGGGTGTGTTGCTGCCGCTGCTGACAGTACTGACGTCTCGTCTGGAAAAAGGTGCTCTGGCGTTCGTCTTCTCTTCACTGACGCTGGCGTGCATCATCCTGACTGCAGGTATCGCTATGTTCCCATTCGTGATGCCATCCAGCACCATGCTGAATGCTAGCCTGACTATGTGGGATGCAACCTCCAGCCATATGACGCTGAACTTAATGACTTATGTTGCTTGCGTGTTCGTTCCGATTGTTCTGGCCTACACCATCTGGTGTTACTGGAAAATGTTCGGTCGTATCACTAAAGAACATATCGAAAGCAACACCCACTCTATGTACTAAGTAAGGAGCTGAATATGTGGTATTTCGCATGGATTTTAGGGACGCTTCTTGCCTGTGCTTTTGGTGTCATCACTGCCCTGGCGCTTGAGCACGTTGAAGCGACTAAAGCGGGTGAAGAAAAACACTAATGAATATTATCGCAACGTTATATGCGGTAATGGATAAGCGCCCGCTACGGGCGCTTTCTTTAGTGATGGCATTACTGCTGGCAGGGTGTATCTTCTGGGACCCTTCGCGTTTTGCAGCGAAGACCAGCGAGCTTGAGATCTGGCACGGCTTTCTCATCATGTGGGCGGTGTGCGCAGGCGTGATTCACGGCGTGGGCTTTCGTCCGAAAGCGATTCACTGGCAGGGTATTTTCTGTCCGCTTATCGCCGATCTTGTGCTGCTTGCTGGATTGATTTTCTTCTTCTTCTGAATAAGAAATGTCCGTTAACCATATGGGCTTACCCGAGCCCATAAAAATTTACTCTCCGTTTACTTTCTCCCATTCCAAACCATCTTTCCCGCGCGTATAGTAGCGAAGTTTAAAAGCTCTAACTTTTGTTGCATTACCGGGATGTAAAGTGAATACAACGCTGTTTCGATGGCCGGTTCGTGTCTATTACGAAGATACCGATGCCGGTGGTGTGGTTTACCACGCCAGCTACGTTGCTTTTTATGAACGGGCACGCACAGAGATGCTGCGCCATCATCACTTTAGTCAACAGGTGCTGTTGGCTGAGCGAGTTGCCTTCGTGGTACGCAAGATGACGCTTGAGTATTTTGCGCCTGCCAGACTCGACGATATGCTCGAAGTCCAAACTGAAATTACATCAATGCGCGGAACCTCACTGGTTTTCACGCAGCGGATAGTCAATGCAGAGAACACCGTACTGAACTCAGCTGAAGTACTGATTGTCTGTGTTGATCCAACCATAATGAAGCCTCGTGCGCTTCCTAAGTCTATTGTCGCGGAGTTTAAGCAGTGACTGACATGAATATCCTTGATTTGTTCCTGAAGGCAAGCCTTCTGGTTAAACTTATCATGCTGATTTTGATTGGTTTTTCAATCGCATCCTGGGCCATCATCATCCAGAGAACGCGTATTCTCAATGCGGCTGGCCGTGAAGCGGAAGCGTTTGAAGACAAGTTCTGGTCGGGTATCGAACTGTCCCGTCTGTATCAGGAAAGTCAGGGTCGTCGCGATAGCCTCGCTGGCTCCGAACAAATTTTCTACAGCGGATTCAAAGAGTTTGCCCGTCTGCACCGCGCGAACAGTCATGCGCCTGAAGCGGTAGTGGAAGGGGCGTCACGTGCGATGCGTATCTCCATGAACCGCGAACTGGAAAATCTCGAAACGCACATTCCTTTCCTGGGAACGGTGGGTTCCATCAGCCCGTATATCGGCCTGTTTGGTACGGTGTGGGGGATTATGCACGCCTTCATCGCGCTGGGCGCAGTGAAGCAGGCGACGTTGCAGATGGTTGCACCGGGTATTGCAGAAGCACTGATTGCGACCGCTATCGGTCTGTTTGCGGCAATCCCGGCGGTGATGGCTTACAACCGTCTGAACCAGCGCGTGAATAAACTGGAACTGAACTACGACAACTTCATGGAAGAGTTCACCGCGATTCTGCACCGTCAGGCGTTTACCAGCACCGAGAGCAACAAGGGGTAAACCATGGCCAGATCGCGTGGACGAGGTCGTCGCGAGCTCAAGTCCGAAATCAATATCGTTCCGCTGCTGGACGTACTGCTGGTGTTGCTGCTGATCTTTATGGCAACAGCGCCCATCATTACCCAGAGCGTGGAAGTTGATCTGCCGGATGCGACAGAATCACAGGCGGTAAGCACCAATGACGATCCTCCGGTCATCATTGAGGTTTCCGGCGTAGGGCAATACAGCGTCGTGGTAGAGAAAGATCGTATGGATCAGCTACCGCCGGAGCAGGTGATTGCTGAAGCGCAACGACGCCTGGAGTCAAATCCGAAAACGGTCTTCTTAATCGGTGGGGCGAAAGACGTGCCTTACGATGAAATTATTAAAGCGCTGAACTTGCTACATAGTGCGGGTGTTAAGTCGGTTGGCTTAATGACTCAGCCTATTTGATCATCCGCGTAGTTTTTGGGAACCGATAGTGTCAAAGGCAACCGAACAGAACGACAAGCTTAAGCGAGCGATAATCGTCTCCGCAGTGCTGCATGTGATCCTTTTTGCAGGGCTGATCTGGAGTTCGTTCGACGAGCATATTGATGCATCAGCGGGCGGTGGTGGAGGATCTTCCATTGACGCCGTAATGGTGGATCCCGGTGCGGTCGTGCAAAACTATAATCGTCAGCAACAGCAGCAGGCGAGCGCAAAACGGGCTGAAGAGCAGCGAGAAAAACAGGCGCAACAGCAAGCGGAAGAACTGCGCGAAAAGCAGGCCGCCGAGCAGGAACGTCTGAAGCAGCTTGAGAAAGAACGTTTGCAGGCGCAGGAAGCCGCGAAAGAGCAGGCACAACAGCAGAAGCAAGCCGAAGAGGCCGCGAAGAAAGCCCAGGAACAGCAAAAGCAGGCGGAAGAGGCGGCAGCAAAAGCCGCAGCGGATGCCAAAGCACAGGCTGATGCCCAGGCGAAATTAGCGGCAGAAGCGGCGAAGAAAGCCGCTGCCGACGCCCAGAAGAAAGCGGAAGCGGAAGCCGCGAAGAAAGCCGCCGCTGATGCTCAGAAGAAAGCGGAAGCGGAAGCCGCGAAGAAAGCCGCTGCTGATGCTCAGAAGAAAGCGGAAGCAGAAGCCGCGAAAAAAGCCGCTCAGGAAGCCGAGAAGAAAGCGGCTGCCGAGGCGGCGAAGAAAGCCGCTGCTGCCGAGAAAGCGGCCGCAGAAAAAGCCGCTGCTGCTGAAAAAGCGGCTGCGGAGAAGAAAGCGGCTGCTGAGAAGGCCGCTGCCGATAAGAAAGCGGCTGCTGAAAAAGCCGCTGCGAAAAAGGCCGCTGCTGCGGAGAAAGCCGCTGCCGCTGCGGGCGTTGACGATCTGCTGGGCGATCTCAGTTCTGGTAAGAATGCGCCGAAAACAGGCGGTGGGGCGAAAGGAAACAACGCAGCACCGACAGGAAGTGGTAACACTAAGAGTAACGGTGCGACAGGGGCTGAAATCAATGGCTATGCTGCGCAGATTAAATCCGCTATCGAAAGCCGATTCTATGATGCGTCTTCCTATACTGGTAAAACGTGTACGCTGCGTATAAAACTGGCGCCGGACGGCATGCTTCTTGATATTAAGTCTGAAGGTGGGGATCCCGCTTTATGTACTGCAGCACTGGCTGCAGCACGTCAGGCGAAGATGCCTAAACCACCGTCTCAGGCAGTCTATGAAGTCTTTAAAAATGCACCGCTGGACTTCAAACCTTAAGTTACATTTTCCCCGTGCAAACGGGGAAAAATAGACCATGTTTAGTCACAGGGTTCGGTAGTTTTGTCTATTTGGGTTTGTTAACATTCTGCTAAATTATCGTGGGTAAGGTTACCCAGATAAGGGAGATATGATGAAGCAGGCATTACGTGTAGCATTTAGTTTCTTAATGCTGTGGGCAGCTGTACTGCACGCAGAAGTACGTATCGAGATCACCCAGGGGGTGGACTCGGCACGCCCAATCGGTGTAGTTCCATTCCAGTGGGCTGGCCCTGGCGCGGCGCCTGAAGATGCCGGCGGCATCGTGGCAGCTGACCTGCGTAACAGCGGTAAATTCAACCCGTTAGATCGTTCTCGTCTGCCTCAGCAGCCGGGTAGCGCGCAGGAAGTTCAGCCTGCTGCGTGGTCTGCACTGGGCATTGATGCCGTGGTTGTCGGTCAGGTTACCCCTAACCCGGACGGCTCTTACAACGTGGCCTGGCAGCTGGTGGATACCGGCGGTGCACCGGGTACCGTTCTGGCTCAGAACTCTTACAAGGTCACTAAACAGTACCTGCGCTATGCGGCTCACGCTGCCAGCGATGCGGTATTCGAAAAACTGACCGGTATTAAAGGCGCGTTCCGTACCCGTATCGCCTATGTGGTACAGACCAACGGCGGCCAGTTCCCGTATGAGCTCCGCGTATCTGACTACGACGGCTACAACCAGTTCCTGGTGAAACGCTCTTCTCAGCCGCTGATGTCTCCAGCCTGGTCTCCGGACGGATCTAAACTGGCCTACGTGACCTTCGAAAGCGGTCGTTCTGCGCTGGTTATCCAGACGCTGGCTAACGGTGCTGTTCGTCAGGTGGCGTCGTTCCCGCGTCACAACGGTGCACCTTCGTTCTCGCCGGACGGCTCTAAGCTGGCCTTTGCGCTGTCTAAAACCGGTAGCCTGAACCTGTACGTGATGGACATTGGTTCTGGTCAGATCCGTCAGGTGACGGATGGTCGCAGCAATAACACCGAACCATCATGGTTCCCGGATAGCCAGAACCTGGCGTTTACCTCTGACCAGGCAGGCCGTCCACAAATCTATAAAGTGAATATCAACGGCGGTGCTCCGCAGCGTATCACCTGGGAAGGCTCTCAGAACCAGAACGCAGACGTGAGCAGCGACGGCAAATTTATGGTAATGGTCAGCTCCAACGGTGGGCAGCAGCACATTGCCAAACAAGATCTGGTAGCGGGTGGCGTCCAAGTTCTGTCGTCAACGTTCCTGGATGAAACGCCAAGTCTGGCACCTAACGGCACTATGGTAATCTACAGCTCTTCTCAGGGGATGGGATCTGTGCTGAATCTGGTTTCTACAGATGGGCGTTTCAAAGCGCGTATTCCGGCAACTGATGGTCAGGTAAAATCACCTGCCTGGTCGCCGTATCTGTAAATAATAATTAATTGATTACTAAAGGAATCATAGAAATGCAACTGAACAAAGTGCTGAAGGGGCTGATGATCGCTCTGCCTGTAATGGCAATCGCAGCGTGTTCTTCTAACAAGAACGCCAGCAATGACCAGAGCGGCGAAGGCATGATGGGTGCCGGCACCGGTATGGACGCTAACGGCAATGGCAACATGTCTTCTGAAGAGCAAGCGCGTCTTCAGATGCAGCAGCTGCAGCAGAACAACATCGTTTACTTCGATCTGGATAAATACGACATCCGTTCTGACTTCGCTGCGATGCTGGATGCTCACGCTAACTTCCTGCGTAGCAACCCGTCTTACAAAGTCACCGTAGAAGGTCACGCGGACGAACGTGGTACTCCAGAGTACAACATCTCCCTGGGTGAACGTCGTGCTAACGCTGTTAAAATGTACCTGCAGGGTAAAGGCGTTTCTGCTGACCAGATCTCCATCGTTTCTTACGGTAAAGAAAAACCTGCAGTACTGGGTCATGACGAAGCGGCTTACGCCAAAAACCGTCGTGCCGTACTGGTTTACTAAGAGAATTGCATGAGCAGTAACTTCAGACATCATCTGTTGAGTCTGTCGTTACTGGTTGGAATAGCGGCCCCCTGGGCCGCTTTTGCTCAGGCACCAATCAGTAGTGTCGGCTCAGGCTCGGTAGAAGACCGGGTCACTCAACTCGAGCGTATTTCTAACGCTCACAGTCAGCTTTTAACCCAACTCCAGCAACAACTTTCCGATAACCAAAACGATATTGACTCCCTTCGTGGTCAGATTCAGGAGAGCCAGTATCAGCTTAACCAGGTTGTGGAACGGCAGAAGCAGATCTTGCTGCAGATTGATAGCCTGAGCAGCGGTGGGGCAGCAGCGCAACCAGCAGCGGGCGATCAAAGTGGGGCGACGACAGACGCGCCAGCACCTGCAGCCGATGCTTCTGCCTCGACAGGTGCGCCTGTGCAGAGCGGTGACGCGAATACGGATTACAACGCGGCTATTGCACTGGTACAGGATAAATCGCGCCAGGATGACGCTATCGTTGCGTTTCAGAACTTCGTTAAGAAGTACCCGGATTCCACTTACCAGCCAAACGCAAATTACTGGCTGGGTCAGTTGAATTACAACAAGGGTAAAAAGGACGATGCGGCGTTTTATTTCGCTTCAGTGGTGAAAAATTACCCAAAATCGCCAAAAGCGCCTGATGCGATGTTTAAGGTCGGCGTGATCATGCAGGACAAAGGTGACACTGCGAAAGCCAAAGCGGTTTATCAGCAGGTGGTCGCAAAATTCCCGGGCACGGAAGGGGCCAAACAGGCGCAAAAACGTCTGAGTTCGATGGGATGATTATCGCATGACCAGAAATCGCGTTATTTCTGGTCGTGCAGCATGATTACTAAGCAGTTAAGTGATCTTCATCGAAATTTTTGTTGCGCAGAATTCTTAAATCAGTAATATATGCCGCCGTTGCCACGGGATATCAAACAACGTGAAAGCAGCATAAAAGTGGGTCGTTAGCTCAGTTGGTAGAGCAGTTGACTTTTAATCAATTGGTCGCAGGTTCGAATCCTGCACGACCCACCACTTAAAGCAGTTCCGGCAGTACAGAGTGGGTGATTAGCTCAGTTGGTAGAGCATCTCCTTTACACGGAGGGGGTCGGCGGTTCGAGCCCGTCATCACCCACCACTCGGGTCGTTAGCTCAGTTGGTAGAGCAGTTGACTTTTAATCAATTGGTCGCAGGTTCGAATCCTGCACGACCCACCACTTCAAACGTGGAACCGAGTAAAATCTTCGAAGTCAGCACCCGAATGGGTCGTTAGCTCAGTTGGTAGAGCAGTTGACTTTTAATCAATTGGTCGCAGGTTCGAATCCTGCACGACCCACCACTTCGAAGAAAAATCCCGCAAGGGGTCGTTAGCTCAGTTGGTAGAGCAGTTGACTTTTAATCAATTGGTCGCAGGTTCGAATCCTGCACGACCCACCAATGTTAAAAAGCGCCCTAAAGGCGCTTTTTTGCTATCTGCGAAACAACAAATGCTCCTCAGATCTATTCCCGGTGACTTTTCACTCCAGATTCGCTATCTTGTTTAGTATACAAAACACAATTGCCGCAAGTTTTGCTATGTCAGGCAAAAGAAAGGCAATATTGTTAAGCCAGTAAAACGAGAAGCCATAATGAGCGTGATGTTTGATCCTGAAGCCGCAATCTATCCCTTCCCGCCGAAGCCTGTTCCGCTGAGCATGGATGAAAAGCAGTTCTACCGTGAGAAAATCAAGCGTCTTCTCAAAGAGCGAGATGCAGTGATGGTGGCACATTACTACACCGATCCGGAAATCCAGCAGCTGGCGGAAGAGACCGGAGGCTGTATTTCTGATTCTCTGGAGATGGCGCGCTTTGGTGCAAAACATCCTGCTTCCACGCTACTGGTTGCGGGGGTGCGTTTTATGGGGGAAACGGCAAAAATCCTCAGCCCTGAAAAAACCATCCTGATGCCGACCCTAAACGCCGAGTGTTCACTCGATCTCGGCTGTCCGATTGACGAGTTCTCGGCCTTCTGTGACGCCCATCCTGACCGTACCGTGGTGGTTTACGCCAATACGTCGGCAGCAGTGAAAGCGCGCGCAGACTGGGTTGTTACATCGAGCATCGCCGTTGAACTGATTGAACATCTGGACAGTCTGGGCGAGAAGATTATCTGGGCACCTGACCGCCATCTCGGCAATTATGTCCAGAAGCAGACCGGGGCAGACGTGCTCTGCTGGCAGGGGGCCTGTATCGTTCATGACGAGTTCAAGACGCAGGCGCTGGCCCGCATGAAGGCCCTTTATCCTGACGCCGCTATCCTTGTTCACCCTGAATCTCCGCAGTCGATTGTCGACATGGCCGATGCCGTGGGCTCCACCAGCCAGCTTATTAACGCTGCCAGAACGTTGCCTCACAAGCAGCTTATCGTGGCGACCGATCGCGGAATCTTCTACAAGATGCAACAGGCCGTGCCGGAGAAAGAGCTTCTCGAAGCGCCTACCGCAGGTGAGGGGGCCACGTGCCGCAGCTGTGCGCACTGTCCGTGGATGGCGATGAACGGCCTGAAAGCGATTGCTGAAGGGTTAGAAACTGGCGGTGCGGCGCATGAAATCCATGTGGATGCCGCCCTGCGTGAAGGCGCGTTAGTTCCACTTAACCGCATGCTGGATTTTGCAGCTACACTACGTACTTAATTCACTACGTCCCGGGGAAAAGATGGATTTTTTTAGCACACAAAACATTCTGGTTCATATACCGATTGGTGCAGGTGGCTATGACCTGTCATGGATTGAGGCCGTTGGCACGCTGGCGGGATTGCTCTGTATCTGGCTCGCAAGCCTGGAGAAGATCAGCAATTACGCGTTCGGGTTAATTAACGTCACACTGTTTGCGATTATCTTCTTCCAGATCCAGCTGTACGCCAGCCTGCTTTTGCAGCTGTTCTTTTTTGCGGCCAATATCTATGGGTGGTACGCATGGTCGCGGCAGAACAGTCAGCAGGAAGCCGAGCTGCAGATCCGCTGGTTACCCTTGCCGAAAGCCATCGCCTGGTTTGTCGCCTGTGTGGTCGCCATTGGTTTAATGACAGTCTACATTAACCCGGTATTTGCTTTCCTGACCCGCATTGCTGTGGCGGTTATGTCCGGCATCGGTTTGCATGTGACGATGCCGGAGCTTCAGCCGGATGCTTTCCCGTTCTGGGATTCCTGCATGATGGTGTTGTCGATTGCGGCGATGATCCTGATGACCCGTAAATACGTTGAGAACTGGCTGCTGTGGGTCATCATCAATGTCATCAGCGTGGTGGTTTTCGCCCTGCAGGGCGTCTATGCGATGTCGCTGGAATATCTGCTCCTGACCTTCATTGCCCTGAACGGAAGCCGGATGTGGATTAACAGCGCGCGTGAGCGAGGCTCACACGCGCTGTCCAGTTAATGGTGGTGATGATGTGAATGGCCGGACTGCGCCTCATTCAGGTGGCAATCCGGCCCGTTACAGGGCTGGTACTCCATCTGGATGGTCGCGTGACCAATTTCATAGTGATGTTCAAGAATGTGCTGGATGCGTTCGAGTAGCGCATCGTGGTCATGAGGTGGAATAACCTGCACATGTAACGTCATAACCGGTTTCTCGCCCACCAGCCAGACGTGTACGTGGTGGACGTTACGTACTTCAGGAACTGAACGGTGCAGATTCCGTTTCAACTCGGCGATATCCACAGAGGCGGGCGCCCCCTCCAGCAACTCATTGACGCTCTCCTTCAATAGCCGCCAGGCGCTGCGTAAAACCAGACACGAGACCAGTACAGAAAGAATCGGGTCGACAGGCGTCCAGCCGGTGTAGAGGATCACCAGTGCGGCCACAATAGCCCCCACGGAGCCCAGCAAATCCCCCAGCACGTGCAAGGCCGCCGCTCGCACGTTGAGGTTTTTTTCCTCACTGCCACGATGCAAAATCCAGAATGCCAGGATATTGGCAAGCAGTCCCGCCACGGCAATCACCATCATTGTCGTCCCGGCAACTGGCTGAGGGTGTCTGAAGCGCTGAATCGCCTCCCAGACGATAAGAATGGTAATGACCACCAGCGCAATCGCGTTAACAAACGCGGCAAGGGTCGTCAGCCTCAGCCAGCCGAACGTATGGCGTGCATTGGGGGGGCGACGGGCAAACTGCACGGCCAGCAAGGCGAAAAGCAGCGCCGCTGCATCCGTAAGCATATGCCCGGCGTCAGCCAGCAGTGCCAGAGAGCCGGAGACCAGACCACCGATGACCTCAATAATCATGAAGGTTGCGGTGACGCCGAAGGCCAACAGCAGTCGTTTAGCGTTGTCGTCGCCGGAAGCGTGGGAATGTGTGTGTGCCATGTTATCTTTCCTGATTCGTTATCGTTTTTAGTGTAGCGTTTTTAATAGGTTACTCAAAAAGAAAGGAGAGCCTGGGCTCTCCTTTTATCCTTAAATCACCAACCGGTTACTGGGTAGTACCATCCGTTTTGGTATTGGCATCATCGCCCACTTTGTCATTCGCGTCCGGGCAACGGCCGTCTTTACACATCGTGTTTTTGTGAACCTCATCCTTGCTCATATTGTCATGATTCATGGTGCCGGAGTCGGTACCATTAGGGTGCAGCATCGTGCCACCGGTATTGGTGTTTCCATTATTAATCTGACTATTATCGACATTGTTCGGGGCGACGTTCTGCTTGGCATCAGGGGCCACCTGGCCTGCTGACGCAGCCGCGTTAGCATCGCCGTTACCCGATGAGCCCGTTTCGGCCGCAAGAACGCTGCCGCTTGCCAGGGTGAGGGTTGCCGTCAGGAAGAGGGTTGCCAGTTTCGTCATTTTCATCATGGTGCTCCTGTTCTTGTCGTTACGCTGGATAACATTCTCCAACAGTGCATCTTTTTCAGAGGCGAAAGATCCCGCCAGACGGACTTACGTCAGTAGGGAATCGCGTTTAAGCAAGTAAAAATGGTTGTTACAGTTAAAAAGCATAGGTTAGATCTCGTTTTTCGCTATTTTGTGGCGATTTTTAGGCGAATTCCAGGAATTATCTGCGTGAAGTGTAAAACCGTGTTTACACTTCCTGGTCGACAAGATAGATTGAAAGGATTGCTTTCATTACTAAAGATATGGCAGAGCTGGAAAGAAGATGAATTATCAGAACGACGATTTACGCATTAAAGAGATCAATGAGTTATTACCTCCTGTAGCACTCCTTGAGAAATTCCCCGCCACTGAAAATGCCGCAAACACGGTTTCTCATGCTCGTAAAGCGATCCACAAGATCCTGAAAGGTAATGACGATCGTCTTCTGGTGGTGATTGGCCCGTGCTCTATCCACGATCCTGCCGCGGCAAAAGAGTATGCCGCAAGACTGCTCCAGCTACGCGAAGAGCTTAAAGATGAGCTGGAGATTGTGATGCGCGTGTACTTTGAAAAGCCGCGCACCACCGTTGGCTGGAAAGGGCTGATTAACGATCCACATATGGACAACAGCTTCCAGATTAACGACGGCCTGCGTATTGCGCGCAAGCTGCTGCTGGAGATTAACGACAGTGGCCTTCCAGCCGCCGGTGAGTTCCTGGATATGATTACGCCACAATATCTGGCAGATCTGATGAGCTGGGGCGCCATTGGCGCACGTACGACTGAGTCTCAGGTTTACCGTGAACTGGCGTCCGGCCTCTCTTGCCCGGTCGGGTTTAAAAACGGTACCGATGGCACCATCAAAGTCGCGATTGATGCCATCAATGCGGCAGGGGCACCACACTGCTTCCTGTCGGTGACCAAATGGGGTCACTCTGCCATTGTTAACACCAGCGGTAACGGTGACTGCCATATCATTCTGCGCGGCGGTAAAGAGCCTAACTACAGCGCAAAACATGTCGCAGAAGTGAAGGTCGGGCTGGAAAAAGCCGGGCTGCCACCTCAGGTGATGATCGACTTCAGCCACGCGAATTCGAGCAAGCAGTTCAAAAAGCAGATGGAAGTGGGGGCAGACGTCTGCCAGCAGATTGCCGGCGGTGAGAAGGCGGTGATTGGCGTAATGCTCGAAAGCCATCTGGTTGAGGGTAACCAGAACCTCGAAGGCAGCGAGCCGCTGGTCTATGGCAAGAGCGTGACGGATGCCTGCATCGGCTGGGAAGATACCGACGCCATCCTGCGTCAGCTGGCGAATGCGGTAAAAGCCCGTCGCGGTTGATTCTCCCGGCACAAATAAAAAAGCGCGGAAGGCTCCGCGCTTTTTTTATGTCCGGCGAAAATTACTTCGCTTTACCCTGGTTCGCAACAGCCGCGGCTTTGGCTGCGATCTCATCTGCGTTACCCAGATAGTAGTGTTTGATTGGTTTGAAGTTTTCGTCGAACTCATACACCAGCGGTACGCCAGTCGGGATGTTCAGTTCGAGGATTTCGTCTTCACCCATGTTGTCCAGGTATTTCACCAGCGCGCGCAGGGAGTTACCGTGAGCGGCGATGATCACGCGCTCACCGCTTTTCAGGCGTGGCAGAATGGTTTCGTTCCAGTAAGGCACAACGCGGTCGATGGTCAGCGCCAGGCTCTCGGTGGTTGGCAGCTCAGCGTCGGTCAGTTTCGCGTAACGCGGGTCGTGGCCCGGATAGCGCTCGTCATCTTTGGTCAGCTCTGGTGGGGTTACCGCGAAGCCGCGACGCCACTGTTTAACCTGCTCGTCACCGTATTTCTCAGCGGTTTCGGCTTTGTTCAGACCCTGCAGCGCACCGTAGTGACGCTCGTTCAGTTTCCAGGATTTTTCAACCGGCAGCCAGGCCTGATCCAGTTCGTCCAGCACGTTCCACAGGGTGTGGATGGCACGTTTCAGCACAGAGGTGTAAGCAAAATCAAAGCTGAAGCCTTCTTCCTTCAGCAGTTTACCCGCTGCTTTTGCTTCGCTTACGCCTTTCTCTGACAGATCAACGTCGTACCAACCGGTGAAGCGGTTTTCGTTGTTCCACTGGCTTTCGCCGTGGCGCACCAGAACCAGCTTAGTAATAGCCATCTCTTACTCCTCAAGCATTTTTAGAATGATAACAATTCTCATTATATTGCCGTGGCCGTGCCAGCAGCAACGCTTAACCCTAACCATAGCGAAAATAGTCTCTGAGTGTAAGGTGCTTGTGAATCCAGGGTTATGATTTTGTCTGCGATTGGCGCTATTTTCAGCAAGGCGTGCAGAAAAAAGCCCTCCAGGGGAGGGCTGACGTTGTTGCGGCCGGAGGTTAAGCGTGCGGAGTAAAATGATACTCGGTGACGCTGACGTACTCTTCACCCGGGCGCAGCACACAGTCCGGCTGTGGCCATTCGGTATGGTTCGGGCTGTCCGGCAGGAACTCGCTCTCCAGCGCCAGGCCTTGCCAGTCGCTGTACTCATCGTGTTCACGCGCGGTTGTCCCGCCCAGATAGTTACCGGAGTAGAATTGCAGGGCAGGAGCGGAGGTATAGACCGTCATCTGCAGTTTCTCATCCGCAGACCAGACCTGCGCGGCAGGCTGTTTCACATCGCCTTTTGCCTGCAGCAGGAACGCGTGGTCGTAACCTTTTACCTTGCGCTGATCGTCATCGCTGAGGAAATCCCGGGCGATGGATTTTGCACTGCGGAAGTCAAAGCTGGTGCCGCTCACGGACTTCAGCCCCTGATAAGGGATGCCCATTTCATCCACTGGCAGGTATTCATCCGCCAGGATCTGCAGCTTATGGTTGCGCACATCGCACTGATGACCATCGAGGTTGAAGTAGGCGTGGTTGGTCAGGTTGACCGGACACGGCTTGTCGACCGTCGCACGGTATTCAATGGCGATACGGTTGTCGTCGGTCAGCGTAAAGCGTGCGAAAGCGGTAAGATTACCGGGGAACCCCTGGTCGCCATCCAGCGAGTCGAGTGAAAACAGCACTTCGCGGTCGTTTTGCTGGACAATTTTCCAGCGGCGTTTGTCAAATCCTTCCGGTCCACCATGCAACTGGTTCTCACCCTGGCTTGGCAGCAACGTGTAGCGAACACCGTTGAGCTCAAAACGGCTTTTCGCAATGCGGTTCGCATAGCGCCCGACGGACGCGCCAAGATAGGCGGCCTGGTTGATGTATTGCTCAGGTGACGCGCAGCCGAGAAGGGTTTCGCGTACGCTGCCGTCTGGCATCGGTACGCGGGCGGAGAGCAATGTGGCTCCCCAGTCCATCAGCGTAACCACCATCCCTGCGCTGTTGCGCAGGGTTAACAGGCGATACGGCAGACCATCCGGTGCGAGGGTTGGCGTTTCGTTTAGCACTGTCCGGCTCCTTGTGATGCTTTACAAACATAGAACGTTTCTTTAATGCCCGTTTTGGCTTCGTACTGTTTCTCCACCGCCGACTGGACGGCCGGGACGAGATCTTCCGGCACCAGAGCGACGATGCAGCCACCAAAACCACCACCCGTCATGCGTACACCGCCTTTATCGCCGATGACTGCTTTGACGATCTCCACCAGGGTGTCGATTTGCGGAACGGTGATTTCGAAGTCATCGCGCATGGAGGCGTGGGACTCTGCCATCAGTTCCCCCATACGTTTCAGGTCCCCTTTTGCCAGCGCGGAAGCGGCCTCAACGGTTCGGGCGTTTTCTGTCAGCACATGACGCACACGTTTTGCCACCACCGGATCCAGCTCGTGCGCCACTTTGTTGAATTCGTTAAGCGTCACGTCGCGCAGGGCCGGTTGCTGGAAGAAGCGTGCGCCGGTTTCGCACTGCTCGCGGCGGGTGTTGTACTCGCTGCCCACCAGCGTACGTTTAAAGTTGCTGTTGATAATCACGACCGCGGCACCCTTTGGCAGGGGAACGGCTTTGGTTCCAAGCGTTCGGCAGTCGATCAGTAACGCATGCTCTTTTTTGCCCAGCGCGGAGATAAGCTGGTCCATGATGCCGCAGTTGCAGCCCACAAACTGATTCTCCGCTTCCTGGCCGTTCAGTGCGATTTGCGCCCCGTCCAGCGGCAGATGGTACAGCTGCTGGAAGACGGTTCCCACCGCCACTTCCAGGGATGCCGACGAGCTTAAACCGGCCCCTTGTGGCACGTTGCCGCTGATGACGAGATCCGCACCGCCAAAGTTCTTATTACGCTTTTGCAGATGTTTCACCACGCCGCGCACATAGTTGGACCACTGCTGGCTGTCGTGGATAACAATTGGGGCATCGAGGGAAAACTCGTCCATCTCATTACCGTAATCCGCCGCAATCACGCGCACTTTGTGGTCATCGCGCTTTGCGCAGGCGATCACCGTCTGGTAATCAATGGCGCAGGGCAGGACAAAACCGTCGTTGTAGTCGGTGTGTTCACCAATCAGGTTTACGCGGCCAGGTGCCTGGATAACGTGGGTGGCAGGGTAGCCAAATTTTTCAGCAAACAGGGATTGTGTTTTATCTTTCAGACTCATTTATTAGACTCCTGATTCGCGATAATGGACATCGCTGACGGCGCGCAGGCGTTCTGCGGCCTGTTCTGCCGTCAGGTCACGCTGGGTTTCCGCCAGCATTTCATAGCCCACCATAAATTTACGCACCGTCGCAGAACGCAGCAGCGGCGGATAGAAATGGGCATGCAACTGCCAGTGTTGATTCTCTTCGCCGTTAAACGGTGCACCGTGCCAGCCCATTGAGTACGGGAAGGAGCACTGGAACAGATTGTCGTAACGGCTGGTCAGCTTTTTCAGCGCCAGCGCAAGGTCGTCACGTTGTGCGTCACTGAGATCCGTAATGCGTTGAACGTGTGCTTTAGGCAGCAGCAACGTTTCAAAGGGCCACGCCGCCCAGTACGGCACAACGGCCAGCCAGTGTTCCGTTTCGACCACAGTACGGCTACCGTCGGCCAGTTCACGCCGGGTGTAGTCCACCAGCATCGGGGAGCCGTTTTCCGCGTAATAGGCTTTTTGCAGCCGATCTTCGCGTTCGGCTTCGTTGGGCAGGAAACTGTTCGCCCAGATCTGCCCGTGCGGATGCGGGTTAGAGCAGCCCATCGCGGCGCCTTTATTTTCGAATACCTGCACCCACGGATAAGTCTGGCCCAGCTCCGCAGTTTGTGCCTGCCAGGTGCTCACCACCTCTTTCAGCGCATCAACACTGAGCTCCGGCAGCGTTTTGCTGTGATCGGGCGAGAAGCAGATCACGCGGCTGGTTCCCCGGGCGCTTTCACAACGCATCAGCGGATCATCGCTCTGCGGCGCGTCCGGCGTGTCGGTCATGAGCGCGGCAAAATCATTGGTGAAAACGAAGGTGCCTTTGTAGTCCGGGTTTTTATCTCCCGTTACGCGGGTGTTGCCCGGACACAGGAAGCAGTCCGGGTCGTGCTGTGGCAGCGTCTGTTTTGCAGGCGTCTCTTGCGCCCCCTGCCAGGGGCGCTTGGCGCGATGCGGAGACACCAAAATCCATTGCCCGCTAAGCGGGTTAAAACGACGATGCGGATGATCGACGGGATTGAATGAAGTCATGACGGATCCTTAGTCCGGATAACCTTGTGGGTGGCGAGACTGCCAGTGCCAGGTATCCTGTGCCATTTCATCCAGCGTGCGGGTAACACGCCAGTTAAGCTCTTTATCGGCTTTGGTTGCATCGGCCCAGTATGCCGGGAGGTCTCCTTCGCGGCGGGGGGCGAAGTGATAGTTGACCGGCTTACCGCAGGCTTTGCTGAAGGCGTTAACCACATCCAGCACGCTGCTGCCAATACCGGCGCCGAGGTTGTAAATATGCACACCCGGCTTGTCGGCCAGCTGCTGCATTGCCGCCACGTGGCCGTCGGCCAGATCCATAACGTGGATGTAATCACGCACGCCGGTGCCATCTGCAGTCGGGTAGTCATTGCCGAACACCGCCAGGGAATCGCGGCGACCCACCGCCACCTGGGCGATATACGGCATCAGGTTATTTGGAATGCCCTGCGGATCTTCACCCATATCGCCTGACGGATGGGCACCGACCGGGTTGAAGTAGCGCAGCAGGGCGATGCTCCATTCCGGCTGTGCTTTTTGCAGGTCGGTCAGGATCTGCTCCACCATCAGTTTGCTTTTGCCGTACGGGCTTTGCGGTGTCCCGGTGGGGAAACTCTCGACGTAAGGGATTTTCGGCTGGTCGCCGTAGACGGTGGCGGATGAGCTAAAGATGAAGTTTTTGACGTTCGCCGCGCGCATGGCGGAGATAAGACGCAGGGTACCGTTGACGTTGTTGTCGTAATACTCAAGCGGCTTCGCGACCGACTCACCGACCGCTTTCAGGCCCGCGAAGTGGATCACCGTTTCAATAGCATGGTCGTGGAGGATCTCGGTCATCAACGCTTCATTGCGGATGTCACCTTCGACAAACGTCGGTTGTTTTCCGCCAAGACGTTCAATCACAGGCAGCACGCTGCGCTTACTATTGCACAGGTTGTCGAGGATGATGACATCATGACCGTTTTGCAGCAGTTGCACACAGGTATGACTTCCTATGTAACCGCTACCACCTGTTACCAGAACTCGCATATTTCGCTCCATTAGGCTTATGGTATGTAATAACCATAGCATAACAGAGACGTGAAAAGTGTGACATGGGATAAATTAGTGGAATCGTTTACACTGTTTTTCAAACCCGCTTTTTTTTGATCCAGTCGCATTGTAGATCAAAGAGATAAAGAAGTATCACTGCAGGTTATCTGAAAAGCGGAGGGCGGCGCCCTCCGCAAGTTAATCGATTTTGCTCAGCAGGTAACGATAGTGCTCACCGTCCGGGATAAACTCCAGACGGTGCGTGATGCAGGCCGGTGCGTCTTCAGCATGATGTGAGACAAACAGTAACTGGGTTTCACCTTCGCCAATCAGCACATCCACAAAGCGGCGGATCAACTGGCGGTTCAGCGGATCCAGCCCCTGAAGCGGCTCATCGAGGATCAGCAGCGTCGGGTGTTTCACCAGCGCCCGGACGATCAATGCCAGACGCTGCTGCCCCCAGGACAGACTGTGAAACGGCGCGTCAGCGACCCGGTTGTCCATTCCCAGAATATCCAGCCACTGCTGGGCCAGCTTGTGCTGTTTGTCCGATACCGCCTGATAAATACCGATGGAATCAAAGTACCCGGAGAGGATCACATTGCGTACGGTGGTGCTGACCCGGTAATCCAGATGCAGGCTGCTGCTGACATAGCCGATATGCTTTTTAATATCCCAGATGGTTTCACCGCTTCCGCGACGGCGGCCAAACAGGGTCAGATCGTTGCTGTAGCCCTGCGGATGATCGCCGGTGATGAGGCTCAGCAGCGTTGATTTCCCCGCGCCGTTGGGACCGACAATCTGCCAGTGTTCGCCCGGGTTAACCGTCCAGCTGAGATGATTCAGGATCGGACGATCGTCATAGGAGACCACCCCGTCACGCAGCACAATGCGTGGCTGGTGCGGATCTAAAGCGAGACGTACCGAAGGGGCGTCGGGTTCGGGCAGGGTAATGCCGTCGAGCTTTTCGCTGTGCGCCAGTTGGGCAATCAATGCCTGCTTCAGCAGTACCGATTTTTCGCCGGTTTCGGTAAGGCTGCAGTCCGCCAGCACCCCGGCGTTCTGCACAAAATCCGGGATTTCATCAAAACGGTTAAGCACCAGCACAAGGGTGTAGCCCTGCTTGTTAAGTGAGGCCAGCAGGTCCGCCAGCTGGGCGCGGGACTGCACGTCCAGACCGTCGAACGGCTCATCCAGGATTAACAGCTCAGGTTCGCTCATCAGCGCCTGGCAGAGCAGCGTTTTACGCGTCTCGCCGGTAGAGAGGTATTTAAAGCGCCGGTTCAGAAGGGCGGTGATGCCGAACTGCTCCGCCAGCTGCTGACAGCGGGCAGGATTGTTAACTTCATCCTGAATAATTTCTGCCGTCGTGCGGCCGGTGTCTTCTTCGCCCGGGCTGAGTAAGTCGGTGTTGTTGCGCTGCCATTCATCGCTCACCAGCTTCTGCAGCTGTTCAAACGACAGGCGCGTCGTACGTGTAAAATGGCTCTGGCGTTCGCCTTTAAGCAGGGTGAGTTCTCCGGCCAGCGCCCGGGCCAGCGCGGACTTGCCGCTCCCGTTGGTGCCCACAAATGCCCAGCTCTCACCCGCGCGTAATGTTAAATCAGCAAGCGTCAGCGTTCGGGTATCGCCAAGACGAAACGTACCTTGCGAAATATGCAATGATGACATGATTTATCCCATTTTTTGCAGCGTCAGCTGTCAGGGATACTCACTGTCGGCACGCTTGTCAATCCGCTTAGCACAATGTGGCGATAATCACCCGGTCTGCGTTGAAATATGCGGTAACCACAGCACCTTCTTCTAATTCCTGCGCCTCGCTTAAGGCAACCGTCGCGCATAACATCTGTCCGTCCGGCAGGGTCATCAGCACCTCACACTGCGCTTCGCCGCGTTCGATATGGCGGATGGTACCCTGCAGCTGGTTGTCTGCCGCTTTGGCGCATTCGGCATCGCGCGTCACTGCGACCCACGGCGCTTTCAGCAACACCAGTACCTCCTTGCCTTCATCCAGCCCCAGACGCTCTCCGCTTTGGGTCGTCACGGCGGCCTTCAGGCGGGTGGTGCCGTCGGCAAGCAGGATCTCGATATGTTGCTGCACCTGCCCGTTATCGCGTGCGGTGACCGTGCCAAACCACTGGTTGCGGGCGCTGGTCTGGAGTGAGAAGCGAGAAATGGCGGCTAACAGGCTGTCCAGCGGGAGGTTATCATCGTCACTTAGCACATCGAACGCTTTCTGCTGGATCTGGGCCAGCAGGTCATAAAGCTGAATCAGACGCTGGCCGTAACGGGTCAGCACGGCGCCACCGCCCCCTTTGCCGCCCGTGGCTCGCTCAACCAGCATCTGCTCGCTCAGGGTATTCATGTCGTTGATCGCATCCCAGGCGCTTTTATAACTAATGCCCGCGTTTTTTGCCCCCTGGCTTATTGAACCCGTTTGTTCTATTTGTTTAAGCAGGGCGATACGTCGCGGATCGGCGAAAAGCTTCTGCTGAAGTCGTAGGGTAAGGAGAATTTCAGCCTGCATAACGGAGTGTCCTGACAAAAGGGCTATTGTGAACCAAATGGCACAGGGCGCAAAGGGCACCGCACAAAAGGGGATGTTTTTCTTACTTTTCAGGGTAGAATAAGCCGTCCACAATATCTGGAGAAAACCATGTTAGAGTTGTTGAAAAGTCTGGTATTCGCCGTGATCATGGTACCAGTAGTGATGGCCATCATCCTCGGTGCCATCTACGGCCTGGGTGAAGTGTTCAACGTCTTTTCGAACATTGGTCACAGAGACCGCGCTAAAAAGCAGCACTGATTCCCCACAAAACGCCCGGCTTGCCCGGGCGTTTTGCTCTCAAGTATTTTTCGTCATCGCCGATATCATTTAAAGCATCCGGTAATTGTACCTCTTGATCGGTACGATTTAACGCTGGGATCTCTCCGGCGTTGTCGTTATATTATTGCGTATATAACGAAACGCACAGGAGCTACAGATGGCACGTACAGGGTTACGCTTTTTCGCAGGGGCAACGCTGGCACTTTCGCTGACCGGACACGCGCTGGCCGACGAAGGTAAAATCACGGTTTTTGCGGCGGCGTCGCTGACGAATGCGATGCAGGATATTGCCGCTGCGTATAAAAAAGAGAAGAACGTCGACGTCGTCTCCTCTTTTGCGTCCTCTTCTACACTGGCGCGCCAGATAGAAGCGGGGGCACCGGCCGATCTGTTCATCTCTGCCGATCAGAAATGGATGGATTACGTGGTTGAGAAGAAAGCCGTGGATACGACAACCCGCGAAACGCTGCTGGGGAATAGCCTTGTCGTGGTCGCGCCAAAAGCCAGTCCGCAGGGTGACATCACCATCAACAAAGAGACTCACTGGACGCGTCTTCTGAACGGTGGCCGCCTGGCGGTGGGCGATCCGGACCATGTACCGGCTGGGATTTACGCGAAAGAGGCCCTGCAGAAGCTGGGCGCGTGGCAGACACTGTCTTCAGATCTGGCGCCGGCGGAAGACGTACGCGGTGCGCTGGCACTGGTGGAACGCCATGAGGCTCCGCTGGGCATTGTCTACGGCTCGGATGCCGTTGCCAGCAAGGGTGTCAAAGTGGTTGGCACGTTCCCGGAAGACGCCCACAAAAAAGTGGAATATCCTGTTGCGATTGTTGATGGACATAAAAATGCGACCGTGACGGCCTTCCAGGCGTACCTGAAGGGGCCGGAAGCGTCCGCAATCTTTAAACGTTATGGATTTACGACTCACGAATGATATTGACCGATCCTGAATGGCAGGCTGTACTGCTGAGCCTGAAAGTCTCTTCCCTGGCGGTTGCGCTAAGTTTGCCCTTTGGGATCTTCTTTGCCTGGTTGCTGGTGCGCTGTAAGTTTCCCGGCAAAGCCCTGCTTGACAGCGTTCTCCATCTTCCGCTGGTGTTGCCACCCGTGGTGGTGGGGTATCTGCTGCTGGTGTCCATGGGGCGACGCGGGTTTATCGGCCAGTGGCTGTACGACTGGTTCGGGCTGACCTTTGCCTTTAGCTGGCGCGGTGCGGTGCTGGCCGCGGCGGTGATGTCATTTCCGCTGATGGTGAGGGCTATCCGCCTGGCGCTGGAAGGGGTGGATATCAAACTGGAACAGGCCGCCCGCACGCTGGGTGCCGGGCGCTGGCGCGTCTTTTTCACCATTACGTTACCGCTCACGCTGCCGGGCATTATTGTCGGTACGGTACTGGCCTTTGCCCGTTCGCTGGGTGAATTCGGTGCCACCATTACCTTTGTTTCGAACATCCCCGGTGAAACGCGGACGATCCCTTCGGCCATGTATACGCTGATACAGACGCCGGGTGGCGAAGGTGCTGCGGCACGTCTGTGTGTTATCTCAATTGTGCTGGCGCTGATATCGCTGCTGGTCTCTGAATGGCTGGCGCGACTCAGCCGCGAGCGGATGGGGAAATAGTTATGCTGGAACTCCATTTCACCCAGACGCTGGGAAACCACACCCTTACACTGAACGAGACGCTGCCCGCCACCGGTATTACCGCCATCTTTGGGGTCTCCGGCGCCGGGAAAACCTCGCTCATTAATGCGATCGGTGGCCTGACACGCCCTCAGGCAGGGCGCATTGTGCTGAACGATCGCGTCCTGAATGACGTTGAAAACAACATTTACCTGACGCCGGATAAACGGCGTATTGGCTATGTGTTTCAGGATGCGCGGTTATTCCCACACTACAGCGTGCGCGGAAATCTGCGTTACGGCATGGCCAAAAGCATGGCCGCGCAGTTTGACAAGCTGGTGGCGCTGCTGGGCATTGAGCCACTGCTTGACCGGTTGCCTTCCTCGCTCTCCGGCGGTGAGAAACAGCGGGTGGCGATAGGGCGCGCGTTGCTCACCGCCCCCGAACTCCTGCTGCTTGATGAGCCGCTGGCCTCGCTGGATATTCCGCGTAAACGTGAACTCCTGCCGTATCTCCAGCGCCTGGCGCGTGAAATCAAGATCCCGATGCTGTACGTCAGTCACTCCCTGGATGAAATTCTGCATCTGGCGGATAACGTACTGGTGCTGGAAAACGGCAGCGTAAAGGCGTTTGGCAATCTTGAAGAGGTCTGGGGCAGTAGCGTCATGCACCCGTGGCTGCCCCGTGAGCAGCAGAGCAGCATCCTGAAGGTGAGCGTGCTGGAGCACCATCCGCATTACGCGATGACCGCCCTGGCGTTGGGCGACCAGCACCTGTGGGTGAATAAAATCGACAAGCCCCTGCAGTCGGCGCTGCGTATTCGTATTCAGGCGTCGGATGTCTCTCTGGTTTTACAGCCTCCGCTGCAGACCAGTATCCGAAATATCCTGCGCGCGAAGGTCGCCGAGTGTTTTGATGATAACGGTCAGGTAGAGGTGCAGCTTGAGGTGGGGAGCAGGACGCTCTGGGCACGGATCAGCCCGTGGGCCAGGGATGAGTTAGGGATCAAACCTGGCCTGTGGCTTTACGCGCAAATCAAGAGCGTCTCCATTACCACCTGATTACAGCAGGTGGGTATAAATGTACTGCGCGATGCTGTCGGTGGTGTTATCGCCAATCACCACGTTAGCGCGCGCTTTCACCGCGTCATCGGCATTGCCCATTGCCACGCCCGTTCCGGCGGCTTCCAGCATGCTGATGTCGTTGTAGTTATCGCCAAAGGCGATCACATCCTGCATTGACCATCCCTGAGACTCCACGAACTGCGTCAGGCGCTTGCCTTTACTGTTGCCTTTGCGGGCGATATCCACCTGGTCATGCCAGGACCATTCACACTCCAGCCCCAGCGTCTGTTCAACATGTTTCGCGAAGGTATTCAGTTTGGTGGTGTCTTCATCGGTCAATGCGAATTTCCAGATAGCTTCCACATCCTGAGCCGCCTGGCGCAGGGAGGAGACCTGGGTAAAGACCGGACGCTGCGCTTCTGGCAGAGACTGAGCCCAGTTGGTGGTGCGGATAACGTGGCCAGTCGGGCGCTCATAGACCATCGCATTATCGACATACATCAGGCCGTGGATGGCATGTTCATCCAGCAGATCAATTAACTGCAATGCCTGGGGAACCGGCAGCGGGTCGGATTCTAAAACCTTTTTTGCCTGATAATCATACAAATAAGTGCCATTACAACAAATTGCAGGTGTATCTAACGCCAGTGCCTGATAAAAAGGGTGAATGGCAACGTGATGTCGACCCGTTACGATAAGGAGTTGATATCCCACTTCCTGTGCGCGTTTAAGCGCTTCAAGGGAGGAGGGGAGAAGGGTTTTTTGCGGCGTCAGTAAGGTACCGTCTAAATCCAGAGCAATCACACGCGAGGTCATTTGTTTTTCCGGGTTAATATTGAATTTACGATCTGATGGGATGGTACACCGAGAGGCGAACGCGTCAAAACTCCCGTCGACAATTCAGCATTCACCGTCAAAAGTTAACTACTTTCATGCGCAGTGAGGAGTGAATATTCATGAAACAAACCGTTTATACCGCCAGTCCTGAAAGCCAGCAGATCCACGTCTGGCGTTTAAATGCCGAGGGGACCCTCACGCTGGTGCAGGTTGTTGATGTGCCAGGTCAGGTACAGCCAATGGCGATCAGTCCGGATAAACGTTTCTTGTACGTGGGTGTGCGCCCGGAGTTTCGCGTGCTGGCCTACCGCATCTCTCCGGATGACGGCGCGCTGACTTACACTGCGGAGGCGCCATTGCCGGGTAGCCCAACCCACATCTCAACCGATCGCAAGGGCAACTTTGTTTTCAGCGGCTCCTATAACGCGGGCTGTGTCAGCGTGACGCGTCTGGAAGAGGGCATTCCGGTCGACACCGTGGATGTGGTGGAAGGTCTGGAAGGTTGCCACTCGGCAAATATCTCTCCGGACAACCGCACGCTGTGGGTACCGGCGCTGAAGCAGGATCGAATCTGCCTGTTTACCCTGAGCGACGATGGTCACCTGGTGGCGCAGAATCCGGCGGAAGTGACGACCGTTGAAGGTGCGGGTCCACGTCATATGGTCTTCCATCCGAATCAGCAGTACGCCTACGTGGTGAACGAGCTGAACAGCTCGGTGGACGTCTGGGAACTGAAAGATCCTAACGGCCAGATTGAGTGCGTGCAGACGCTGGATATGATGCCGGCTGATTTCTCCGACACCCGCTGGGCGGCGGATATTCATATTACGCCGGATGGTCGCCATCTCTACGCCTGTGACCGTACTTCCAGCCTGATCACCATCTTTAGCGTTTCGGAAGACGGCAGCGTGCTGGCAGTGGAAGGCTTCCAGCCGACGGAAACGCAGCCGCGTGGCTTTAATATCGATCACAGCGGTAAATACCTGATTGCAGCGGGGCAGAAGTCTCACCACATCGCGCTGTACGAAATCAAAGGCGAGCAGGGCCTGCTGGAAGAGAAAGGGCGCTATGCGGTAGGCCAGGGGCCAATGTGGGTAGTGGTCAACGCTCACTAAGCGGCTTAAAACAAAAAAACCTCGCGAACGCGAGGTTTTTTTATGCCCGGTGGTACGGCATTAACGGACAGGCCGGGTAAGGCGAAGCCGCCACCCGGCAAAAAAAGATTACTGCTTCGGCTCAGCAACCACTTTGCTACCCAGACCGCGGTTGTTGTATTCCCACATGCGGTTGAAGTTAGCGTCGTTCAGGTTGCGCTGCACGTTTCCTTTATCGTCCACAGAACCGGTATTGCCGGAGAACGGACGTTTGGAGATGGCGGCATCACCCCATGGTTTTGCCATGTTGAAACCTTCGTTGATGACGCTGTCACGGATCACGACCTGGCCGTTGGTTGCAGAGTCCACATCCAGGGAGCGACCCAGCTGCGCCACGCCGTCACCGGCGGCGTTGAAGCGGCTGTTGACGGCGAGGAAGCCGTAGAACAGGTTTGACTGTGTCGCTGGCGCAAACACGTAACCTTCCTGCTGGGTACGGGAGTTCACGACGCGGAAATCGGTGTTATCAAATACCACTGCGCCACGACCGGAGACCAGATCCACGTCACCTTCGATGTAGCTGTTGGTCACCAGCGTACGGGTCAGACGGTTATTCTGCAGGGTGTTCTGTACACCGCTGTTGGTCACGAAGAAGGTGTTCTGACGACCCAGAATGTTCACGTTATTGAGCTGCACCTTGTCGCCATCGCTACGCAGCGCCACGGCCTGGTGGTTACCCGCATCAACGCTGTCGCCCAGGGTGTTCTGAATGGTCAGGTTCTGCAGCTGCAGACCGTTGTTCTGAGACCAGACGACCGCAGAGCACATCACGCCAATGGTGGCGGAACGCTTGCTCTGGCAGTTATCAAACATATACCAGGCCGGTTTGCCAGGCATGTATTTACCCGCCGGGTTGACCAGGTGACGCCAGGTAGTGCTGTCGATTTCGGAATCAATCGCCAGACCAATTTTAACGTCGATGGCTTTTTCACCCAGACCGTAAAGGGTGATGCTGCCCGGTGCTGCCGGAACGTAAACGGTACCTTCATATTCACCAGGCATGATCGCGATGTACTGGCGAGATGCGCTGTGTTTGGTGATGGCAGCGTCCACCGCAGCCTGAATAGAGGTGTGCGTCACGCCCTGCGCGCCTGCCGGACCCACAACAAAGTTTGGCTGCTTCGGCAGGTTAATAGAAGACGGCGTCCACGGTGCTGCGTTTGGATCCATCGCGGAGAAGTAGTGCGCGCGATCGAAGTTTTTCGCTTCATCAGCGGACAAAATCGGACGGGATGCGGTGCCTGGCGCGACCTGCTCAGAAGGTCGCTGATCCGGTGGCGTTGAACTGCATGCGGATAATGTCACGCCAAAGGCGAGTGCCAACGCCAGACGGGAAATCCTGGAAATGTTCAAGGTGAAGCTCCTGGGTATGCAAGTCTTAAACGAGATAGACGAAATAGCCTGCTTTTTTATACTAAGTTGAGCGAAACGGGAAGATAAAAAGGGGAAAAGTTGCATTTTTCGCCCGCAGGCGGCGGGAAAGTCGTCACAAATAAATAACATTTTCATAAAGGCGGTTGACAGCAGCCAGCAGATGAAAATAAATGTCTATACAACCCATGACAAGTGAAAGGCTTATGCTGCAACTTCATCCCGACGATGTGATATGGCGAAATGCGCGACTGGCGACAATGGTTCCTGGTGAAGAATCTTATGGCCTGCAAGCGCATCATGCCCTTGTGGTGCGCGGTCAAACCCTTCTGGCCGTCATTCCTGAAGCAGATCTCGCTTCCGGGCATGATAAATGCGTCGATCTCGGTGGACGCCTGGTCACGCCGGGTCTTATCGACTGCCATACCCACCTTGTGTTTGGCGGCAATCGCGCGGCGGAGTGGGAGCAGCGTCTCAACGGCGTCTCCTATCAGACCATCAGCGCACAGGGGGGCGGAATTAACGCCACCGTCTCGGCAACCCGCGACAGTTCGCCGGAAAAGTTGCTTACACTGGCGCAGCAGCGGCTGGAGCGGTTAATGAATGAAGGGGTGACCACCCTGGAAATCAAATCCGGCTACGGTCTTAACGCCGCGGCTGAAGAAAAAATGCTGCAGGTCGCACACCAGCTCAGCCTGAGTAATCCGGTTGAGATCAGCCCAACCCTGCTGGCGGCACATGCGGTTCCGGCGGAATACCGCCACGATCCAGACGCGTACCTTACCCTGGTGTGCGAGCAGATCATGCCCGACCTGTGGCAAAAAGGGCTGTTCGAAGCCGTGGATGTGTTTTGTGAAAACGTCGGCTTCACGCCAGCACAAACCGAGCGGCTTTTCCTGGCCGCCAGCGCACGGGGTATTCCGGTGAAAGGGCACGTGGAGCAACTTTCTAACCTGGGCGGTGCGGCGCTGGTCAGCCGATTTAAAGGGTTATCTGCCGATCATATCGAATACCTGGATGAGGCCGGTGTTCAGGCCATGGCGCAAAGCGGCACGGTTGCGGTACTGCTGCCCGGCGCGTTCTATTTTCTTCAGGAGCGTCAGCGTCCACCGGTTGAACAGCTCCGGGCGCAGGGCGTACCGATGGCGGTCGCCACAGATTACAACCCCGGCACCAGCCCGTTCGCGAGCATTCATCTGGCCATGAACATGGCCTGTGTACAGTTTGGCCTGACGCCTGAAGAGGCCTGGGCTGGCGTCACGCGGCACGCCGCGCAGGCGCTGGGGCGTGGCACAACGCACGGGCAGTTAAAGGCTGGTTTCATGGCTGATTTTATCGTCTGGGATGCAGACCATCCGGTAGAAATGGTTTACGAGCCGGGACGCAATCCGCTGTATCAACGCATTTTCCGTGGGGAGGCAGTATGACGTTATGGCGGCCCGTAGCCGAAACGGTCTGGCAGGGGCGAGACGACAGCGCCGAGGCCAGCAACGCAAAACGGATTTTTCAGACCATACGCCAGCCGTCGCAATTTACCCCGGTTTCATCCGCGATTGCGCTGATAGGCTTTGCCTGTGATGAAGGGGTGAGGCGTAATCAGGGCAGGCAGGGTGCGGCGCAGGCTCCCGACGTGCTGCGTAAGGCGCTGGCGAACATGGCAACGCATTCCGGCCACGAACGGCTGGTGGACATGGGGTCGGTTTACGTTGAGGATGACCACCTGGAAGAGGGCCAACAGGCACTGAGCGATGCTGTGGTCACCTGTCAGCAGGCTGGCATGCGTACGCTGGTGTTGGGCGGCGGACACGAGACCGCCTGGGCCCACGGCCGTGGTATTCTTGAGGCGTTCCCGAATGAGCGCGTGGCGGTCATCAACCTGGATGCGCATCTTGATTTGCGCAAGGCCGAACGGGCCACCTCCGGCACCCCGTTTCGTCAGCTGGCGAACTACTGTGCTGACCACGCGCGGGAATTTCAGTACGCCTGTTTTGGCGTCAGCCGCGCGGCGAACACCCAGGCGCTGTTTGACGAGGCTGAACGGCTTAACGCCACGCTGGTGGACGATCTGCATTTCCACCGGGATGCGCTATCAGCGCTGGAACAGGTGCTGGCGCAGGCAGATCGTGTTTACCTCACCATTGATCTGGACGTTCTGCCCGCAGCCGAGATGCCCGCCGTGTCAGCCCCCGCAGCGTTAGGCGTCCCGGCGCGGGATCTCCTGCCCGCGATCGAGCGCATTTGCCGTAGCGGAAAACTGCAGGCCGCCGATCTGGTAGAATTTAACCCACACTACGATCGGGACGGACAGGGGGCGAAGCTTGCCGCCCGTCTGGCCTGGCAAATTGCTCACTGGTGGGCATAACAACATTTAAGGAGTCACGATGTTCTCACGCTCACCTCAGCCGCCGTCCGGCTCTCCCGCACCTTTCTACGAAAAGGTGAAGCAGACGATCAGCGAAAAAATCGCCACCGGCGTCTGGCGGCCGCATGACCGCATTCCCTCTGAAGCCGATCTGGTGGCGCAGTTTGGCTTTAGCCGGATGACCATCAACCGGGCGTTACGCGAGCTAACCGACGAAGGCCTGCTGGTGCGTCTGCAGGGGGTCGGGACGTTTGTGGCGGAGCCGAAAGGACAATCGGCGCTGTTTGAAATCCGCAGCATTGCGGACGAGATAGCGTCGCGAAACCATCAGCACCACTGCGAAGTGCTGGTGCTTGAAGAGACGCAGGCCAGCGCCGAGCAGGCTGCGGTACTGAACGTCAAGGAGGGAACCCGGATCTTCCATTCCGTAATGGTGCATTTCGAAAATGACGTGCCGGTGCAGATTGAGGATCGCTGCGTAAACGCCGAACGGATACCGGACTATCTGGACCAGGATTACACCCAGACCACGCCGCATGCCTTTCTCTCGCTTGTCGCACCGCTGACGGAAGGGGAGCATATTGTGGAAGCGGTGCGCGCGACGCCGCAGGAGTGCGAGCTGCTGCGTATCAAAGAGCACGATCCCTGCCTGCTGATCCGCCGTCGCACCTGGTCATCCACGCAGATTGTGTCGCATGCAAGACTGCTGTTCCCCGGTAGCCGCTATCGGTTGCAGGGCCACTTTATGTCATAAGTTTTAAAAGCGTGATAGCTAACGCAATATAACAAAATTGTATCTTTTTTGTTAAATCTGACCTTGTGTGTGCTTGTCTATACAAGTATATCTAAATGCATCATCTGTCCCGTATGAGGAGCACACAATGTCGTCAGGTAAATACCGTCAGCAGGATGTCCGCGCCGCGCGCGGCACCACCCTTACCGCCAAAAGCTGGCTCACCGAAGCACCACTGCGCATGTTGATGAACAACCTTGATCCTGAGGTTGCGGAAAACCCCCACGAACTGGTGGTGTACGGCGGCATTGGCCGCGCCGCGCGCAACTGGGAATGCTATGACGCCATTGTTAAGGCCCTGACCGAACTGGAACACGACGAAACCCTGCTGGTGCAATCCGGCAAGCCGGTCGGCGTGTTTAAAACCCACAAAAACGCGCCGCGCGTGTTGATTGCCAACTCCAACCTGGTCCCACACTGGGCGACCTGGGAACACTTTAACGAACTGGATGCCAAAGGGCTGGCGATGTATGGCCAGATGACCGCGGGTAGCTGGATCTATATTGGCAGCCAGGGGATTGTGCAGGGCACCTATGAAACCTTTGTCGAAGCCGGTCGTCAGCACTACAACGGCTCGCTGAAAGGCCGCTGGGTACTGACCGCGGGGCTGGGTGGCATGGGCGGTGCACAGCCGCTGGCCGCGACGCTGGCTGGCGCCTGCTCGCTGAACATCGAATGCCAGCAGAGCCGCATCGATTTCCGTCTGCGTACACGCTATGTTGACGAACAGGCCGACAGCCTCGATGACGCGCTGGCGCGTATCAAAAAATACACTGCGGAAGGTAAAGCGGTGTCTATAGCGTTGTGCGGCAACGCGGCAGAGATCCTGCCGGAACTGGTGGCCCGCGGCGTGCGTCCCGATCTCGTCACCGACCAGACCAGCGCCCACGATCCGCTGCACGGTTATCTGCCAAAAGGCTGGACGTGGGAAGCCTACCAGCAAAAAGCAGAAACCGATCCTGAAGGCACGGTACTGGCCGCTAAGCGTTCAATGGCAGAGCATGTATCCGCCATGCTGGCGTTCAGCGAGATGGGCATTCCGACCTTCGATTACGGCAACAACATCCGCCAGATGGCAAAAGAGATGGGCGTAAATAACGCCTTTGATTTCCCGGGATTTGTTCCTGCCTATATTCGTCCGCTGTTCTGTCGCGGTATCGGTCCTTTCCGCTGGGTAGCCCTGTCCGGCGACCCGGAAGATATCTACAAAACCGATGCCAAAGTGAAGGAGATTGTCGCGGATGACGAACACCTGCACCACTGGCTGGATATGGCCCGCGAGCGCATTAACTTCCAGGGCTTGCCGGCGCGTATCTGCTGGGTTGGGCTGGCGTGGCGGCAAAAGCTGGGTCTGGCTTTTAACGAAATGGTGCGCAGTGGCGAAGTGTCTGCCCCGATTGTGATTGGTCGCGACCATCTGGATTCTGGCTCCGTCGCCAGCCCGAACCGCGAAACCGAAGCCATGCGCGACGGCTCAGACGCGGTCTCCGACTGGCCGCTGCTGAATGCCTTACTCAACACTGCCAGCGGCGCGACCTGGGTATCGCTGCACCACGGTGGCGGCGTGGGAATGGGCTTCTCCCAGCATTCCGGGATGGTTATCGTCTGTGACGGAACGGATGAAGCCGCCGCGCGTATCGCCCGCGTGCTGCACAACGACCCGGCAACCGGTGTGATGCGTCACGCGGATGCGGGTTACGAGATTGCCATTGAATGTGCCACAGAGCAGGGACTGAACCTGCCGATGATCCCTGCCACACAAGGAAAGCATGAATGAACGCGTTAACACTCACTCCCGGCTCACTGACGCTCAAACAGCTGCGAAACGTCTGGCGTCAGCCGGTTACGCTCTCGCTGGATGAAAGCGCCCATGCCGCCATTAACGACAGCGTGGCCTGCGTTGAAGCCATCATTGCTGAGGGGCGTACCGCCTACGGTATCAACACCGGTTTTGGTCTGCTGGCGCAGACGCGCATTGCCACGCACGATCTGGAAAATCTCCAGCGTTCGCTGGTGCTTTCCCACGCCGCAGGCGTTGGCCAGCCGCTGGACGACGAGATTGTCCGTCTGATGATGGTGCTCAAGATTAACAGCCTGGCGCGCGGCTTCTCCGGCATTCGTCTGAGCGTGATCCAGGCCCTGATAGCGCTGGTGAACGCGGAAGTCTATCCATGGATCCCCGCCAAAGGCTCTGTTGGCGCCTCTGGCGATCTCGCCCCGCTGGCGCATATGTCACTGCTGTTGCTGGGGGAAGGCCAGGCGCGCTGGCAGGGAGAGTGGCTCCCGGCAAAAGAGGCGCTGAAAAAGGCCGGGCTAGCGCCAATCACCCTTGCGGCAAAAGAGGGGCTGGCGCTGCTTAACGGCACGCAGGCCTCCACGGCCTTTGCGCTGCGTGGTCTGTTTGAAGCCGAAGATCTGTTCGCCTCGGCCGTGGTGTGCGGTGCGCTGACCACGGAGGCGGTGCTGGGCTCGCGTCGTCCGTTTGACGCGCGTATTCATGACGTACGCGGCCAGCGCGGGCAAATTGACGCTGCCGCAATGTATCGCCATCTGCTGACGGAGACCAGTGAGATTGCTGATTCGCACCATAACTGTGACAAGGTACAGGATCCGTACTCGCTGCGCTGTCAGCCCCAGGTGATGGGCGCGTGTCTGACGCAGCTGCGCCAGGCCGCAGAAGTGCTGCTGGTGGAAGCCAACGCGGTGTCCGATAACCCGCTGGTGTTCGCCCAGGAAAACGAGGTGGTCTCCGGTGGTAACTTCCACGCCGAGCCCGTGGCGATGGCGGCGGATAACATCGCGCTGGCGATTGCCGAAGTGGGCGCCTTGTCCGAGCGTCGTATCGCGCTGATGATGGATAAGCATATGTCCCAGCTGCCACCGTTCCTGGTGCGCAACGGCGGGGTGAATTCAGGCTTTATGATTGCCCAGGTGACGGCCGCAGCGCTGGCGAGCGAAAACAAAGCGCTATCGCATCCGCACAGCGTGGACAGCCTGCCAACCTCTGCCAACCAGGAAGATCACGTCTCGATGGCGCCGGCTGCCGGGCGTCGTCTGTGGGAGATGGCCGCCAATACCCGTGGCGTGCTGGCGGTGGAATGGCTGGCGGCGTGTCAGGGGATCGATCTGCGTGAAGGGCTGAAGTCCAGCCCGCTGCTGGAGCAGGCACGTCATGCGCTGCGTGAGCACGTATCGCATTACGATGATGACCGCTTCTTTGCGCCGGATATTGATAAGGCGATGCAGCTTCTGGAAGAAGGGCGTCTGGTGGGGTTGTTGCCGCCGGTGTTGTGATATTTTGCCCTCACCCTAACCCTCTCCCACAGGGAGAGGGAATTGTCAGGTTTTCTCCCTCTCCCTGTGGGAGAGGGCCGGGGTGAGGGCATCAGCCCGCACGATTACGAATACATCGCCGTAATCGACGCGCTCCCCAGCGAATGGAAATGCACGTTAAACCCTACCATCGCGCCGCTCGCCCCTTCGTCGACCTCAATCTTCTCTACATCCAGCGCGTGCACCGTGAAGATATAGCGGTGCGTTTCTCCTTTTGGTGGCGCGGCGCCACCGTAACCGGCTTTACCAAAATCGGTGCGCGTCTGAATGGCACCTTCCGGCAGGGCGACCAGGTCGGAGCCGGAACCCTGCGG
This sequence comes from Enterobacter sp. WCHEn045836, assembly GCF_003965585.1. Taxonomy (NCBI): domain Bacteria; kingdom Pseudomonadati; phylum Pseudomonadota; class Gammaproteobacteria; order Enterobacterales; family Enterobacteriaceae; genus Enterobacter; species Enterobacter sp. WCHEn045836. The sequence goes on from NZ_RXPT01000003.1 coordinate 192,661, forward strand.
CAGGACGCGCGTATCGGCAGGCAGGTTGGCCACAATCCAGTGCCACCAGCCGGAGCCGGTTGGCGCATCCGGGTCGTAGCAGGTGACCACAAAGCTTTTGGTGCCCGCCGGTACATCGTCCCACGCCAGGTGCGGAGAGATATTATCTCCCTGATACCCCATGCCGTTGAAGACGTGGCGCTCAGGCAGTTTTTCGCCGTCGCGCAGATCTTTACTGATGATTTTCATACGGTTTGCCCTCGTTATTCACTCGTTCAGGAAGTGTAACGCATAGGGTCAAATCGTGAAATGCGCCGGAATGTTAACGGCTTCTACTACCGCGGCGGTTAACGTGCGTAGCTGTTCAGCCGTGATGATATACGGCGGCATCAGGTAGATAAGTTTGCCGAAAGGCCGCACCCAGACCCCCCGCTCTACAAAGAAACGCTGCAGCGCCGCCATATTCACCGGATGGGTGGTCTCAATCACGCCGATGGCACCCAGTACGCGGACGTCCGCCACGAAATTCGCCCCCGAGGCGGCGCTCAGCTCTTCTTTCAGCTGCGCCTCAATCGCCGCCACCTGCGTTTGCCACTCGCCGTTTTGCAGGATCGCGAGACTTTCGTTTGCCACCGCGCAGGCCAGCGGATTGCCCATAAAGGTCGGGCCATGCATAAAGCATCCCGCTTCGCCGTTGCTGATGGTGTCGGCCACCTGGCGGGTAGTGAGGGTGGCGGAGAGCGTCATGGTGCCGCCGGTCAGCGCTTTCCCCAGGCACAGGATATCCGGTGTGATATCCGCATGTTCGCAGGCAAACAGCTTACCCGTGCGGCCAAACCCGGTGGCGATCTCATCGGCAATCAGCAGAATGCCCTCGCGGTCACACATTTTACGAATGCGTTTTAACCACTCGGGATGGTACATGCGCATCCCGCCAGCACCCTGAACAATCGGTTCGAGGATCACGGCGGCAATCTCATGGCGGTGGGCGGCCATCAGCCGCGCAAAGCCGACCATGTCCATTTCATTCCACTCACCGTCGAAACGGCTCTGCGGGGCCGGGGCAAACAGGTTTTCCGGCAGATACCCCTTCCACAGGCTGTGCATGGAGTTATCCGGATCGCACACCGACATCGCGCCAAAGGTATCGCCATGGTAGCCGTTGCGGAAGGTCAGGAACCGCTGACGGGATTCCCCCCTGGCATGCCAGTACTGCAGTGCCATTTTCATCGCCACTTCCACCGCCACCGAGCCGGAGTCGGCAAGGAATACGCACTCCAGCGCATCAGGCGTCATCGCCACCAGACGACGGCAGAGATCAACCGCCGGTTGATGGGTAATGCCGCCAAACATCACATGCGACATCTGGTCAATCTGCGCTTTCATCGCGGCATTCAGACGCGGATGGTTGTACCCGTGAATGGCCGCCCACCAGGATGACATACCGTCAACCAGCGTCTCACCGCTGGCAAGCTGCAGTTCGCAGCCGTGGGCCGAGGCCACCGGGTAGACCGGGAGCGGGCGGGTCATGGAGGTGTAAGGGTGCCAGATATGCTGCTGGTCGAAGGCGAGATCGTCCTGGGTCATAATCGACTTGTAAACCATTTTGAAAAGTTTTAGGTTTACGAGTATAAACCGAACCGAAAATTAACAAAACCCTTTGGAGAAGCCCCATGGCTCACCACGCACGCTGGACGATGTCGCAAGTCACTGAATTATTCAATAAACCTTTCCTGGAGCTGATGTTCGAAGCCCAACAAGTGCATCGTCAGCACTTCGATCCGCGCCATGTTCAGGTCAGTACGCTACTGTCGATCAAGACCGGCGCCTGCCCGGAAGATTGCAAATATTGCCCGCAGAGCGCGCGCTATAAAACCGGGCTGGAATCCGAACGTCTGATGGAAGTGGAGCAGGTGCTCGACTCCGCGCGTAAGGCGAAAAACGCGGGCTCTACCCGTTTCTGCATGGGGGCGGCATGGAAAAATCCACACGATCGCGACATGCCGTACCTGGAACAGATGGTGAAAGGGGTCAAAGAGATGGGGCTGGAAGCCTGTATGACCCTCGGCACGCTGAACGAAGAGCAGGCGCAGCGCCTGTCTGCTGCAGGGCTGGATTACTACAACCACAACCTCGACACCTCGCCAGAGTTTTACGGCAACATCATCACCACCCGTACCTATCAGGAGCGTCTGGATACGCTGGACAAAGTGCGCGAAGCGGGCATCAAAGTGTGCTCGGGCGGGATTGTGGGGCTGGGTGAAACGGTGAAAGATCGCGCCGGTTTGCTGCTGCAGCTGGCGAACCTGCCGACCCCACCGGAAAGCGTGCCAATCAACATGCTGGTGAAGGTCAAAGGCACGCCGCTGGCGGATAACGAGGATGTCGATGCGTTTGATTTTATCCGCACCATCGCGGTCGCGCGCATCATGATGCCAACCTCATACGTCCGCCTTTCTGCCGGTCGCGAACAGATGAACGAGCAGACGCAGGCGATGTGCTTTATGGCTGGCGCTAACTCCATCTTCTACGGCTGCAAGCTGCTGACCACGCCGAACCCAGAAGAGGACAAAGACGTCCAGCTGTTCCGCAAACTGGGGCTGAACCCGCATCAGACCGAGGTGCTGGCGGGAGATAACGAGCAACAGCAGCAGCTGGAGCAGCAGATTTTCAACGCCGATACCGAACAGTTTTACAACGCGGCATCCGTATGACCTGGCAGGCTCGTATTCAATCCGCGCTGGAAGCGCGCCGGGCACGGGACGCTTTTCGCGTTCGCAGGGTAGTGGAAAACGGTGCAGGTCGTTTTCTGACCCACGCCCGGCGGCAGTACTGTAATTTTTCCAGCAATGATTATCTCGGCCTGAGCCAGCATCCGGCGATTGTCCGCGCCTGGCAGCAGGGGGCGGAACACTACGGCGTGGGCAGCGGCGGTTCGGGGCACGTCAGCGGCTATACGACAGCACATCAGGCGCTGGAAGAGACGCTTGCCGACTGGCTGGGCTATCCGCGCGCGCTGCTGTTCATCTCCGGCTTTGCCGCCAATCAGGCGGTGATTGCCGCGCTGATGGGCAAGGACGATCGTATCGCCGCGGACCGCTTAAGCCATGCCTCCTTGCTGGAGGCGGCGAGTCTCAGCCCGGCACAGCTGCGGCGCTTTGCCCACAACGATGCGCTTTCGCTCGCCACGCTGCTGGATAAACCCTGTGCCGGACAACAGCTGGTGGTGACGGAAGGGGTGTTTAGCATGGATGGCGACAGCGCGCCGCTTCGTGCGCTGTCTGACGTTGCGAAACAGCAAAACGCCTGGCTGCTGGTGGATGATGCCCACGGTATTGGCGTGATGGGGGAGGAAGGTCGCGGTAGCGCCAGTCAGCAAGGCGTGAAGCCGGAACTGCTGATCGTCACCTTTGGCAAAGGCGTTGGCGTGAGCGGGGCCGCCGTACTGTGCAGCGAGTCCGTTGCCGATTATCTGCTGCAGTTCGCCCGACATCTGATTTACAGCACCAGTATGCCGCCTGCGCAGGCGGTGGCGCTCTCTGCCTCGCTGGAGGTGATCCGCGGTGAAGAGGGGGCTGAACGGCGCGCGCGTCTGGCAGAACATATTCAGCGTTTCCGGCAGGGTCTGGATCGGCTTCCTTTCCAAAGCACCGATTCGCAGAGCGCCATCCAGCCCGTTATCGTGGGGGAAAACGGCCGCGCGCTCGTGCTGGCACAGACGCTGCGCGAACGGGGAATGTGGGTCACGGCCATCCGTCCGCCCACCGTGCCGCCGGGTACGGCGCGTCTGCGCCTGACGCTGACGGCGGCGCACACAGCGGAAGATATCGATGCGCTGCTGGAGGCTCTCCATGTCGCCAGTCAATAAACAGGCCATTGCGGCGGCATTTGGCCGGGCTGCGCGCAGTTATTCGCAGCATGATGAGCTTCAGCGTCAGAGCGCTCAGGGGCTGCTTGAGCTACTCGGTGAGCGCGGTTTTCCGTACGTCCTGGATGCCGGATGCGGCCCCGGCGGTAACAGCCGCTACTGGCGCGACGCGGGAAGCCACGTCACCGCACTCGATCTCTCTGAGCAGATGCTGTTCGAGGCGCAACAGCAGCAGGCGGCGGACCGCTATCTGTCTGGCGATATTGAGTCGCTTCCGCTGCCGGATGCGCAGTTCGATCTGGTGTGGAGTCACCTGGCGGTACAGTGGTGCAGCAGCCTTTCGCAGGCGTTAAACGAGCTGTATCGCGTGGCGCGTCCGGGCGGAAAGGTGGCCTTTACTACCCTGCTGGAAAGCTCGCTGCCCGAGCTGAATCAGGCGTGGAAAGCGGTAGACGAACAGCCGCACGCCAACCGCTTTTTAGCGTATGACCAGGTGACGGACGCGCTGACGGGCTGGCGCTTTCGCAGCCAGGTGCAAACCATCACGCTGAACTTTAGCGATGCGTTCAGCGCCATGCGCTCGCTGAAGGGCATTGGCGCTACGCATCTGCATGCCGGACGCGAGAGAAAACCACTCACGCGCGGGCAGTTGCAGCGTCTGGAGCTGGCCTGGCCGCAGCGGCGGGGCACGTTCCCGCTCTCTTATCAACTCTTTCATGGGATTATCGAACGTGACTGAACGTTATTTTGTCACCGGAACGGATACCGAAGTGGGTAAAACGGTGGCCAGTTCCGCGCTGTTGCAGGCGGCTCGTCTGCAGGGCAAAACCACCGCCGGGTACAAGCCCGTCGCCTCCGGAAGTGAGATGACGGCACAGGGATTACGCAATACCGATGCGCTGGCGCTACAGCGTAACAGCACGCTGCCGCTGGACTATGCGGCGGTGAATCCCTACACCTTTGCCGAGCCGACGTCGCCGCACATTATTAGCGCCGACGAAGGCCGCCCCATCGCGTTTTCCGTGCTCTCGGACGGCCTGCGCGCACTGGAACGCCAGGCTGACTGGGTGCTGGTGGAAGGGGCGGGCGGCTGGTTTACGCCGCTGTCGGACGAGCTGACGTTTGCTGACTGGGTCCAGCGCGAGCAGCTTCCGGTGATCCTCGTGGTCGGGGTGAAGCTCGGCTGTATCAACCACGCCATGTTAACGGCACAGGCCGTTCAGCAGGCCGGGCTGCGTCTGGCGGGCTGGATAGCCAATGACGTGGTCGCACCCGGTAAGCGTCATCAGGAGTATCTGACCACGCTCAGGCGGGTGCTTCCCGCGCCGTTCCTTGGGGAGATCCCGTGGCTCGCGGACGGTGCTGAGCACGCCGACACCGGGCATTACCTCGACCTCAGTGCCTTGCTTCCCGCGACATCCAGTGGGCAATAAGCTCGTCATCCAGCTCGGTAACGTGGCCCTGGGCCACGTTACGCCCGCGATAAAGCATACAGAAGCGATCCGCTACCCGGCGGATAAACGACAGCTGCTGCTCGGCTAATAACACCGTCATCCCCAGCTCACGATTGAGTCGCGCCAGCAGATGGCCCAGCTTCTGAGCAAAGCTGTACCCTGCGCCCTGCAGTGGCTCATCCAGAATCAATACCCGCGGTCGGTTGACCAGCGCGTTAGCCAGCGCCAGCTGATACTGATCGTCCGGGGAAAGCCCGTTCGCCCGAATCTGTCGCAGTGCCCACAGTTGCGGGAACAGGTCATAGACATCGCTTTTTGCGCCCGAGTCCGTTGCCCCCGTCGCCCGCATGGCGATGTGCAAGTTTTCCTCAATGGTCAGTTGCGAAAAAATCCGTCGGTCCTGTGGCACGTAGCCAATCCCCGGCAGCACGCGTTGATCCGGCGTCTGACGCAGTAAATCGCAGGGTGGCGCACCGGCTTCGTGCCAGACGATGGTTCCGCTCTCGACCGGTAACGCGCCGGTGATGCAGTTGATGAGGGTGGTTTTCCCCATGCCGGGCAGGCCAACCACCCCTGTGCATAAGCCCTGTGGTAAATCCAAATCGACATTCCATAGCGTATGTTGGTTTCCGTAAAACTGATTGACTGCACGCAGACTCAACATCTTTCTCTCCTTAAAAAGGTATGTGGGTGAGGCTCGTTAATGAATCTGCAAATCTCCTGCCAGAACCGTTGAACTGATTAAAAAAGCGGCTTTTTTAGGATAACGCCGTCGCAAAACGACCGATCGATAACCTGATTGCACTGTCTCAGTGCCGGAACTGTTAGCGGTGGTGCAGGGCCCGAAATGGCTGAATTGTGAGCAAGATCTCATCGGTTGGTTATGAATGACTCAACTGATTATCAGCAAAAATTAGCTATAAAAATTTTTTGTCGCCGCTTCGTGGGAAAAACCGGGAATTTGCTGAGCGGCAGTCTGCATGGGCTGGACGCAGTTATCCACTATTCCTGTGGATAACCATGTGCATTAGAGTTAGAAAACACGCGATAAGCGAGAGAAGACGCGGCTTACGCCCAAATTGACGCGAAACACGGCTCATGAAAATATCGCTTATTATTTAATTGGTTAGATAAAATCAATTGCCGTAATGAAAGTGTCACCTGTTGCCATAAAACTATCATTACCTGACTTGACAAATGTTAAAAATGAAAATGTTCTGGGGATAACCGGGTAGGACTGGTGTTTTATGTTGTCTCCGTCTAAATTTTGACCGGGAACGCGCTAATCATCCGGGCGCTATGCTAAATATCCTGACATGCTACTGGTTTTTCATCCAGTGTTTTTTACTGGCATTCCTGGCCACAACGAGTAAAATTACTCACCTGCCGCTTTTTACATCACCAGGTTGTCGCCCATGAGTAAACCGTTCAAATTGAATTCCGCTTTCCGTCCTTCAGGCGACCAGCCTGAGGCGATCCGTCGTCTTGAAGAAGGGCTGGAAGATGGGCTGGCACACCAGACGCTGCTGGGGGTGACCGGTTCGGGGAAAACCTTCACCATCGCCAACGTTATCGCTGACCTGCAACGCCCCACCATGGTGCTGGCGCCCAACAAAACGCTGGCGGCGCAGCTGTACGGCGAGATGAAAGAGTTCTTCCCGGAGAATGCCGTCGAGTATTTCGTCTCGTATTACGATTACTACCAGCCAGAAGCCTATGTGCCGAGCTCTGACACCTTTATCGAGAAAGATGCCTCGGTGAACGAACACATTGAGCAGATGCGTCTGTCGGCGACGAAGGCGCTGCTGGAGCGTCGTGATGTGGTGGTGGTCGCGTCGGTGTCTGCCATCTACGGCCTGGGCGACCCGGATCTCTACCTCAAGATGATGCTGCACCTGACGCAGGGGATGATTATCGATCAGCGTGCGATTTTGCGCCGTCTGGCGGAGCTGCAGTACACCCGTAACGATCAGGCGTTCCAGCGCGGTACGTTCCGCGTGCGCGGCGAGGTTATCGATATCTTCCCGGCGGAATCGGACGATATTGCACTGCGCGTTGAGCTGTTTGATGAAGAGGTGGAGCGCCTGTCGCTGTTCGACCCGCTCACCGGCCACGTCGAGTCCGTCATTCAGCGCTACACCATCTATCCAAAAACGCACTACGTGACACCACGCGAGCGTATTGTGCAGGCGATGGAAGAGATCAAAGAGGAGCTGGCGGAACGCCGTAAGGTGCTGCTGGCGAACAACAAGCTGCTCGAAGAGCAACGCTTAAGCCAGCGTACCCAGTTCGATCTGGAGATGATGAACGAGCTGGGCTACTGCTCCGGTATCGAAAACTACTCACGTTTTCTCTCCGGTCGTGGGCCGGGCGAGCCGCCGCCGACGCTGTTTGACTACCTTCCGGCGGACGGGTTGCTGGTGATCGACGAATCCCACGTCACGATCCCGCAGATCGGCGGGATGTATCGCGGTGACCGCGCGCGTAAAGAGACGCTGGTGGAGTACGGCTTCCGCCTGCCGTCGGCGCTGGACAACCGTCCGATGAAGTTTGAAGAGTTTGAAGCGCTGGCACCGCAAACCATTTACGTTTCTGCGACGCCGGGCAACTACGAGCTGGAGAAATCGGGCGATGAGGTGGTTGACCAGGTGGTTCGTCCAACCGGGCTGCTGGATCCGGTCATTGAAGTGCGTCCGGTTGCGACCCAGGTGGACGATCTGCTCTCCGAGATCCGCGCCCGTTCGGCAATCAACGAGCGCGTGCTGGTCACCACGTTGACCAAACGTATGGCGGAAGACCTGACCGAATACCTGGAAGAACACGGCGAGAAGGTGCGTTATCTGCACTCGGATATCGATACCGTGGAGCGTATGGAGATTATCCGCGACCTGCGTCTGGGCGAGTTTGACGTGCTGGTGGGGATCAACCTGTTGCGAGAAGGTCTGGATATGCCGGAAGTCTCGCTGGTGGCCATCCTTGACGCCGACAAAGAGGGCTTCCTGCGTTCGGAGCGCTCGCTGATCCAGACCATTGGCCGCGCCGCGCGTAACGTCAACGGTAAAGCGATTCTCTACGGCGATAAAATCACCCCGTCGATGGCGAAAGCGATTGGCGAAACGGAACGCCGTCGCGAGAAACAGCAGCGCTACAACGAAGAGCACGGCATTACGCCGCAGGGTCTGAACAAGAAGGTGGTGGATATTCTGGCGCTGGGTCAGAACATTGCGAAGACCAAAGCGAAAGGGCGCGGCAAGGCGCGTTCCGTGGTGGAGGAAGATACCGTCGCGCTGACGCCGAAAGCGCTGCAGCAGAAAATCCACGAGCTGGAAGCGCAGATGATGCAGCACGCCCAGAACCTGGAATTCGAAGAGGCAGCGCAAATTCGCGACCAGTTGCATCAGCTGCGGGATCTTTTCATCGCCGCATCTTAGGTAAAGCAGCGTGTTTTCGCCCTCTCCCTGTGGGAGAGGGCATCAGGCCGCACAAAACGAGCCTAACCCAACTCCTGAATCGCCTTCTCCAGCGCGTCACGCAACAGGTGACGGTCATGACGGTATTTAATGTCGCTCGCTTCCAGCGGCTCCTGAATCACCACGCGATCGCCAATACCCGACACATCGACTTTCGGTCCTACGACAACCCCATCGATGATTTTCTTCCCGACGTACTGCTCCATCAGCTCCAGTTTATCCGCAAGCGACAGGCTGGCCGCTGCCGGACTCAATTCCCGGCCTAAATTACCGATGTACACCATCGGGGCGGGTGTTCTGCGCAGTGCCTGCGCCAGCTCTTTCACCAGTAAAATCGGCATCAGGCTGGTGTAAAAACTGCCCGGGCCAATCAGGATCAAATCCGCCTCGGCGATGGCCTCAACCGCTTCGCGCGTGGCGGGAACGGCCGGGTAAGTCATCAGCTCTTTCGGCGGCAGCGTAAGCTGGTCGATGTTCACTTCGCCGTATACTTCATGCCCTTCCACGTCGATGGCCATCAAATCGACCGGTTGTTCGGACATCGGGATCAGGAACGCATCCACTTTGAGCAGATTACGGATGAGATTGATCGCTTCCAGCGGGCGCACGCTCAGGTGATCCAGCGCTTTAAGCATCAAATTTCCAAGGTTATGCCCGGAAAGCTCCCCGTTACCGCCAAAACGGTACTCAAACATCGCCGAGGCGACGCTCGGTTCGGTAATTAACTGGTTCAGGCAGTTACGCATATCGCCCCAGGCAATGCCGCCTTCTGCACGTCGGATCCGCCCCGTAGAGCCGCCGTTATCCGTTGTTGTTACTATCCCTGTCAGTCTTGACCCGAGTGACGACAAAGAGGACATCACACGGCCCAGACCGTGGCCTCCGCCCAGTGCCACTACCCGGTCAAGATCCGCAAAAGTGCGATTGCGCATACATATTCCTTATCACGTTCGATCTGCGTAACAGTACCCTAACTACCCCTAAAAGACGATGCCTCAGCCAGGGCAAAATGACGTATATCAATGCGAATCTGCTGTTTTGGCGTATTCTGTAACGAAAATGCACGATCAGGTCGCTATATACATATTTATATAGCGTTAAGCGGTAATGGCGAAAGGGTGATTTACGCGCTACTATCGCCATAACCACGTTTTCAAATTTGAAAACATACACTCTAGCCCTGGCGCCTGTGTCGAAAGATATGGCGCCCTGGCCGTGGCAACTATGCCACCAGGGTACAGAAAGAAATGACTGTGCCTCCCGTATCTGGAAAGGTGTACATGGCTTCACAACTTACTGATGCTTTCGCGCGTAAGTTTTACTACTTACGTCTGTCGATTACCGATGTGTGCAACTTCCGTTGCACCTACTGTCTGCCCGATGGCTACAAACCGGGCAGCGTCACCAATAACGGCTTTCTCTCCGTGGATGAAGTTCGCCGCGTTACGCGCGCGTTCTCGGAACTCGGCACGGAAAAAGTGCGTCTGACCGGCGGAGAACCTTCGCTGCGCCGTGACTTCCCCGACATTATTGCCGCTGTCCGTGAAAACGAACGCATCCGTCAGATTGCGGTGACCACCAATGGCTACCGTATGGCGCGCGATGTCGCCACCTGGCGTGATGCGGGCTTAACGGCCATTAACGTCAGCGTGGACAGCCTGGATGCCCGTCAGTTTCACGCCATTACCGGCCAGGATAAATTCAAGCAGGTGATGGACGGTATCGATGCCGCCTTTACCGCCGGGTTCGATAAGGTCAAAGTCAACACCGTGCTGATGCGTGACGTAAACCATCATCAGCTCGATACCTTCCTGGCGTGGATCAAATCCCGCCCCATTCAACTGCGGTTTATTGAGCTCATGGAGACGGGGGAGGGCAGCGAACTGTTCCGCCGCCATCACATCTCCGGCATGGTGTTGCGCGATGAGCTGCTGAAACGCGGCTGGATCCACCAGATCCGCCAGCGCAGCGACGGCCCGGCGCAGGTCTTTTGTCACCCGGATTACGAAGGGGAGATTGGGCTTATCATGCCTTACGAGAAAGATTTCTGCGCCAGCTGTAACCGCCTGCGCGTCTCCTCGGTGGGCAAACTGCATCTGTGTCTGTTCGGGGATGGCGGCGTTAACCTTCGTGATCTGCTGGAAGACGATGTGCAACAGGCCGCGCTGGAAGCGCGTATTTCTGAGGCGCTGACGCATAAAAAACAGACCCACTTCCTGCATCAGGGCAACACCGGCATTACTCAGAACCTGTCATACATTGGCGGGTAATCAGGCTTAAGAAGGAACCAGAAGATGAGTCAGGTCAGCGCGGAATTTATCCCGACACGTATTGCCATCCTTACCGTTTCCGACCGTCGTGGCGAAGAGGATGACACCTCCGGCCACTGGCTGCGCGAAGCCGCCCATGACGCCGGGCATAAGATCGTCGATAAAGCGATCGTCAAAGAGAACCGCTACGCCATACGCGCGCAGGTCTCCCAGTGGATTGCCAGCGATGAGGTGCAGGTGGTGTTGATCACCGGCGGCACCGGTTTTACCGCAGGTGACCAGGCGCCAGAGGCGCTGATCCCGCTGTTCGACCGCGAGGTAGAAGGCTTCGGCGAAGTGTTTCGCATGCTGTCGTTTGAAGAGATTGGTACCTCGACGCTGCAGTCACGTGCGGTGGCGGGCATGGCGAACAACACCCTGATATTCGCCATGCCGGGCTCGACCAAAGCCTGCCGCACCGCGTGGGACAACATTATCGCCCCGCAGCTGGATGCCCGCACCCGTCCGTGTAATTTTCATCCCCATTTAAAGAAATAAGCTATGTCGCAACTGACCCACATTAACGCCGCTGGCGAAGCGCATATGGTGGACGTTTCCGCCAAGGCCGAAACGGTCCGCGAGGCGCGTGCCGAAGCGTTCGTTACCATGCAGCCAGACACCCTGGCGATGATTATCGACGGCAGCCACCATAAGGGTGATGTCTTTGCCACTGCCCGCATCGCCGGGATCCAGGCGGCGAAACGCACCTGGGACTTAATTCCGCTCTGCCACCCGCTGATGCTCAGCAAGGTGGAGGTCAATCTTCAGGCCCAGCCAGAGCACAACCGCGTGCGCATCGAATCGCTGTGTCGTTTAACCGGTAAAACGGGCGTGGAGATGGAAGCGCTGACGGCGGCGTCCGTTGCTGCGCTGACCATCTACGATATGTGCAAAGCGGTGCAGAAAGATATGGTGATTGGCCCGGTTCGTCTGCTGGCGAAAAGCGGCGGCAAATCCGGTGATTTTAAGGTGGACAGCCATGATTAAGGTGCTCTTTTTTGCTCAGGTGCGTGAACTGGTGAATACCGACAGCCTGACGCTGGACGCGACGTTTAAAGACGTTGCCGCACTGCGTGCGCATCTGGCGGCGCAAAGCGACCGTTGGGCGCTGGCGCTGGATGAAGGCAAGCTGCTGGCCGCCGTCAACCAGACGCTGGTGGAGTTTACCCATCCGCTGGCGGCAGGTGATGAAGTGGCCTTCTTCCCACCGGTGACGGGGGGTTAAAATGGCTGAGACGCGAATTCTGGTTGGCCCTGAGCGCTTTAACGTCGGTACGGAATATCACTGGCTGGCAGAGCGCGATGAAGACGGTGCTGTGGTGACCTTCACCGGTAAAGTGCGTAACCACAACCTTGGCGACAGCGTAAAAGCGCTGACGCTGGAACACTATCCGGGCATGACCGAGAAATCTCTGGCTGCGATCGTCGAAGAGGCGCGAGGCCGCTGGCCGCTCGGGCGTGTGACGGTTATCCACCGCATCGGTGAGATGTGGCCGGGCGAGGAGATCGTTTTCGTGGGGGTGACCAGCGCCCATCGCGGCAGCGCGTTTGCCGCCGGGGAGTTCATCATGGATTACCTGAAAACCAAAGCCCCGTTCTGGAAACGTGAAGCAACGCCAGAGGGGGATCGGTGGGTTGAATCGCGCGACAGCGACAAACAGGCCGCCAGCCGTTGGTAACAGGTTTATGTGGATGTGTTAGTCTTAACGTGTGTGTCTACTTAATCAGGAGTGAATCATGGACCGATTTCCGCGTTCCGATTCGATAGTACAGCAGACCCGTAGCGGCCTGCAGACGTATATGGCTCAGGTTTATGGCTGGATGACGGTGGGCTTACTGCTTACCGCATTTATCGCGTGGTATGCGGCCAATACCCCTGAACTGATGATGTTTATCTTTTCCAGCAAAATCACCTTCTTTGGGCTGATCATTGCGCAACTGGCACTGGTGTTTGTGCTCTCCGGGCTGGTACAGAAGCTGAGTGCCGGGATGGCGACCACCCTGTTTATGCTCTATTCGGCACTGACGGGGCTGACGCTTTCCAGCATTTTCATCGTCTATACCTACTCCTCTATTGCCAGCACCTTTGTGGTCACCGGCGGGATGTTTGGTGTGATGAGCCTGTACGGTTACACCACCAAACGTGACCTCAGCGGTCTCGGCAACATGCTGTTCATGGGGCTGATCGGGATTGTGCTGGCGTCGCTGGTGAACCTGTGGCTTAAGAGCGACGCGCTGATGTGGGCGGTGACCTATATCGGGGTGGTGATTTTCGTTGGCTTAACCGCCTACGACACTCAGAAGCTGAAAAACATCGGCGAGCAGATTGACGTGCGCGACAGTTCCAACCTGCGTAAATACTCAATTCTGGGCGCCCTGACGCTGTATCTGGACTTCATCAACCTGTTCCTGATGCTGCTGCGTATTTTCGGCAACCGTCGCTAAGGTAGCTTTGCGAGGTGGCGGTGCGGTCTGGTGCCCTCACCCTGACCCTCTCCCACGGGAGAGGGAACAAACACTAAAAACGGCAACAAAGTTGCCGTTTTGCTTTTATTTTGCCATCGCCTTCTCGTTCTTCGCTCTCAGCTTCTTCGCCCGGCTCTCAAGCACCAGATAACAGACCGTGGCCAGCGCCAGCGGCAGGAAGTAATAGAGCATGCGGTAGGCGAGCAGGGCAGCGATAATCGTCCCATGAGATACATGTTCTCCGGCAAGCAGGGCGATAAATACCGCTTCCAGCACCCCAATCCCGGCCGGAATATGGACGATCACCCCGGCGATACTGCTCACCAGCAGCACCCCCAGCACGAAGAAATAGTTCACCTCTTCGCCAATGAGCAGCCAGATAATTGCCCCCATCGCCATCCAGTTGGCGCTGGAGACCGCCATCTGCAGCACGGCAAATTTCCATGAGGGTAACACCAGCTTTTGCCCTTTGATGGTCATATGGCGGCGTCTGGCAAAGGCGCAGGCCCAGAGATACAGGGCGATAATGAGCAGGAGCGCGAAACCCAAAATCCGCAGCGTGGCTTCATCGATATACCAGTGTGCGGGCAACTGCACCACGCCGATGGTAAAGATCACCCCGCCCAGCAGAATATAACCCAGCCAGTTGGTGGTAATGCTCAGCGAAAATATACGCGTGATGGTCCCACCGGGCAGTCCCAGGCGCGAGTACAGGCGATAGCGCATGCCAATCCCCCCAACCCAGGTGCTGAGCGTCAGGTTAAAGGCGTAGCAGATAAACGACACCAGCATGACCTGGCGTTTTGCCAGCTTGTGGCCGCAGTAGGCGCGGCCGAGCAGGTCATAACAGCCGTACATCAGATAGCTGACAATCACCAGCCCAACCGCTCCCAGCAGCACCATCCGGTTGTAGTTGCGGATGACTTTCCACACCTCTTCCCAGTCCACCTTTTGCGCGTAAACCACCAGCAGCACCGCAACGGCAATAAAAAACAGCCAGGTCAGGATCTTTTTCGCCATTCGCCAGCGTGGATGTGATTTAGACATCAGGTTTTCCCTCCATCTTCCGCCTCAATGCGGTCCTGGGTTTCCATCTCGGGTTGAACAGGCGGATCCACCAGCGCAAGTTTCGGGGTATGCGCCGGCAGCCAGCCTACCATCGCCGGGAAATGGCGCAGGAAGTGGAACACCACTACGCTGATCCCCAGATTCCACCAGGTGCGTTTAGGCACCATGGACTCGTCCACGCGCACGCAGTCGTTCACGATCAGCCCCTGCAGGTTATCCCGCAGGGTCTGGTTAAACTGGCGATCGTGAATGATCAGGTTCGCTTCCAGGTTGAGCGACAGGCTCAACGGATCGAGGTTACTGGAGCCGACGGTCGCCCAGTGATCGTCCATCAGCGCGACTTTGCCGTGCAGCGGTCGGCGACGGTATTCGTAGATCTGCACTCCGCCTTTGAGTAGGTAGTTATAGAGCAGTCGCGCGCCGACTTTGACGATGGGCATATCCGGCTCGCCCTGTACAATCAGCTTCACGCGGACGCCGCGTCGGGCAGCACTGCGCATGGCGTGCAGCAGCCGGTAGCCCGGGAAGAAGTAGGCGTTGGCGATGATCACTTCGCGTTTGGCATTCGCCAGCATTTTCAGGTAGTGGCGCTCAATATCGTCCCGGTGCTCGCCGTTATCCCGCCAGACGAACAGCGCCTGCGCTTCGCCGGGCTTCCGGTTCTCTTCCGGGCGATGACGGCGCTTCCACCAGCGCCGGGCGGCCTCTTTGCCGGGCAAGTTTTCCAGTTCAAACAGCAAAATGTCCTGAACCACAGGCCCTTCGATGCGGATGGCGTAATCCTGTTTGGCCTCCGGGCCGTAGTCAGACATATGCTCGGCGGAGTAGTTAATGCCACCGACAAACGCCACCGTCTCATCAACGACGACGATTTTGCGGTGCATCCGGCGAAAGAGATTGGTACGCATGCCGAACAGACGAGGGCCGGGATCGTAGTAGCGGAACACGACGCCTGCGGCAGTGAGCTCATTCACGAACGCATCGCTAAGATCGGGCGAGCCATAGCCATCCAGTAGCGCTTCAATTTTGACGCCGCGCTGGGCGGCGCGCAGCAGCACGCTGTGCAACTGTTTGCCAACCTCATCTTCGAACCAGATAAAGGTCTCGAGGATCACTTTATGCTGCGCGCGGTCTATCGCATCAAAAACGGCGGGGTAATATTCGTCCCCGTTGACCAGCAGCGTGATCCGGTTGCCTTCCTGCCAGGTACATTTCATAAGTGGATCTCCGCGCTCAGCGGGGCATGGTCGGAAAGGTGGCGCCAGTTAAGCAACGCCAGCGCGGTCGGGCTGCTGGCATGGGCGTTTTTCACATAAATGCGGTCAAGTCTCAGCAGCGGGAAACGCACCGGAAACGTGCGCGCAGGTCTGCCGTGCGCGCGGGTGAAAATCTCCTCCAGCCCGGCCTCCACTTTCAGGGGATGGTTAGCTCGCTGCCGCCAGTCGTTAAAATCGCCAGCCACCACCACCGGTTCACCGTCGGGCAGGGCGTTGGTCCACTCGGCCAGCATCTGCAGCTGCGCCTGCCGGTGCGCTTCCCGCAGACCAAGATGGACGCAGCCAACATGTACCGGAAAATCGAGGTCTGGCGGGGTGATACGGCAGTAAAGTAGCCCACGCTTTTCGCTTTCGCCGACGGAGACGTCCCGGTTCTCGTAATGTTCAATGGGATAACGCGACAGCACCGCATTTCCGTGATGCCCTTCAGGATAGACCGCATTGCGGCCGTAAGCGTAATCACTCCACATGGTGTCGGCCAGAAATTCGTAGTGGGGCGTGTCGGGCCAGTTTTCGAAGTGCATCGGATGGACCTCGTGCGCGCCCATCACTTCCTGCAGGCAGACAATGTCCGCGCTGACGGTGCGAACCGCGTCGCGCAGCTCCGGTAAAATGAAGCGGCGATTAAATGCTGTGAAGCCTTTATGAATGTTTATCGTCAGCACTTTAAGCGAGAAATGCTGCATTTTTTTGGTCATAAGCTCCTTCCTGAGTGACTATCCCGATGAAAATAAAGTGTAGTCGTCGTCACAAAAAGATGCGGTGTTACGGAATTTTCCGTAAAGTGCGGTAGTCTGATTAAGCAGAGAAAAATCCTTCAGGAGAGAAGCCATGAAGTGGCAACAACGTGTTCGTGTCGCAACAGGTCTAAGTTGCTGGCAGATAATGTTGCATTTACTGGTCGTGGCCGTACTGGTGATGGGCTGGATGAGCGGCACGCTGGTGCGTGTTGGCTTAGGACTATGCGTCCTCTATGGCGTCACCGTGCTGTCGATGTTGTTCCTGCAGCGCCATCATGAAGCGCGCTGGCGCGAGGTGGGTGATGTGCTCGAAGAGCTCACCACCACCTGGTATTTTGGTGCCGCGATGATTGTGCTGTGGCTGCTGTCCCGCGTGCTGCAAAACAACCTGCTGCTGGCGCTGGCCGGTCTGGCCATTCTTGCAGGGCCTGCGGTGGTCTCTTTGCTGGCCAAAGAGAAAAAGCTACGCAATGTTGCGTCTAAACATCGCGTACGCCACTGAACCCGTCGTGGCCGCTATGACCAGTAGCGGCCACAAACTTCCCCAGATAATATCCAGACTCGCATCCTTCAGATAAATTTGCTTGGTGATATCCGTAAAGTGACGAATCGGGTTTATCCACGTTAGATCCTGTAACCACACCGGCATATTCTCAACTGGCGAAACATACCCGGAGAGCAGGATGGCCGGCATCATAAAGACAAACACGCCAATAAACGCCTGCTGCTGCGTGGAGCAGAGCGCGGAAATCAGCAGGCCAAACCCGACCAGCGACAGCCCGTAGATCACCATCGTGAAGTAGAACAGCGCCAGCGACCCGGCAAACGGGATCTGGTAGGCCCAGATCCCTACGCCCAGCACGATGGTGGCCTGGAACGTGGCAACAATCAGGGCGGGAACCGCTTTACCGACGAAGATTTGCCAGGTCGCCAGCGGGGAGACCA
The DNA here is from genome assembly GCF_003965585.1 of Enterobacter sp. WCHEn045836. Lineage (NCBI taxonomy): Bacteria > Pseudomonadati > Pseudomonadota > Gammaproteobacteria > Enterobacterales > Enterobacteriaceae > Enterobacter > Enterobacter sp. WCHEn045836. The sequence continues at coordinate 210,237 of NZ_RXPT01000003.1, forward strand.
GAAGCTGATCGAGCGTACCTTGCTCGCGTTCGCGGGCGACGGACAGGGAGGTGACGATCATCACCCCAATGGTGGTGATCATGGCGATCAGCGAGGGCACCACAAACCATTTGTAGTCCAGGTTTGGGTTGTACCAGTTACGTACCACCAGCTCGCTGTTGTTGGGCTTCGGTTTTCCCTCCATCAGCTCCTGCTGATAATCCTTCACCACCTGTTGCAGGTAGTTCGCGGCAATCTGGGCGCTGTTGGAGTTACGCCCGTCGAGGATCAACTGCATGGGCGCGGGCTGGAAGGTGTCCAGATTGCGGGAAAAATCGGCCGGAAAACGCACCAGCAGCAACGCTTTCTGGGTATCGATGGTCGGCTGGATCGCCTGCGGGCTTTTCAGCAGCAGGATATGGGTAAACGCCTTCGCCCGGGCAAAGCGCTGGGTCAGCTCGACGGAATGTTTACCGTTGTCTTCGTTGTAAATCGCGATGGTGGCGTTGGTTACCTCAAGCGTGGCGGCAAAAGGGAACAGAAACACCTGGATGAGCACCGGCAACACCAGAATGGCGCGGGTTTGCGGCTCGCGCAGCAGCGATTGCAGCTCTTTGCGTATTAACGTCCATAAACGGTGAAACATGTTCGCTCCTTAATCCAGACGTCGTTTGGTTTTCATCCACGTCAGTCCAATAAACATCGCCGCCGACGCCAGCAAAAACAGGGTATTGATAATCAGCACTACCGGAATATTCCCTGCCAGGAACAGGCTTTGCAGCGTGCTGACGAAATAGCGCGCCGGAATAATGTAGGTCACGGCGCGGATCACCGCGGGCATGCTGTCTATCTGGAAGATAAACCCGGACAGCATAATCGACGGTAAAAAGGCGGCGTTCAGCGCCACCTGGGCGGCGTTAAACTGGTTGCGGGTGACGGTGGAGATGAGCAGCCCCATGCCCAGCGTGCTCAGCAGGAACAGGCTGGTGATGAAAAAGAGCAGCACCAGCGAGCCGCGGTACGGCACCCCGAGGATAAACACCGAGACCAGCATACAGAGCAGCATCGCCAGCATGCCGAGGAAGTAGTAGGGGATAAGCTTACACAGCAGCAGCTCAAGGCGCGTCACTTCGGTTGAAAGCAGCGCCTCCATGGTGCCGCGTTCCCACTCACGGGCAATCACCAGCGAGGTCAGGATTGCGCCAATCACCGTCATAATGATGGTGACCGCACCCGGGATAATAAAATGCTGGCTGATGGCGGCAGGGTTAAACCAGTAGCGCATCTGTACGTCGATCAGCGGTTCGAACGTTTCGCCCCGGTCTTCGGCGCGCTGCATCTGCCAGAGCTGCCAGATCCCCTCCACGTAGCCCTGGACAAAGTTGGCGGTATTCGGCTCGCTGCCGTCAGTGATCACCTGGATCGGCGCAGCGGTATCTGCCCGCGCCATGTTGGCGGCGAAATCGACCGGGATCACCACCAGACCGCGGATTTTCCCGGCCTGCATCTTCTGAATCAACTCCTGCCGGTTGTCGCTGATGGTGGCGTCAATGTAGGGCGAGCCGGTCATGGCGTGGGTGAAATCCAGCGCCTCTTCGCTCTGCTGCTCCAGTAAAATGCCGACCCGCAGCTTGCTGGAATCGAGGTTGATCCCGTAGCCGAAGATAAACAGCAGCAGAAGCGGGATGACCACCGCAATCAGCCAACTGCTGGGGTCACGCACGATCTGACGCGTCTCTTTGATGCACAGCGCGCGCACCCGGCGCCAGGAAATCGCCTTATTGCGCATCGGCATTCTCCTTATCCCAGTCGTGGATGAGGGTGATAAACGCCTGCTCCATGGTCGGGTCCGGTACCTCGTTGTCTGCGGCCTGGGCTTTCAGGTCATCCGGCGTGCCGTGGGCAATCAGCTTGCCGCGATAGACCAGCCCGATGCGGTCGCAATACTCCGCCTCGTCCATAAAGTGGGTGGTTACCATCACCGTTACCCCTTTCTCCACCATGCTGTTGATGTGCAGCCAGAACTCGCGGCGGGTGAGGGGATCAACGCCTGACGTGGGTTCATCCAGAAACAGAATATCGGGCTCGTGCATCAATGAGCAGGCCAGCGCCAGCCGCTGTTTGAAGCCAAGGGGGAGCTCATCCGTGGCGTGGGAAGCGATAGCTGTCAGGCCAAACGCCTCGCTCATGCGGTGGATTTTCTCGTCCTGGGCGCGCCCTCGCAGACCGTAAACGCCGGAGAAAAAGCGCAGGTTCTGCTCGACCGTCAGGTTGCCGTACAGCGAAAACTTCTGCGCCATATACCCCAGATGCTGTCGCGCCTTGCCGGAGCTGACTTTCAAATCCATATCCAGTACCAGCGCTTTGCCGGACGTAGGCACCAGCAGGCCGCACATCATCTTAAAGGTGGTGGATTTCCCGGCGCCGTTTGGCCCGAGCAGGCCAAAAATTTCACCGCGCTTCACCGCGAAATTGACGTTATCGGTGGCGGCGAAATCACCAAACTTTTTGGTCAGGGATTTGGCTTCGATCACCGTCTCACCCGGCGTGCCTTCCACCGTGTGCAGGATCGCCCCGAGCGGTGATTCTGAGGTGCCCGCTCCGCCCAATAGATCGATAAACGCGTCCTCAAAGCGGGGAGCCGTCTCTTCCATCTCAATGTCAGGCATGCCCGGCGCGTGACGAATATCCGCTTCGGTCGCCTCTTTGGTCAGGATCACGCGCACCGAACGGCCCTGAATCATCCCGTCGCTGACCTGGGGCAGTTTCAGTACCCGCTGCAGCAGCGTGCGGTTCGACTCCTGCGGGCTGTGAAGCAGAAAACTGCGTCCGGCCATGCTTTGCGTCAGCTTCGTCGGTTCTCCCTGATAAAGCAGCTCGCCTTCGTTCATCAGCAGCACATCGCGACACTGCTCGGCTTCATCCAGATAGGAGGTGCTCCAGAGGATCAGCATTCCGTCACCGGCCAGCTCGTGCACCATCTGCCACAGCTCGCGGCGTGAAATGGGGTCCACGCCCACGCCGGGCTCATCCAGCAGCAGTACTTTCGGCTCGCCGACCAGCGTACAGGCCAGCCCCAGCTTTTGCTTCATCCCGCCGGAGAGCTTGCCCGCCAGGCGATCGGTGAAGGGACCGAGGGAGGTGAAGGCCAGCAGACGGGCGAAAGTCTGCTGACGGGTTTCACCGGTCACGCTGCGCAGATCCGCGTACAGATTAAGGTTCTCCATCACCGTCAGGTCTTCATAGAGACCAAACTTCTGCGGCATATAGCCGAGCATGGCGTGCAGTGCACCGTCATCTTTAATCGGATCGAGCCCGAGCACGCTGGCCGCCCCTTCATCGGGCTTAAGCAGGCCTGCCAGCATCCGCATCAACGTGGTTTTGCCTGCGCCGTCCGGGCCAACCAGCCCGGTCACATAGCCTTTCTGGATGGTACAGTTCAGCGGCGCGACGGCCGGTTTTTCCATGCCCGCGAAGCGTTTGACCAGATTGTCGAGCCGGATAACCGCGTCATTCATGTCGTTCCCCGTTGTTCACTTTTACGGTGACAGGCATGCCCTGACGCAGCGCGTCGTCCGCATCAGTGACGATGATGCGCAGGCGATACACCAGGTCGGTACGCAGATCCGGCGTTTCCACCGTTTTTGGCGTGAATTCAGCGGTGGGCGAAACAAAGCCCACTTTGCCGTGATACGGCTTATCCGGACGGCCATCGGTATAGAGCAACAGCTCGCGACCCGGCTGCATCTGGCCGAGGTTTGGCTCATCAATGTAGGCGCGCACCCACACAGGACGGGTGAGCGACAGGGTTAAAACGGTGCTGCCGGCGTTGAGCATGCTGCCGGGCTCCACGGCGCGGGTCATCAGCGTGCCGTCTGACGGTGCCACCAGCGTGGTGTCGTGCAGATCGAGCTCCGCTTGGGCCAGCTGGGCCTGCGCCTGTTCAAGGCTGGCTTTGGCCTGGGCGATATCCTGCGGGCGGTTACCGGTGTGGTACTGACTCAGTTTGTCCTGCGCGGATTTCAGCGTTGCCTGAGCCTGATCGCGTGATGAACGGGCGTTTTCCAGATCGTTGGCCGAAATGGTGCGGCTTTTCCACAGCCCCTGCTGGCGGGCATAGAAATTCTGCGCATAGTCATAGGCCGCCTGCGCCTGTTTAACTGCGGCAGCAGCCTGGGCAATTTCTTCGTCACGATAACCGGCCAGCATCAGATCATATTGCGCCTGGGCGACGGAAACCCCGGCTTTTGCCTGAATTAGCGCGTTCTCGTAGGGCGCTTTATCCAGCATCCCCAGCGTCTGCCCGGTTTTGATGGTGTCGCCCTCATCCACGTTAAGCGACGCCAGCCGCCCCCCGACGCGGAAGCTCATATTCACGGTGCGAATATCAACGTTACCGTACAGCGTCAGGCCGCGATCCTGATGGCTTTGATACCACAGCCAGCCACCGACGCCGGCGGCAAGCAAAACAACAACCACCAGAATGATGGCGACAGGTTTTTTCATGACTTCAGGCTCCTTTGCGTTAAGCCTTGCAGGATCAGATCGAGATGACAGGTGATAACCTGGCTAATCTGCGCGGCTTTATCCTCATCAAATTGTGTCCAGCCGGTGCGTAACAGAATCGTTTCTCGCCCCAGACGGAAGGCCAGAATCTCACCCAGCAGGGCGTGGGTATGCAAAATCGTTGCGGTATCGTTGGCGTCTTGCCCGGTATAGGCCGCGATCAGCCGGGTCAGGTGCGTGTGCATCGGGGCAATCACCTGGTCGTGCACCAGCTGGTAGGCGGCGGTAGGGGAGAGCTGTTCACGGGAGATAAATCGACTCAGGTTCAGCGTGTCGTCGTGCGTCAGCAGGCGGATCATGTTATGGCAGGCGTTGAGGATCAGCTGGCGGATGGCCTTACGATCGGGCGACGGCTGGCTGAGCAGCGCGGTGGCTTCCTCCACGTGCGGGTGAAACTGCGTGCCAATAAAATCGGCGATCCACTGCGCACAGGCGAGGTATAAATCCTCTTTTGAGCCAAAATAGTAGGGGATAGCCGCAATGTTTTGCCCGGCCTGCGCCGCGATATCCCGGGTGGTGGCATGCAAGCCATACTCACCAAACTGCGCCAGCGCGGCAGCAATAAGCTGGCTTTTGGCCTGTTCGCCTTTAGAGGTTGTCGGGGTTGTATTCATAGCGGCATTAAAAATTAATCAATCGATTGATTAAGATTATGCCTGATTAGCGAAATCGTCGAGGGAAGGTGGAGGGATATTTTATGCGCCACGTCACAAAAGCTGCTACACTCCGCCCCTTCGCGACATTGTGGTTTTTGTCCTCCTAATTGTTATATCTCCCTGAAAACTACACCTGTGATGGTCGGGGCGGTTCGGAGTTTTTATGTCTTTTGATTCCCTTGGCCTGAACCCGGAAATTCTGCGCGCGATCGCAGAGCAGGGCTACGTTGAGCCAACCCCAATCCAGCAGCAGGCGATCCCTGCCGTTCTGCAGGGCCGTGACCTGATGGCCAGTGCCCAGACCGGGACCGGTAAAACCGCAGGCTTCACCCTGCCACTGTTAGAGCTGCTGGTAAAAAATCAGCCGCACGCGAAGGGACGTCGTCCGGTTCGTGCGCTGATCCTCACCCCAACCCGCGAGCTGGCGGCGCAGATTGGCGAGAACGTGCGTGACTACAGCCGCTATCTCAACATTCGTTCGCTGGTGGTTTTCGGTGGTGTCAGCATTAACCCGCAAATGATGAAACTGCGCGGCGGCGTGGACGTGCTGGTGGCAACGCCGGGCCGTCTGCTGGATCTGGAACACCAGAACGCCGTGAAGCTCGATAACGTCGAAATTCTGGTGCTGGACGAAGCCGACCGCATGCTGGACATGGGCTTTATCCACGATATTCGCCGCGTACTGGCTAAGCTCCCGCCGCGCCGTCAGAACCTGCTGTTCTCCGCGACCTTCTCCGACGAGATCAAGGCGCTGGCTGAAAAGCTGCTGCATAACCCGCTGGAAGTGGAAGTGGCGCGCCGCAACACCGCCTCTGAGCAGGTGACCCAGCACGTGCACTTCGTTGATAAAAAGCGTAAGCGGGAACTGCTCTCCCAGATGATTGGTCAGGGCAACTGGCAGCAGGTGCTGGTCTTTACCCGTACCAAGCACGGTGCAAACCACCTGGCGGAACAGCTGAACAAAGACGGTATTCGCAGTGCGGCTATCCACGGTAACAAGAGCCAGGGGGCGCGTACCCGTGCGCTGGCGGACTTTAAATCCGGTGATATCCGCGTGCTGGTGGCAACCGACATCGCTGCCCGTGGTCTGGACATTGAAGAGCTGCCGCACGTGGTGAACTACGAGCTGCCAAACGTGCCGGAAGACTATGTTCACCGTATCGGCCGTACCGGTCGTGCGGCCGCCACCGGTGAGGCGCTCTCGCTGGTCTGCGTGGATGAACACAAACTGCTGCGCGATATCGAACGTCTGCTGAAGAAAGAGATCCCGCGCATTGAAACGCCGGGGTACGAAGTGGATCCGTCCATTAAAGCGGAGCCAATTCAGAACGGTCGCCAGCAGCGTGGCGGCGGTGGACGCGGTCAGGGCGGCGGCCGTGGTCAGCAGCAGCCACGCCGTGCCGAAGGCGGTGCGCCGAAGTCGGGCAATAAACCGCCTCGCCGCGACAGCGAAGGGAAACCGTCAGGGGAAGGGCAGCGCCGTCGCCGTCCGCGTAAACCGGCTAACCCACAGTAATCTGGAAGCCCGGCCGTAAAGCCTAATGCCGTTCACTTAAGCCTCACGTGACTTAAAGCTGAACGGATATTTAGGCGGAACATAAAGCACCGAACGATCATGTCTTCGGTGCTTTCTTTTTTCCGGCCAAAAGAAGGATTTTACATTTTCCCTCATTCCTTTCAGATGCTTAGGTATATTTACTGCTGTACCTTTACCGCAGATCCGAGCAACCTTAGCCCTTAGATTCGTAACGCTAACACCGCATGTTGGCCCAACGAAGCGGCCTCCCTCAGCAGTATTAGCAGAACGATGCCCCACAGTACGCACGCGCCCGGTGCTATGGCAGTGATCCAGCACGGCTGATGCAAGGCGCAGCAGCTTACCTGTCACCGCACTGCGGCGGTATTGATAATTCCATAAGAAGACACGGACAGCTGCCACGTCAGCGCGGCGCAGATCCAGTCGCCCCGAACCATTCATCAGGAAGCGATACACATCTTCGAATACAGCAGCATTTGTAATCCGTTCAGCCAACGGCATGTTGCCGAGATACTCCAGATCACCCACAGCCTCACTGTCAAAACGCGAAACAGGGGAATAAATGCCACAGAGGAAGGCAAATCGATATACAGCCCCTCTAATTACCTATCACTTTGTTACAACTGCTCATTTACTCACCACCGGCAAAAGCCTACACTTTTCTTAAGGATTTCAAACCAACACAGGGATAAAAATAAAGGGCTATTGGTCACTACTTATTCAGGGGTGATAAAACGGTTTGCGGTGGCCGGATTATTGAAGGATGTATCGATCATCAGTCTTTCTCTAGAGACATGGCTTGTGAAGGGCATCAAGTGACATGTGGGAAACATGCAGGCAGATTCCGCATAGTCGGAGGGCTTGAAAACGATGAAATACATGGTAAAAGGATTGCCGGAACACTGCACAGCCGTAGCTCTTGCCCCTGTAAATCACGTTTTATCCCTTCTATCTTCGATACTTACGAATTTTCTACAGAGCCAGCGAAAGCCAACACCGCCCAATCTCACATCGTTGAGTTTCCCGTTCTCCCTGGCCCGATTGCAGATCCTAAAATTCATAGCTTTGCTGACACCTGCGAGCCAGAAGATAACCCGTTATTGAATGGTGTTTACATCTGGACTGAAACCACTGACGCAGGACACGCCTTTGTATCCGTACATCAGAATAACTCGATCTACGTATACACCTATGGGCGATTTGGTCGAAGAGGTCCAGCTAACTTTACAGGCGATGGAATACTCAACTTCTTTACCGGAGAGGATGCTCGTAGCTACTACCGAGAAGAACTTTATAAAGTTAATGCTCGGGTATTCAAGATTGAGGATGCATCCGTAGCTGAGACACGCTCATTGTTTGAAAACCTTTGGAACTCAGGAGCAAAGCCAATCCCTACAGAGAAAATGGGTGAAAGAACCAAACTCAGGGGGAGAGTAATTGACGTCTATGATCTGACTGGTAGCAACTGTACAACGCATACTGTTCAGGTAATTCGTAAATCAGGCTCAAACGTTTTCGAAACAAGCTACACATCGACTACAACGCAATTACCGATTGAAAGCGAGGAAGACTTTGCAGTGCCTTTGTCTCTACAAAATTATCTTATTCGCAAAAGCAGTAGCCTAAGTTCGATGCAAGTAACTGAAGTTACCAACGAATTCAAAGAACAGTATCCAAACATAGACAATTACACTGCTGGTGAAGAAAACGCTATGCAGAAAAACCTTGCAGCGGGAGCCTCAAAATTAGGTTCAGCTTCTGGTTATTCTGGCGGTACGGTTGGTGGCGTCTTGGGGGGGTCATATGACCTTGACGAGTAGAACAAAATTTATCATTCGATGGGGAAGCATAATCACGATTTCTTTCATTTACATAGCATCCATTTTGGTCATTGTTTTAGATTATGGGATAACGAGAAAATACACAGACATACTCAACGAAAAGACGATCACGATTGTAGCCTGTAATGCTGTGGTTGCTGAATTTGATCAGTATTACGACAGACTGATTCATGTTTCGCTCTTCGGTTACGTTGTTACTACCGTGTTGATTCTGCTCATTTTCAAGAAAGTGAGATAACCGCCAAAGGCTGGAGTGATCTAGCCTTGCCCCCCTTATCCCTGATTTTAGGCATAACAAACCTAATGCCCGATTGGTGATTCACGATCAAGCGAAGTGGCGAGACATCATCCGGGGTTATGTCATTACAATGTGGCTTATCAGGGCGCTCGTGCATCCTCAACAGGAACCGTGAGCCAGACGGAGACAGAGCCTGCATATCGTATTCAGACATAAAAAATCCGGGTTTAGAGGGAATGAACCTGGACTGTCTCTTACTGGCAGGATCGTTCAAATACTCTTAAACGATCGGCATTAGGCCGTAAAGCCGGGCTTTTCTTTTTGCGGCGACGAAAATAAAGTGCCACAATAGTGGCTGTTTATACAGTATTTCAGGTTTTCCGATGGCTTTAACCGCGGCGCTGAAAGCGCAGATTGGTGCCTGGTATAAGGCACTCCAGCAGCAGATCCCCGACTTTATCCCCCGGGCACCACAGCGGCAGATGATTGCCGATGTGGCAAAAACGCTTGCCGGTGACGACGGGCGACATCTGGCCATTGAAGCGCCAACCGGGGTCGGTAAAACCCTCTCTTATTTAATCCCGGGCATCGCTATTGCGCGGGAAGAACAAAAGACGCTGGTGGTCAGCACCGCTAACGTGGCGCTACAGGATCAGATCTTCAGCAAAGACCTGCCGCTGCTGCGCAAAATTATCCCCGAGCTGCGTTTTACCGCCGCCTTTGGCCGCGGACGTTATGTCTGCCCGCGTAACCTGGCGGCGCTCGCCAGCAGTGAGCCCACCCAGCAGGATCTGCTGGCGTTTCTTGATGACGAACTGACGCCAAACAACAAGGCGGAGCAGGAACAGTGCGCGAAGCTGAAAGCCGATCTCGACAGCTACAGGTGGGACGGTTTGCGCGATCACACCAGCCAGGCCATCGGCGATGACTTATGGCGCAGGCTCAGCACCGATAAAGCCAGCTGTCTTAACCGTAACTGTCACTATTACCGTGAGTGCCCGTTTTTTGTCGCCCGGCGGGAGATCCAGGAAGCGGAAGTGGTGGTCGCCAACCATGCGCTGGTGATGGCGGCGCTGGAGAGCGAAGCGGTGCTGCCGGAGCCGAAAAACCTGTTGCTGGTGCTTGATGAAGGCCACCATCTGCCCGACGTGGCGCGGGATGCGCTGGAGATGAGCGCTGAAATCACGGCGCCGTGGTTCCGCCTGCAGCTCGATTTGTTCTGCAAGCTGGTGGCCACCTGCATGGAGCAGTTCCGCCCGAAAACCACGCCGCCGCTGGCGGTGCCCGAGCGTCTGAGCGAACATTGCGAAGAGGTCTACAGCCTTATCTCGTCGCTGAACAACATCCTTAATCTGTATCTTCCGGCGACCCAGGAGGCCGAGCACCGTTTTGCCATGGGGGAGCTGCCGGACGAGGTGATGGAGATTTGCCAGCAGCTGGCGAAGCATCTGGAAAAGCTGCGCGGCCTGGCAGAGATGTTCTTAAACGATCTCAGTGAAAAGACCGGCACTCATGATGTGGTGCGTTTGCACCGTATTCTGCTGCAGATGAACCGTGCGCTGGGCATGTTTGAAGCACAGAGCAAACTCTGGCGGCTGGCTTCGATGGCGCAGGCGTCCGGCGCGCCGGTCACCAAGTGGGCCACCCGGGAAGTGAGAGACGGGCAGGTGCATCTCTTTTTCCACTGCGTGGGGATCCGCGTGGCCGATCAGCTGGAAAAGCTGATCTGGCGCAGCGTACCGCACGTGGTGGTGACCTCTGCGACCCTGCGTTCCCTCAACAGCTTCTCGCGGCTGCAGGAGATGAGCGGCCTGAAAGAAAAAGCGGGTGACCGTTTCGTGGCGCTGGACTCGCCGTTTAACCACTGCGAGCAGGGCAAGCTGGTGATCCCGCGCATGAATTATGAGCCGCTTATCGATAACGAAGAGCAGCATATAGCCGAAATGGCCGCCTATTTCCGCGAACAGGTCGAGAGTAAAAAATACCCCGGCATGCTGGTGCTGTTTGCCAGCGGACGCGCCATGCAGCGCTTTCTGGAACATGTTACCGAGCTGCGGTTACTGCTGCTGGTGCAGGGCGATCAGCCGCGCTACCGGCTGGTGGAACTCCACCGCCAGCGCATCGATAACGGTGAGCGCAGCGTGCTGGTGGGTCTGCAGTCTTTTGCTGAAGGACTCGATTTAAAAGGCGATTACCTGACGCAGGTGCACATTCATAAAATTGCCTTCCCGCCCATCGACAGCCCGGTGGTGATCACCGAAGGCGAGTGGCTCAAAAGCCTCAACCGCTATCCGTTTGAAGTGCAAAGTTTACCGGCAGCCTCGTTTAACCTCATTCAGCAGGTGGGGCGTCTTATCCGTAGCCACGGCTGCTGGGGGGAAGTGGTGATCTATGACAAACGTCTGCTCACCAAAAACTACGGGCAGCGCTTGCTGAATGCGTTGCCGGTATTCCCGATAGAACAGCCAGAGGTACCGGAAGTGAAAAAACGCCCGGCAAAACTGGCCGCCGGGCGTAAAAAAAGCATCCGTGCTAAGGGGCGCGGTCCTACTGGTAAGTAAAGGTGGCCTGAACAACGCTGCTGAACGTGCCCGCCGTCACGGGCATGGCGGTCGCGTAATAGCGTGCCGCCATGGGGAAGTCCGCGGTGTGGGTGCCGGCATCAATCACCACGCTGAATCGGGCCTGGGGGGCAAGCACGATATAATCCAGACGATCGGCCAGCTCTAACGCCACGCCTTTGGCGGTACCGCTATTGGCGAATTTAAAGGGGTGGTCCGTATCGCGCGGGCCGTCAACGGAAATGGTGGCAACCGTCAGCGTGGAAGGACAGTTCGTGAGTGTTAAATCGAAATTTTTCCAGGGGCCGGTATCGCCGATATTTTTGAAATCAGTGGCGACGGCCTGTCCCAGATCCACCACCGTATTCTGGCTGGCGCTGTCTACCTGGCAGGTGCTCTCGTAAATATTCCCTTCGATATTGAGCGTGACGTCGGTCGCGCCCGCAGAGAGGCTCGTCAGCGCGAGTAAAAGGGGGAATGTTTTCATCATCGCTCCGTTACTGATATTCAAAATCGATTGTGGCAATCGTGTTGGCTTTTCCCGCAGTGACGGTGGCATCCGTCTGGTAATACTGCACGGCGAAGGGGATCACATCCGGAACGTCAGGTTCGGCTCTTCCACCGACCGGGATAGGGTAGTCATATCTCAGATCGACACCGTCAAGCAGCATTCTCACCCCGACGCCCGTGGCGCTGTCGCTGCCAGGCGTGAGGTTCAGTACATCCGCATACTGGCTATTGATGCCATTCGCGCTGGTCACCGAGGCCGTGAGGTTGACCTCTTCCGTGCAGGTGGCGGTGATATTGAAATACTTCCAGGGTGTATAGCTGCCCACGTGGGTAAATTGTGACACCGGGAAATCGCCGAGCGTGACCGTCAGATTTAAGGGATCGACAGAACAGGTCGCCGTTCTTTCGCTGACGGTGGCGGAATAGCGGCTTTTATTGCCTTCGCCAGAAATCCCAACCGAATTAAAAACACCGAATCCGTAGGGATCCTGCGAAACCGAAAGGGTTCCGGTCCCGATATGTGTCGCCGTTTTGATTAACTGCTGGGTATAGCTGAAAGAAAACGTTTGTCCGCTGTCGCTGCTGACTGTTCCTATGGGGGTTGCGGTGCTGTCGCATGAGTAACCGGTTCCGCGAATGATCTGCCCGTTGCTGTTCAGGAGCTCAATGCCGATGCCGTCAATATTGGTCGTGTAAACACCCGGCATGCCCGGCACTTCCGTTCCCGTTCCGTAATAGCAGGAAATAATGGTGTGACTGGTGAGCGTTCCGGTACAGCTGCCGTTAACAGTATGTGTTTTTGCTGAACCCGGGATAACGCTGCCAATATTGAGGGTCGTGGGTACAGAAAGCGTGCCGGCATCCAGGGTATAAGGCAGATCGTTGCTGTTACAGGTTGTCGCTGCATGGGCATGCGGTACCAGACCCACGCTCGTGAGCAAAACCAGCAACGCAAAGGCATATCTCAACATGTTCATTTTTTCCTCGGAAAGGTTCATACACATTGCGCCGTAATGTTAAGGACCGGATTCTGGTCTTCTACCGGCAGGTGATACGCTGCGGTGCAGTGGCTGTCGGCGGTTTTCCCCCAGCTGACGTTAATCGTGCCTGTCTCCTGCATACCGGTCAGATACACCTGGCCGCCATCCCCAACGATAAATTCACCCTCCTGACGGGCCTGAGAGGCCGTTGCCCCAAACGGTATCGGACGACCATCCGCACGTTTTAAGGTCATCAGCACCCGGCTGCCGACATGCGTTTCATAATGTGCTCGCACGATGGCGCCGCGCGTCGGTGTCACCGTTCTGGCTGCATGGTCAATATCAGCATTTCCTGGCAACGTCTCGGTATTCAGTGCGAGGGTGTTATGACGGTAAGGCGAAACGTACGGCACAATGGCGTAGCCACGAAAATCGGTGTTCACGCCTGTCTGATTAGTGATGTTCGTGTCGTCAGCGCCCGGCGCTTCGATCAGTGCGACGGTCTCACCCATTGGCTGACCAAGGGTGATGCCGTGAGCATGGGCGATCATGCTGCCCTGAAGACCGACGTTGAGCTGTTGCTGCTGGTTATCCTGCGAATACCCGGCGCTCACTTCACCGTAGGTGCCTTTGTAATCGGCATTCAGACTGGTGCTGTCGCCGCTGCTCTGACTGTGGCCCTGCTGAACACCCCAGCTGAGGTTATTGCCGGCCAGCGCGGTGCCGTTCAGGCCCACGCTTTGGGTGGTTTCGTGCTTCGTGCTGTTCAGGTTGTAGTTCACCCAGGTGTTGCTGAGCCAGCGATCGAGCGGAACGGAGACGTTAAACGCGATCGTCTGCTCGCTGGTTTTCTCATTATTATCATCCCCGCTGTCACGCGTGTTTTTATCCAGTCCGTAACTCAGACCGTAGCTGATCCCGTGCCAGGTGTTGTTGTACCCGAGGTTCATCGAGGTCATCCCCTCGTTTGAATTCCAGTAGCTCTCTTTGACCAGGCTTAACGTCAGCGAACCCAACGAGCCGCCCAGGGACTGATCGACAGTGGCCTCTTCGCGGCTGCGTCGGGTGTCCGGCGTTTCCCAGTCATCATTGCGGGTATGGGAATCCAGGGTGTCCTGAAGGGTGTAGAACCCCTTGCTGTTATAGCGATAGCCAGCAATGGAAAAATGGGTGCCGGTGGTGGCGAAATCTTTGCTGTAGCGGATGCGCCAGGAGCGTCCGTCAGTGGGGGCCTGGTCCTGCATCTCTGATTTGGCGTCGGTGACATCCACCGAGAAGGCCCCGAGATCGCCGATATTCTTGCCGACTCCCAGCGCCAGTGCATCATAATACTGGCTTGCCTGTACGCCGCCGTAGGCGGTAAAGCCGTAAGGCAATCCGTAGATTGCCGTACCCTGCATAAACGGGGTTTTCTCGACGTCGTTGTCATAGCTGCGATAGCGTCCCGCGGTGAGGCTGTATTTGAAGCGGCCTTCACGCTGCAACACCGGCACTGATGCATAAGGCACCACAAAGTGCTGTTCGCTGCCGTCCGTCTCTTTGACGGTGACGTTTAAATCGCCGCTTCCGCCGGTGGGGTAGAGGTCGTTGATCTCAAACGCGCCGGGGGCGACATAGTTCTGGTAAATGACGTAACCGTTCTGGCGGACGATCACCTGGGCGTTACTGTGCGCCGTCCCGCGGATCACCGGCGCAAAGCCCTTCATGCTGTCCGGGAGCATATCGTCATCCGAGGCGATCTGCGCCCCGGTGAAAGAGACGCTGTCAAACACGTCGGAAGGGGAAGAGCTTTGCCCTACTTTGAGGTTCCCGCCAAGGGCGATAATATCCCGCTGGGCATAGGTATAGACCGACGAAAACTGGCTCTCTGCGTCACCGTCACCGCTGGTTTTGCTCCAGGTGGAGTAGTTACGAAAACGCCATGCCCCGAGATTAAGACCCGGACGCAGGTTAAGAAACTCGCTGCGCTGATCGGTACCGTTTTCACCTTTGCCGCGGTTGTCCCCGGCGGTGAAGCTGTAATTGAGCAGCAGGGCGTTAATTCCCTCGTCATACTCCTGCGGGTCGACGTAATCACGCGGTACCTGGGTAATCGCGCTCTGCGGAATGCTTAACAGCAGCTGCTGCGGATTAACATGAAACGTTGCGCTGGCGGCAGGGATAACGCTCAGGTCAACGCACTGAGCCTTATCATCTATCCTGAATTTATCGATATTAATACCAAAGCTTTTTAGCTGGGCCGTGCTCAGGCACGGCTGCAGGGTTGATTTTCCGCTGGCGTCTTTCTTCAGCGTAAACTCAATCTCTTTGCTTGCCACTTTATTATTGTTGACGTAGACGTCAACGTGATATTTACCGGGAGCCTGACCGGGACCAATCTCATAAATACTGAGGTCGGTTTTACCCTGACCCGGGTTGTCGATATCCAGCAGCGCCGGATTGAAATAATCATCGGCGAGAACTTTTTGCACGCAAACACCCAACAGGGCACAACCTAATGCGATAAGCATTGATCGTCCGTGCTGTTTCGGTGGTTTGGTGGTGTATTCCCAGCGCATAATGATATTCAGAAATTCCGGAAGTTATTTAATCTGTGCGGTATATGACTGACTAATGCCGCCAAAGTCATTGATGATTTTCCAGGACACGGTGTGTGCTGAGATATTGGCTGGCATCGCGAAATGCGTTTCGCTTTTAGGTCCGGCATAGGTGGCTTTATCCACTTTTTTACCGTCGAGTTTTATTTCCTGGAAATTCATATAAAACGGCGTGGGGTTGTCGACAATAAGTTGATTACCCCGCGTGTGCCAGACTAATTGCGTGGTGACATCTTCCGGTTTGCCCGTAATACCCGACGGACGATAAAGCAGTTTAATGCGGGTTTTAATCGCGATCTGCAACGTATTAACGCTCTCATTGCGCGCAGAAGAGGGAATGGATTTAATATTCAACCAGAACAGTGATTCGCGATCCGCTGGTAAATTCCCCCCGGTTCTGATGATGCGCAGAACGTTTTCTTGCTTCGCATCAAGGCGGAACAGAGGCGGTGTAATCAGAAACGGTGCTTTCTCGCGGGCATTATCTTCCGTTTCGACCCATGACTGCACAAGGTAGTCGAGGTTGTCCGGGTTGGTGATCCCAATGGAAGATTCTTTTTTATTTTCGGGATAGACCACGCGTGTGCCGCCGCCGGCATGGGCGACAGAAGCAATAAATAAAAAGGAGGAGGCCAGAAGATATTTTCGCATAGTAATACCGTAATAAAGCAATAACAGATATTAGCCACTGGGGTAGCTAATATCCGTTTTATTAGTTGTAAACGATAGTGAAGGTCGAGGCGGCATTCGCCAGTCCGGCAGAAATAGCAGGTCCGGTCTGGATATAGCGTGCACCAAACTGCAAATCGTTCGTTGTGGTGCCTGGTGTGAGCGTATACGCCGCAGAGGCCGTATATAAACTCAGTGGGTTTTCAGTTTTATCAAGCAACTGAACACCGACTCCCGACGCCGTACCGGTTCCTGATGTCACAGCAAGGATATCCTTATTGTTACTGTCAGGCGTTCCGCCGAACGTTACCGAGGCGCTGGTCACCGTGTCAGGACAATCTTTAAGTTGAATACTAAAACGGGTTGTCGACGTCGTCGAACCACTTCCGGTAAATGCAGATTTAGAAACCTTACCTAATGACACATTAAGTGGATTACTTAAACCGTTCACCACAGTACATGCAGAGTCAATAATTTCGCCTGTGAAATTAATTTGACCTTCACCACTGGATGCAAATACAGAAACGGAAGCACACGCCATCCCGGCGACGATCCCCGCAATAATTAATTTTTTCATTTTAATCCTCTGAATGAAAGTTTGGTACTTCAGGTATTAATCATCACCTGGCTGATTAATTCGGCAGGAACTATCGCTGAGAATTATTTTTCGTTCAATTTATCTTCAGACCATTTTTACCCTCGAAGGGCGTTTGTCCGGGTGTCGGGAGAGAAAGGAAAATGATTACCCGCCAGGCATTTATCAGGGCTATAGTATCTGCAAAGAGCCGCAAGGAGAGATGTCGTGGATTATCGTAAAATTATCAAAGAGGTAGGGCGTGGGAAAAACCATGCCCGCGACCTGGATCAGGAAACTGCCCGTGCGCTGTACACCCATATGCTCAATGGCGACGTACCCGATCTGGAGATGGGCGGTATCCTGATTGCGCTACGTATCAAAGGTGAAGGCGAAGCGGAGATGCGTGGCTTCTATGAAGCGATGCAGGCGCAAACGCTGCGCTTAACGCCCCCGGTGGCGAAGCCAATGCCAATTGTCATTCCCACTTATAACGGCGCGCGTAAACAGGCGAATCTGACGCCACTGCTGGCTATTCTGCTGCATAAGCTGGGGTTCCCGGTGGTGGTCCATGGTGTCAGCGAAGATCCAACCCGGGTACTGACGGAGACCATCTTCGGCATGTTAGGTATCGAACCGACCCTGCACGCCGGGCAGGCGCAGGCGAAGCTGGATGGTCACCAGCCGGTCTATATTCCGGTTAAGGCGCTCTGCCCGCCGCTGGAAAAACAGCTGGATATGCGCTGGCGCATGGGGGTGCGCAACAGTGCGCACACGCTTGCGAAACTGGCGACGCCGTTTGGCGAAGCGGATGCCCTGCGTCTCTCCAGCGTGTCGCATCCGGAGTACGTGGCGCGGGTGGGCAAGTTCTTTGAAGATATCGGCGGCCGGGCGCTGCTGATGCACGGCACCGAAGGTGAAGTTTACGCCAATCCGCAGCGCTGTCCGCAGTTAGTGCTGATTGATCCTGCCGGCACGCGACCTGTGCTGGAGCGTCAGGACGAGACTGCTGATGTGATAGTGCCGGAAGCAAAAGATCCGCATACCACCGCGCACTGGATTGAACAGTGTCTTGCCGGTAATGTTCCGGTTCCGCACGCCATTAAACTGCAGATGGCCTGCTGCCTGCTGGCAACCGGGGAAGTGGATTCCGTCCAGGCAGGGTTAGCCCGCGTGGAAGAGATGTTTTAGGCAAAAAAAAGCCCGTCCAGTGGCGGACGGGCAAGCAAGGGTAACAACAGGGTCAATGAGGGTTGGAGCATCTCACCAGAGGGTACGGTGAGGGTGGAGCATTAATTCAGTCGATTATTTGTAGATAACCGCAGTGCCGCTCAGCTTGTTATTGCCGTTAGCGGAGGTGATGGTGTATCCGCTTGCGCCAGCCGCTGCCGCTTTCTCAGCCAGTTTGGCTTCCAGACCGTCCAGCGTGGTTGCGCCATCAGCACTCACCACACCTACTTTATTCATGTTCTGTGCCTGAGCAGAAGACACTGGCTCTACAGCGAAAGCGCCAAAAGACAGAGCGGACAGGGCAACAGCAGCAACAGCATATTTGATGGTTTTCATAATTAATCTCTCGCAGGTTTTTCTGTTAAAGGGACGATGTTCCGTCGATGTGATAAGTATCACGTTTTTTTTCGGCAGATAAAATCGAAGAGAATTGACGTGGTTGCTCAAAAAAATTGAATGACAAATAACTTATTGAATATTAATAAATTCAGAAGGGCGATTTACATTTCTTGTCGCTGCGGTTTACAGACGTGTGATGAAGGGCACATTTTGCTACGCGCCTGGCAAAAAATCGTGAGCGTAAAGGAAAGCGCTTGCGCGGTTAACTTAGGTAAAGGAAAGTCAACGTAACTGGCTGTCTTTCGATCCTCTGCGATTATATCCCGAATGTGAACTGTTTTTCGAATCTTTATTCTGCTGGCAGTGGATGCATAACCGTACACCTTGAATGGCTTTACGGCGCGCCTCCGGGATCGTTTCTCCACACTCTTCGCATTCCGTCAAACTTTCTCCGCGCGGAATTTCACCGCGAGCGCGGGCAACTGCATCTTCAATGGTACTGTTGATCTGTTCGTTCACGGCGTCGTCATTCGCCCATCCGGAAGCCATGGCCTTGTCCTCACGTGGGGTGTGTCTCTTATAAAGATGGGGTCAAAAAACGAACAGTCAAGAGAAGAGGTGAGAACTGCATCTGTCAGCCAGATGCAGTGATTCTCAGAAGAGGAACTTATTTATAGATGGTTGCTGTGCCATACATATGGTTATCGCCACCGGCGGAATTCACCACGAAACCTTTCGCACCTTCCTGGCGGGCTTTTTCGGCCAGTTTGTTCTGCAGGTCATCAAGGTTACTTGCACGGCTCACCGAGACGGTTCCCGCAGGCCGTAGCTGGCTGGTATCGGTACTTTCGGTCAGGGACTGAACGGCCATGGCAGAAAATGATGCACTGGCCAGTGCGCCAGCAATAACAATAAGGGTCAGGTATTTTTTCATAATCACATCCTCAAGGGGAAACAACAGGTGATTCCCTTTAAGTTTAGAAGCCTGACGAGTGTGATTTAGCGCAAAAATTTGATGATGATCTGCTTATTTTTTGAACGATATAAATTGACAATTTGCTGACAGATCATAGACATAAAGGTCCCTGATTTTTGGCGATTTTTTGCGCGCAGTAGAGAGATATTTACCGTTGCGCCCGCACAGGGTATCTTACGCCGCTGTTTAAAGGAGAATGCCATGACTTCCCACAAGCCGGGATTGCACCCACGAAATCGCCACCGCAGCCGCTACGACATGAATGCGTTATGCCAGAGCTGTCCTCCGCTGCAGGATTACATTGTGCAGACGCCTGCCGGTGAACCTTCGGTCAACTTTGCTGATCCGCAGGCGGTAAAAATGCTGAACAAAGCCCTGCTGGCGCATTTTTACGGTGTCGCGCACTGGGATATTCCGGAAGGCTTTCTCTGCCCACCCGTACCGGGGCGTGCCGATTATCTTCACTATCTTGCCGATCTTCTGGCTGACGATCGTGACGGCCTTATTCCTCAGCAGGCCACTGTTCTGGATATCGGTACCGGGGCGAACCTGATTTATCCGTTGATCGGCGTACATGAATATCACTGGCGCTTTACCGGGAGTGAAATTGGTGCGGAGGCGTTTGCCAGCGCGCAGGCGATCATTAACGCCAATCCAGGCTTAAGCCGGTCGATTCGCTTACGTCGTCAGAAAGAGGTGACGTCGATCTTCAACGGCATTATTCACAAAAACGAAAGCTATGACGCGACGATGTGTAATCCGCCGTTCCATGATTCGGCCGCCGCCGCCCGTGCAGGCAGTGAGCGTAAGCGCCGTAATCTGGGTCAGGCTGAAGACGCCGCGCTGAACTTCGGCGGCCAGCAGCAGGAGCTGTGGTGCGAAGGGGGCGAGGTGGCGTTCATTCTGCGCATGATCGCGGAAAGCAAACAGTTTGCCCGCCAGGTAAAATGGTTCACGACGCTGGTTTCCCGCGGCGATAACCTGCCGCCGCTTTACCGCGCGTTGACCGAAGCTGGCGCCGTGAAGGTGGTGAAAAAAGAGATGGCGCAAGGCCAGAAACAGAGCCGCTTTATCGCCTGGTCGTTTAT
This sequence comes from Enterobacter sp. WCHEn045836, assembly GCF_003965585.1. Lineage (NCBI taxonomy): Bacteria > Pseudomonadati > Pseudomonadota > Gammaproteobacteria > Enterobacterales > Enterobacteriaceae > Enterobacter > Enterobacter sp. WCHEn045836. The sequence continues at coordinate 230,578 of NZ_RXPT01000003.1, forward strand.
GGACGATAACAAACGTCGCAAATAGCACGCCGTTGTAGTCCGGGTAAGGCGAAGCCGCCACCCGGCTCGGTTACAGCGTCGGCTCCTGCGGCGGGAGCGGCGAGGCGGGTGGCGGCAATACCTGATATGTCTGCACCGGCATGCGCACATCCGCGAGATCAAAGTGTTTTTTCACCATGCTGTCGAGGGCAAAGCGCACCGTCCACTGTTTAAGCGGCTGGGTGGTGAAGGACACGCGGAGGGTAAACGCCGTGTTGGTCAGCCCGACAATACCGGCAAACGATGGCTCGCCAATTACCAGCCCGCGTATATCCTCCATGGCCATCATCTCATCGACTGCATCCCGCAGCGCCTGTTTGGCTTTATCAGCATCTTCATGACGATCGACATCGTAATTCGCCACCACCGAGCCAATACCCCGGACGAAGTTGGCGAAGGTGGTAATCGATGACCACGGAATAATGTGGTACGCCCCGGTGTCCTGGCGCACACCGACGGATCGAATCGACATTCGCTCAACCGTGCCGGTGAGTGGCCCAATCGTCACCAGATCCCCGGTGTTCATGCCATTTTCAAACTGAATAAAGATACCGGTGATAATGTCCTTCACCAGCGTCTGCGAGCCGAAGGAGATAGCCAGACCCAGTGCCCCCGCCCCCGCCAGCAGCGGCGCGATATTCACGCCGATTTCCGAGAGCACAATCATAATCGTGATGGTGCTGATGATGACCGCCAGCGCGTTGCGGAACAGAGTCAGCAACGTGCGGGCCCGTGCGCTCGGCAGCGGCCTGCCGTGAATGTCAGAGACCAGGCGGTTCTCAATCAGGCTGGCCAGCAGCGTCCAGCCCACGGCAGAGAAGAACAGGATCAGCGCGATACGGATCAAAATATCGACAGTCTTTTCCCCTGCGCCGTTGTGCAGCCAGTTCCAGAAATCGAACAGCCCCCAGGCATTGAGCAGCAGCATAATCGCCACACAGACGGTCAGAATACGCGCCACCTTCAGCGAGACCGAGAGCCAGCCGTTCACCCGTTTTTGCAGCTCCGGGTAACTGCGCTGTACCTGTGGCGACAGGGTAATGGTTTTGGATATCCAGCGGGAGAGCAGGCCGGAGACAAAAGCTGCCACGCCAATAATCGCCAGGCTCTTAAATGTTGCCCCCATCATAAACTTCAGGCTATTACCGGGATCGAACAGCGAGAAGAAGCACAGCACAATGAAATAGGCGCTGGCCAGCCAGTGCCACACCAGGGCAAAAGCGCGAATAAAGAGGCTAAAGAACGAGAGGGAACGATCGGCCAGGTGCAGCAGGCTCTCCGTAATGGTCTTCTTGTTATGGAAGATAAGGTACAGCGCCCAGACGGTAATGCAGATCATAATCAGCACGTTTGCCAGAGCACCAAACTGGACGTTCACCTGGTTGGAGATGATCGGCACGGCAACCAGCAGACCATAGCCAATCAACCCGCTGAGTACGCTCAGACGCAGCGCCCAGTATCTGGCGCTGGCATCCTGTATGGAGAAAGGACGAAGTGCCGGTACGTGCGGGCAAAATATCAGTCGCAGCAGGGCCTTAAAGAACTCAATGACCGCAAAAGCATTCAGGAAAAGTGCCTGCTGGAAGGCGATGGTTTTGTTGCCGGTATTCAGTTTGTCAGCCAGCACTTGTCCTGTGAACAGCGTCAGCGCCAGCAGCAGTAAATCGATGATAAACGCGGCGGCTATCATCAGCGGCAGGTGTAACCAGCTGCTTTTCTGCTGATTCTTCTTGCGACCCCATTGTCCCATCTTCCGGTACAGCGGCCACGCGCACAGGCGCACCAGCCAGTAAAAAATGAATACCGCCGCCGCCAGCATTAAAAACTGCGTGGCGGCAGTGGTAAACGTCTGGGGGTTAAAGGGCTTATGTGGAGAGCCAATCAGGTTGCGATAGAGCTGGGCAAAGCGCGAGGAGAGGGCATCAGCATAGTGGCGGCTAACGTCGGTCACGTTTTCCAGCACCGTTTTTTGCTCCTCTACCTGCGGCGGGGTGATGGTCGGAACGGGCTCCTGCGGCGGCGTGGCGGCCACTTTTCGCAGTTGATCGATGAGCTCCTGCCGGGAGGTGTCGTTTTCCAGTACATCGGCCAGGGCGCTGTAGGCGGCTTTTTTCTGTTCGACATCGGGCTCTGGTGGTGGCGTACTCTCCTTCGTCGCGGTGGTTCCGGTGGTGACGCCGGGGATCGCGACGGCGAATGATGGCGCACTAAACAGGCTAAACAACAACAGCAGGATCCACGGCACGGCGTCCTCCGGTGAAAATGTCGAACAAAATGATAAGTATAGAAGTCGGGGCGCGGAGAGGGATTTTTGGGAACAATCTGGCGTAAAAAAGCCGGGCATGCCCGGCTCTGTGTGTAGCGGATGAACGCCGATCAGGAGACGTGCTGCAGGAACTCCTGCAAACGCTGGCTCGGCGGATTCGCAATCAATTCCTGCGGGTTACCGTCTTCCGCGATACGGCCTTTATCGATGAAGATCAGGCGGGACGCCACTTTCTCAGCAAAGCCGATTTCGTGGGTCACGATAACCATCGTCATCCCTTCTTCTGCCAGATCCTGCATGACTTTCAACACCTCGTGGCGCAGCTCCGGGTCGAGTGCGGAGGTTGGCTCATCAAACAGCATCATTTTCGGTTTAACCGCCAGGGCGCGGGCAATCGCCACACGCTGCTGTTGTCCACCGGAGAGCTCAGAAGGGTAGTGATGCGCACGTTCTGCAAGGCCCACTTTCGCCAGCAGATCTTTGGCCAGCGCTTCCGCCGCCGCTTTGTTGGCACCGCGCACGCGCAGTGGGCCAAACATCACGTTTTCCAGCGCCGTCAGGTGCGGGAACAGGTAAAACTGCTGGAACACCATGCCTGCTTCCTGACGAATCAGCCGGTCGTCCACTTTCGGGTCATTCACTTTCAGACCATCGACGATCAGATCGCCGCTGGTGATCTCTTCCAGCTTGTTGATGCAGCGCAGCAGCGTCGATTTACCGGAGCCGGATGGGCCGATAATGACGACCACTTCACCCTGTTTGATGCTCAGATCGATATTGTGCAGCACCTGGGTTGGGCCAAAGTGCTTGGATACGTTTTTAAATTCAATCACAGGATTTTCATCCTTCTTTCAAGACGACGCAGAACGAAGCTCAGAACCAGAGTGATAATCAGGTAGACCACGGCTACTGCACTCCAGATTTCCAGCGCACGGAAGTTGCCAGCAATGATCTCCTGGCCCTGGCGGGTCAGTTCAGCAACGCCGATAACGATGAACAGTGACGTGTCTTTGATACTGATGATCCACTGGTTGCCCAGCGGCGGCAGCATGCGGCGCAGTGCCAGAGGCAGAATCACGTGACGGATGGTTTCGCGACGCGAAAGGCCTAACGCCAGACCCGCTTCACTGAAGCCTTTATGAATCGACAGCACCGCACCGCGCGTAATTTCTGCGATGTAGGCACCGGAGTTGATCATAATGGTCACGACGGCGGCGCTGAACGGGTCAATGCGCAGGTCGGTGAAGGCCATTGGCAGGGCGAAGTAGATGAACATGACCTGCACGACAATCGGGGTGCCGCGGATCACTTCGATGAATACCAGTGCGATGTGGTTTGCAATCCAGCCACCGTAGGTGCGGGCGAAACCGGCGACAAGACCGATAATCAACCCGCCAACCAGACCGAGGACCGAAATCCACAGGGTCATTTTAGCGCCTTCAAGCAAGAGAGGAATGGCAGGCCAGATGGCGCTCCAGTCAAACTGCATGATGTATTCCTGTATACCGTGGTGAAAAACGAAAAACGTAGGCCCGGTAAGCGTGAGCGCCACCGGGCGTTACAAACCTGAGTTCAGGTAAAATTATTTAGGCTCGGTACCGAACCATTTTTTGTAGATTTCGTTGTACGTGCCGTTCTCTTTCAGGGTTTTCAGCGCGCCGTTAACTTTCGTACGCAGGTCGTCGCTGCCTTTCGGGAAGGCAATACCGTACTGCTGTGCTTCCAGAGAATCACCGACCGCTTTGAACTTGCCGTTGCCCGCGGTTTTGATGAAGTACAGGATGTTCGGGGTATCGTGCAGAACGGCGTCAGCACGGTTGGTGCCGAGTTCCATATAGGCGTTATCGATATTCGGGAACTGGCGCAGATCTTTCGTTTTGATATTCGCTTTCGCGTAATCTACGGAGCCAGTGCCGCTCTTCACCGCCACCACTTTACCGTCGAGATCTTTCACGCTTTTTACATCGTTATTGTCAGCTTTCACCATCACCAGCAGGCCGCTTTTGTAGTAGCCGTCAGAGAAGTCGATCGCTTTTTTACGCTCTTCAGTAATGGTGATGCCTGCCAGTGCCAGGTCAACGTTTTTGGTTTGCAGTGCCGGGATAATACCGCTGAAGTCCATTGGCTTCAGGGTGTAATCCAGTTTAAGTTCTTTTGCGATAGCGGCCCACAGATCCACATCAAAACCAACGTATTTATCACCCTGCTTGAATTCAAACGGAACGAACGCCGTGTCGGTTGCCACAACCAGTTTGTCGGCGGCCTGAGAAGAGACCGCAAAAGCCAGGGTAAGTGCAGCCAGTGAAACTTTTAATACAGACTTCATAGCATTTCCTTTTATATCCACGGGGCGATCCCCTGCGAGAACGACTGGCACAATGAAAAAATCGTGCCAACTTTACAAGCTGTTGTTTTGCAAAGGGGAGGATGTCATGCATTGCACAATAAACGTGGCAATGATGTCTGATTGCACCAAGATGAAGCACCGTTTTGGTGCGTGTCGTTTGGCTCAACTGACGGGGAGATATTTAGCGCAAATAATGACGAAAAAACAATCTTCCATTAACGGTTGTGTGAGGTGATTATTACATTTTCTTCACTTTTGCAGCGTCTCAGGGGAAAAGTGTGCACCACAAATGTGCAAAACCCTCACCGGAGGCGAGGGTTTGATAGAAAATTCATATGGATTATTCGATGTTAGATTCGATAAACCACAGGAACTGATCGAGGTCGCGAGATGCGGCGGTGAAGATATCCGCAGTATCTTCGTCTTTTGCCTGGCTAATCGCTTTACGCACGTCGTTAGCCACAATCGCATAACGGTCTGCCAGCTCTTTCAGGTGATCCTGAACGGTGTGAATATCCAGCGGATAGCTTTTCAGTGGCGTTTTGCTGTTAATCACCTGCGTGGTACCCAGCGCCACACCGCCTAACTGCACGGCGCGTTCGGCCATGGTGTCCAGGTGGGTGACCAGTGCTGTGCGGAAGCCATCCAGCATTTCATGAACGGCAATAAAGTTTGCACCGCGCATATTCCAGTGGGCCTGTTTGGTGATCAGCGAAAGATCGATGAACTGGATCACCTGGCGATTGAGCAACTCAATCGTTGCTTTTTTGTCGCTGTCCGATACATCGTTACGGGTATAAAGCAGATTAGACGCTTTCGTTTTCACCAGTTTAGCGGTACTCAAAATCTCATATCCTCTTGATGTTTATGTCCCAGGTAATTACGGAACTAAGTATAGCACCGGATTTTTTCCCTGCGGTTTGGCTGTGCCTATTGGTTTAATAGCAAGAAGGGAGTTGAATTATTAATTGATTGAATTAGATGGTATTTTTTAAAATTGACACAGATCAATCTTAATTCTCTATTTCCCATTAAGGGCGAGAGAAATATGACTTTTCGATGACGAAGAATGTAAGAAATTATAAAAATCTCAGAGCTGGCCTTTATTCTGCATGGCAATGAAGCCATGCAGAATATACGGCGTTAGCTGATGTCGACTTTCTCAACTTTTGACTCGGGGCGCATGGTGAGCGTTGACCCCATAGACGCTGCAATGATTGAGCACAGCGCCAGCGTCTGGGTAAACGTGAGGGTTTCACCGAGGAATACCATACCGGAGATGGCGGCCAGTGCGGGTTCCATGCTCATCAGCGTGCCGAAAATGCGCGTCGGCAGCCGCGTCAGGGCAATCATCTCCAGCGAATAGGGCAGGGCGGTGGAGAGGATGGCGACAGCAAGCCCAATCGGCATCACTGACCATTGCCAGATGGATTCCGTGGCCTGAGCCATTCCGAGTGGCACAAAGATGATGGCGGCAATTAACGAGCCCAGCGCGACAGTTGCCGGGCCGTGCTCTTCTCCGGCACGCTGGCCCGTGAGGATATAGACCGCCCAGCAGGCTCCTGCGCCCAGAGCCAGCGCGGCCCCCGTCAGGTCAATTTCAGAGACGCTCTGACCCAGCGGTAACAAGAACCATAATCCAAGCACCGCTAAGATTACCCAGATAAAATCGACAGGCCGTCGGGACGCGAAAAGCGCCACGGCCAGCGGGCCAGTAAATTCCAGTGCGACGGCAATACCCAGAGGAATGGTCTGGATAGAGAGATAGAACATATAGTTCATGGCGCCCAGCGCCAGTCCGTAGAAAAGCAGCGGGAGTCGCTGCTCTTTTTTAACCCGCAACCGCCAGGGTTTAAAGATGACCACCAGGATCAGGGTCCCTAACGCGATACGCAGGGCAGTGACGCCCGGTGCGCCCACCAGCGGAAAGAGTGATTTCGCGAGCGACGCTCCGCTCTGTATGGACAACATCGCGATCAGAATTACAGCAACCGGCATCCAGACCGACGACCTGCGGGATAACCCTGGCATCCTTTCTCCTGTCAATTTTTGTCAAATAGGGTAAAAGCCGCAGTGTAATGGAAATATGGCGTCACGGTTGAGCTACTGTTGAAAAAAAACCAGGGAAAATCCGTAAAATGGATTAGCGTTGCTGGTTTTATCGCCTGTCAGATTAGGAATAATCTGGATGAATGTAGAGGCATTGGCGCGCAGTATGGGTGTTTTGCAACAGAAATTCTCTGTGATTTGAATAAGATAACTGATGCTGGAAACGTTCTGTTACAGGAAAGGTTTCATTAGACATCACGAATCTCAAAGAGTTTCGCAAATTTTTTTGATATATTTAAAACTTACGGATTTACTTGAAGCACATTTGAGGTGGTTATGAAAAAAATTGCATGTCTTTCAGCACTGGCCGCTGTACTGGCTGTTTCCGCAGGTACCGCTGTAGCTGCTACTTCCACTGTTACCGGTGGTTACGCTCAGAGCGATATGCAGGGCGTAATGAACAAAGCTAACGGTTTCAACCTGAAGTATCGTTACGAGCAGGATAACAACCCACTGGGCGTGATCGGTTCTTTCACCTACACCGAGAAAGATCGTTCTGAAAACGGCGCATACAACAAAGGCCAGTACTACGGCATCACCGCTGGTCCAGCATACCGTCTGAACGACTGGGCAAGCATCTACGGTGTTGTAGGTGTTGGCTACGGTAAATTCCAGCAGACCGAAAACCAGGGTCTGAACCGCACTGCAAGCAACAGCGACTACGGCTTCTCCTATGGCGCGGGTCTGCAGTTCAACCCAATCGAAGACGTTGCTCTGGACTTCTCCTATGAGCAGAGCCGTATCCGCAACGTTGACGTTGGCACCTGGATCGCGGGCGTAGGTTACCGCTTCTAATCACTTCGGTGAGCCAGTAAAAAATCCGCCCATGTGGCGGATTTTTTTTAACCTTTTTCTCTATCCCTGTGGGCTGACGGTTCCCCAGTCATTCACAAACAGAAGCAATAACGCTGCCTTCAGAATGACTGAGGGCATTCAGCGATGCCCTGGTCCGGCTGTAAATCGCTGAGGCGTTTCCTGCAGGCCGGGGCGAGGCGCATGGATGCGCCGAGAGGGCGGCTTTACAGGGGCGTTACATCCGCCCGTCCCCGATAAGCCGGAAGGAATAAGCCGAAGGTACCGCGAAGCGGCGATTTACCGCCGGGAGCCCGGGTCGCCAGGGTGGTGGCGATTGAGCCACCCTGGCACGTTCACGGGTCATGTTGTTACAGAGTAGCAAGGAACATAAAGTGAACGGAATGACCACCAGAGCTGTATGTTCCCCCTCACCCCAGCCCTCTCCCCTAAGAGGAGAGGGGGCCGTCCGTAGACGCTTTTTGTGTGGGGATCCCTCTCCCGTGGGAGAGGGCCAGGGTGAGGGCATCAGACCGCACAGCTTACTTACTCTTAATATCGAAAATATCCGTCCCCAGATGGTTATAGTCAACTTTCTGTAACTTGAAGTTGGTAACGTACGCTGGGGGCGCTTTCTTGTTTGAGATAAACGGGTAAGTATTTTTTATCTGCTCTGCAGAAATCCCTGTCCACTGCGAGAAGAACGTCAGGAAATCATTCGCCGAACGACGCGCTTTGATAATACGATGCTTCTTGTCATCACTCGACAGCACCATAAACGGCACCTGGAAGTTCTGCTGGAACTGGTCGTCGTGCGCCAGATACTGCACCTCTTTACCGCGCTCTTTGAACGCCAGCCCATGATCCGAGAAATAGACCAGTGAGAAACTGTCGCCTGTATTGCGGAGCTGATCGTACAGTTTGCTGAGCAGCTCATCGGTTTGCGTCATGGTGTACAGATAGCAAGAGGTCTCTTTGGATTGCACAAACTCTGCGTATTTCCCCTGGGTACGGTCGCAGGCCTGCGGGTGGGAACCCATCAGGTGCAGGACGATCAGCTGAGGCTGCGTACGCTGCGTGGCAAAGACCTGGGCCGTCATCTTGAGCAATGCTTCGTCTTTGGTATTTTTATCGGCTTCAAAATCACCGCTTTTCAGGAACTGCACTTCGTCAGCACGCTTAGCGATACTGGCAATCGCGGTATCGTATTCGCCAATTTGCCCCTGATTGGAAAACCACCACGTCTGAAAACCGGCACGGTTTGCCAGCGTGACAAAGTTATCCTGATATTGCGGTTTCCCGTCGACAACGCGGTTCAGCGTCAGGCCGAGGGATTTCTGCGTCGAGCCGCTGGCCGCAATATAATCGGTAAACAGGGTACCGTTGACGGAGCTGGCGAACGGCGTGTTATCCCAGTGTCCGCCGAACGCGCCCATCGCGTCGCGGCGTGCACTTTCACCGATGACAACCACATAGGTATGGTACTTCGGCTTCACCGCCAGCACGTTCCAGGTGTCTTTCATATTGGAGAGCTCAGCCATGCGCGCCTGCTCGTCGAGAACTTCCTGGTTATTGACGACAACGTCTTTTACGAAGCGGAACACCGGATAGCCGGTATCCTTCAGCTTGAACACGCCGCCCCAGGCCAGGTTTTGCACGGGGGTGACAAAGAAGGTCACCACGCTGAATGCCAGGCACAGCGTCTCCATTTTTCCCCACGCTTTTTTCTCTTCTGGTTTTCGGCGCACTGCGATTACGCCAAGCGCAAAAATAAAGAGGCCGACCACGTAGCTGTACCACGGGAAGATCGTCAGGATCTCGGTCGACTCTTCCATATTGGTCGAGTGCAGCGCCAGCAGCGTATTAAAGTTTGGCGAACCATAGGCCTGACCAAACGGGAAATAGAGGGCGGCAATCAGGGAGCAGATACCGATTAACGTTTTTTGCGCGCGCGGCGCGGTACGCCACAGCAGATGCAAAATGCAGGTGAACGCAACGGCATAAAGCAGGCTGAAAGGATAACCCAGCGCAAAGTTAATCAGTAATGATTGTAAAAAGTAGAATCCCGTCCACGGACTTAAGGCCCGACTGCGGGTAACAACGGTGTCTATCAGGGTTAAATTCATAGGTCACTATCATGCATAAAAACGCCATGTGCTCACCCTGGCGTCAAGGGTCATAACCTGCCTGACAGTGCGTGGAGAGGGAATGAGGGTCCGCTTCAGCGAGCCGCAAATTGTGCAGGGCTGCAAGAAGATAGTGCGAGCGCTAAATAATATCAACAGTTGCTAAGCAGATGTTTTGCGAAGGGGATTGCAAATCCGTAAAAAAAATCAGGAATAGGGCGGCTTAAGGCCAGTATACAGCGGGAATATGACGGAAAAATGAAGCGGCGTACCGCAACGCCGCTTAGTGGGAAGGTTTGTCGTCCTGATGCGGTTTGTTGTTAAACATATCGCACAGCATGTTCAACAGCATTAAGCGCACTTTAAAAGGAGAGTGAGTAAACACGGTCATACACCTCTTGAATTCGTTCATAAGACCTCCTGAGTTTTGATCCCTTCGATCCGTGAAGGGTGACTGCATTACATACAGATATAGCACAGGCTATATTGTATAGCTATGGCTATTTCGTTAATTTTTTGTGCTTGTAGAGCTATGGTTTACAATGTGCGCTCTCGATACCGGGCGCTGGAAGCGTCACCCCACTGAGGAAGTACAATGAACCGTCGCGCAGGTAAGCCAACAATCAGAAAAACGACGCAACTGGTGAATGTGGAAGAGCATGTCGAAGGTTTTCGTCAGGTACGTGAAGCCCACCGACGTGAACTGATTGATGATTATGTTGAGCTGATTTCCGACTTGATCCGCGAGGTTGGCGAAGCACGCCAGGTTGATATGGCGGCCAGGCTGGGGGTTTCGCAGCCAACCGTGGCGAAGATGTTGAAACGTCTGGCGTCCGTCGGCTTAATTGAAATGATCCCCTGGCGCGGCGTTTTTTTGACGCCTGAAGGGGAGAAACTGGCGCAGGAGAGTCGCGAGCGCCATCAGCTCGTGGAAAACTTTTTGCTGGTGCTGGGCGTAAGCCCGGAGATTGCCCGCCGGGATGCGGAAGGTATGGAACACCACGTCAGCGAAGAGACGCTGGTGAAGTTTCGTGAATTTACGCTTAAATATGGTCCCTCCGCTGAATGAAAATCCCTGGACTGCAGGCCCTGGCACGCGATCGCTTCTTTCATCTCTTATTGATTATTGGCGCAGGACTTAGCCTTTTTGTGCCGTTTGCGCCCAAGATCTGGCCTGCGGCGATTGACTGGCGCACCATCATTACCCTGAGCGGATTAATGATGCTCACCAAAGGGGTGGAGCTGAGCGGCTACTTTGACGTGCTGGGGCGCAAAATGGTGCGCCGGTTTGCCACCGAACGCAGGTTGTCGCTGTTTATGGTGTTCTCCGCCGCAGTGCTGTCGACCTTTCTGACCAACGATGTGGCGCTGTTTATCATCGTGCCGCTGACGCTCACCCTGCGTAAGCTTTGCGAGATCCCGGTGAGTCGGCTGATTATCTTTGAAGCGCTGGCCGTTAACGCGGGCTCGCTGTTAACCCCTATCGGCAACCCGCAAAACATTCTCCTCTGGGGACGTTCAGGGTTATCGTTCGCCGCCTTTACCTGGCAGATGGCGCCGCTGGCGCTGGTGATGATGGCGTCGCTGCTGGTGGTCTGCTGGTTTGCCTTCCCGGATAAAAAACTGCAATACCACAGCGGCACAACCGGCCCGCAGTGGCAGCCTCGTCTGGTCTGGAGCTGCCTGGGGCTGTATATCGTCTTCCTGTTTGCGCTGGAGCTGAAGTATGAACTGGCGGGCGTGCTGCTCGTGGCGGCTGGTTTTGTCGTGCTGGCGCGACGCGTGCTGGTGAGCGTGGACTGGACGCTGCTGCTGGTCTTTATGGTGATGTTCATCGACGTGCATCTGCTTATCCAGCTCCCGGTGCTGCAAAACGTACTGCACAGCGTCAGCGGTCTGTCGCAGCCCGGATTGTGGCTGACAGCGATTGGCCTGTCGCAGTTCATCAGCAACGTGCCTTCTACCATTTTACTGCTCAACTATGTTCCGCCGGACACGCTGCTGGCCTGGGCGGTTAACATCGGTGGGTTTGGTCTGCTGCCCGGCTCACTGGCCAACCTGATTGCCCTGCGGATGGCGAACGATCGCCGCATCTGGTGGCGCTTCCATCTCTGGTCGATCCCCATGCTGCTCTGGGCTGCGGCGATCGGTTTCGGATTATTCCTTCTCATATAGTGCGCAATTTGTCAGTTTTTCCTGGCAAACGTATAGCAACGTCCTAGCTTTAGTGAACGGCATAGTGTGATGCCGCTCACTGACAGGACCGTTGCTGAACTATGGCTGAAGAACAAAACACGCCTGCTGACGAGCAGGACAAAAACAATAATGAGCGTAAGCGACCGGGCAAAAAACCGTTAATTATCCTCGGCATTGTCGTGGTGGTTATGGTCGTTGTGGCGCTGATCTGGTGGTTTTTAACCCGTAACGAAGAGACAACTGACGACGCCTTTACCGACGGCGATGTGGTGACGATTGCCCCTAAAACGGCGGGGTATGTCACGGCGCTGCACGTGCGTGATAACCAGCGCGTGAAAAAGGGCGATCTGCTGGTGGTTATCGATCCGCGTGATACCACCGCCCAGCGCGATCAGGCTCAGGCCCAGCTTGGCCTGGCTATTGCGCAGCTGCATCAGGCCCAGGCACAGCTGGCGCTCTCGAAAGTGCAGTACCCTGCCCAGCGCGACGAAGCCAAAGCGCAGGTGCTGAAAGCGCAGGCAGACCTCGCCAACGCGCAGGCGGAGTATCGCCGCCAGCGCGGGGTCGATCCGCGTGCCACTACCCAACAAAGCATTGATTCCGCCAACGCCCAGCTGCGAAGCGCACAGGCCGCTCTGGCAAGTGCGCAGGCCCAGCTGGAAGTGGCGGAGCAGGTACAGCTGCAGATCCGCCAGCAGGAGACCAACGTCGAAGCGCGTGAGCGCCAGGTCGATCAGGCTAAAGCGCAGCTGGAAACCGCTAACCTCAACCTCTCTTACACCGAAGTTCGCGCCCCGTTCGACGGGTTTGTCACTAAGCGTAACGTGCAGCCCGGTACGCTGGTGCAGGCAGGCACGGCGCTGTTCTCGCTGGTCTCACCCAACGTCTGGGTGGTGGCCAACTTTAAAGAGTCTCAGCTTGAGCGCATGAAGCCGGGCGATAAGGTGAACGTCTCCGTCGATGCCTGGCCAGATATGGCGCTTGAAGGCCATGTCGACAGTATCCAGCAGGGCAGCGGTTCGCGTTTCTCGGCGTTCCCGTCAGAAAACGCCACCGGCAACTTTGTTAAAATTGTCCAGCGCGTGCCGGTGAAAATCGTGATTGATAAAGGGCTGGATCCGAACAAACCGCTGCCGCTGGGGCTGTCGGTAGAGCCGAAGGTCACGGTGGAATGACGGATCACAGCCACGACAACTGGAAGCCCGCCAGCAATCCGTGGGCGGTGGCGATTGTCGTCACGCTGGCGGTGTTTATGGAGATCCTCGACACCACCATCGTCAACGTGGCGCTGCCGCACGTGGCGGGCTCGCTCTCGTCCAGCTATGACGAGTCCACCTGGGTATTAACCAGCTACCTGGTGGCTAACGGCATCGTCCTGCCCATCTCGGCGTTTCTGAGCCGGGTGTTTGGCCGCAAGCAGTTCTTCCTGATTTGCATCGTGATGTTCACCGTCTGCTCGTTCCTGTGCGGGATTGCCACCGAGCTGTGGCAAATCATCTTGTTCCGTGTGATGCAGGGTTTTTTTGGCGGCGGCCTGCAGCCCACGCAGCAGTCGGTGCTGCTTGACTACTTTAAACCGGAAGACAGGGGCAAAGCGTTTGGCCTTTCCTCCATTGCGATTATCGTTGCGCCGGTGCTTGGCCCGACGCTGGGGGGCTGGATCACCGACAACTACTCCTGGCGCTGGGTGTTCTTTATCAACATCCCGGTGGGGATTGTGACGGTGCTGGCGATCTACCAGCTGCTGGAAGATCCACCCTGGGAGAGCAAATCAAAAGAGAAGCTGACGATCGACTGGACGGGGATCGGCCTGATCGCGCTTGGCCTCGGCTGTCTGCAGGTGATGCTCGACCGGGGCGAGGATGATGACTGGTTCTACTCGAACTTTATTCGCACCTTTGCGGTGTTAACGCTGGTCGGCATCATTGGCGCCATTTACTGGCTGATGTATGCCAAAAAACCGGTTGTCGATCTGCACTGCATGAAGGACCGCAACTTTACCATCTCCAGCCTGCTGATGGCGGGGATGGCGATGATCCTCTACGGCAGTTCGGTGGTGATCCCGCAGCTGGCGCAGCAGGATCTGGGCTATACCGCCACCTGGTCCGGGCTGGTGCTGTCGCCCGGCGCAGTGTTGATAGTGTTAACCATCCCGCTGGTCCTGAAGCTGATGCCGGTGGTGCAGACGCGCTGGATCATCGCCTTTGGCTTTACCTGTCTGGCGGTGTCGTTCTTCTGGTCGCGCACGCTCACCCCGGATATCGACTTCGAAACGCTGGTGTTGTTCCGCAGCGCCCAGTCGATTGGCCTGGGGTTCCTGTTTGTCCCGCTGACCACCATTGCGTTTATTTCTATCCCGAGGCGGCTGAACGCGGATGCCGCGGCGCTGTTCACCATGTTCCGTAACGTTGCGGGCTCGATTGGCATATCGCTCTCGACGGCGGCCATCACCGAACGCGCGCAGGCCCACAGCGCGCACCTTGCGTACCACGCCTCGCCGTTTAACGAGCAGTTCCAGCAGGCCATCCGCGAAAGCGCGCAGGCGATCCAGAACTTTACCACTCAGGTCGGTGACCCGACCGGCATCGCCACCGGCCGCATGTACCAGACCATGATTGAGCAGTCGCGCTTCCTGGCCTATATCGACGTGTTCACCATTCTGAGCGGGGTGGCGCTGGTCCTGATTCCGTTTTGTTTGTTGCTCTCGCCGGTTAAGAGCGAGGGGAGTGCAGGAGCACATTGATGATACACAGACGTTTACACCCCCTGATGATAATGATGCTGCTGGCAGGCTGCGCCGTGGGGCCGGATTACCAGCCGCCTGCACCGCCTGCCGTCACGCACTGGAACGATAAAGGCGACCGCACGGTGAAATCACACACCACCTCCGCTGCGACTAACCCGCGCTGGTGGAAAACGTTTGGCTCGCCGCAGCTCGACAGTCTGATTGAACGCGCCATCGCCGGGAATTTGTCCCTGCAACAAACGGTGCTGCGCATCGCTGGCGCGCGCGAACAGATTAACCAGGCGGGCGGGGCGTTTTATCCGTCGGTCAACGGTAATCTGCAGGCGACGCGCCAGCAGCTCGGCCTGGAAGGTGAGCTGAAGTCTCACGGGGTCTACGACCAGCTTGATAACGTCGATCCGGAACTCAGGGGTGCGTTAGGGCCGCTGACGCAGCCGATCAACCTCTACCAGGGCAGCTTCGACGCCCAGTGGGAAATTGATCTCTGGGGCAAAGTTCGTCGTCAGGTTGAAACTGCTGAAGCGCAGCAGAAAGCCGCTATTGAGCAGCGTAACGACGCGCTGGTCTCCCTTGAAGCCGAAGTGGCGCGCGCCTGGCTCCAGCTGCGTGGGGCGCAGAGCATTATTGCCACGCTGAACACCCAGATTAAAAGCGCGCAGCAAACGCTGGATCTGACCGAAAGTCGCCAGCGGGGTGGGCTGTCTCCGCAGATGGACGTAGAAAATGCGCGGGCGCAGCTGGGCAACC
This sequence comes from Enterobacter sp. WCHEn045836, assembly GCF_003965585.1. Taxonomy (NCBI): domain Bacteria; kingdom Pseudomonadati; phylum Pseudomonadota; class Gammaproteobacteria; order Enterobacterales; family Enterobacteriaceae; genus Enterobacter; species Enterobacter sp. WCHEn045836. The sequence goes on from NZ_RXPT01000003.1 coordinate 245,946, forward strand.
TTGAAGCACAACTGCCGCAATATCAGGCGCAGGAGCGGCAGGCGATGAACGGCCTGGCGATCCTGCTCGGCAAGCCGCCGGGGGCGCTGGATGCGGAACTACAAAGCGTTCAGCCGATGCCCGCGCTGCCGGATATCGTGCAAACGGGTATTCCATCCACGCTGGCGCGACGTCGTCCGGACGTGCGAGAAGCGGAAGCGAATCTCCATGCCGCCACCGCGCAAATTGGCGTGTCGGTGGCCGAGCTGTTCCCGAGCTTTACCCTTTCCGGGCAGTTTGGCCTGCGCAACAGCGAATCCAACTGGCTCACCGACTGGAGCAGCCACTTCTACAGTTTTGGTCCACAGGTTTCGATTCCCATCTTCCAGGGCGGACGGCTGGTCTCCAGCGTGAAAGTGGCGCGCGCGCAACAGGGGGCGGCAGTGCTGGACTATCGCCAGACGGTACTGACCGCGCTGGGGGATGTGGAGAATGCGCTGGTCAGTTACCGCACCGATCAGCAGCGTGAAGCGGGTCTCGCGAAGACCATCGATGCGCTGCAAAACGCCTTTGATCTGGCCAGCGACAGCTATAGGCAGGGGATTGCCAGCTTTATCGACGTACTCGACGCCCAGCGACAGCTGGCGCAGGCCGAGCAGCAACGTGCCCAGGCGCAGGTGCAGAGCGCGCTTGATCTGGTGGCGCTCTATAAGGCGCTTGGCGGCGGCTGGGAGCCGTATCAGCAGGTGCAGTTACCGGATTACGCCGTCTTTGGCGAGGCCCCGCGCGGATAAAATTCAGAGGATTGGGCAAGAAACGGACAGGAACGCCACATTCGCGTTGGCTGCGGGGCGGGTATAACTATCAGGCACCCATCAAACGACATGTGAGGACTATCTTATGCGTTATCAAAAACTGGGCAATACCGGTCTGTTTGTTTCTGAACTGTGCCTTGGCACCATGACCTTCGGCGGTGAAGGTGGCATGTGGGGCAAGATTGGCCAGCTGCAGCAGAGTGAAGCCGAGCAGCTGGTGGGCCGTGCGCTGGATGCCGGGATCAACTTCATCGACACCGCGAACGTCTATTCCGAAGGCCGCTCGGAGGAGATCACCGGCCAGGCGCTCAAGAACCTGAAAATCCCGCGCGAAAACGTGGTGGTTGCCACCAAAGTGTTTGGCGAAACGGGCACGGCGGGGGTGAACTCACGCGGCAGCTCACGCTATCACATTATCAGCAGCGTGAAAGAGAGCCTGCGCCGCATGCAGCTCGACCATATCGATCTCTACCAGCTTCACGGTTTCGACCCCGCAACGCCGATGGAAGAGACGCTTTATGCTCTGGATAACCTGGTGCAGCACGGCCACGTGCGCTACATCGGTGTCTCTAACTGGGCCGCATGGCAGATTGCTAAAGCGCTGGGCATTTCCGAGCGGCTGGGTCTGGCCCGTTTCGCGTCGCTGCAGGCCTATTACACCATCGCCGGGCGCGATCTGGAGCGCGAACTGGTGCCAATGATGCAGAGCGAAGGCGTCGGGCTGATGGTCTGGAGCCCGCTGGCGGGTGGCCTGTTGAGCGGGAAATATGGCCGCGACGGGCAGAGTGAAGCCGGTGGCCGTCGTCTGGAATTTGACTTCCCGCCAGTGGAAAAAGAGCGCGCCTTCGACTGTGTGGATGTGATGCGCACTATTGCCGAAAGCAAAGGCGTCTCCGTCGCGCAGATCGCCCTGGCGTGGCTGCTGCATCAGAAGGTGGTGACCAGCGTCATTATTGGTGCCAAACGGGTCGATCAACTGGATGACAACATCGCCGCAACCGGGATCCGTTTAAGCGAAGACGAGCTTAAACAGCTTGATGCCGTCAGCGCACTGCCGCGCGAATATCCGGGCTGGATGCTGGAGCGGCAGGGGGAATATCGTCGTAATCAGCTCGCACAGCAATAACCCTCCTTTCCCCGGTGGCGCACCGCTTGCCGGGGCTTTTTTTTCCGCTCTGCTCACAAAATTCCATCCTCCTCTTTGATCGCTTTTACATCTTCGCCTATATGACTAGTCATGAAATTTAAATGACTAGTCATATAGGGAGAGACCATGAATCAATCACTGCCAGCCAACTTTTTATGGGGCAACTCGGTATCCAGCATGCAGACGGAAGGGGCATGGAATGAGGGCGGGAAGGGGATGTCGGTGTACGACATTCGCGAAGCGGGGGAAAACATCTCCGACTGGAAAGTGGCGACCGATTCCTACCACCGCTACCGGGATGATTTCGACCTGATGCAGGATCTGGGCATGAACTGCTACCGCTTTCAAATCTCCTGGAGCCGGGTCTGTCCGCAGGGCGACGGCGAGTTCAACGATGAGGGCATCGCCTTTTACGACCGCTTTATTAACGATCTCATCGCCCGCGGTATCGAGCCGATGATCTGCCTCTATCACTTCGATATGCCGCTGGCGCTGGCGCAGGAGTACAACGGTTTTAACGATCGTCGCGTCATGGAGGCCTTTATCCGCTATGGCAAAAAAATGATCGACTGCTTCGGCGACCGGGTGAAATACTGGCTGACCTTCAACGAGCAGAACATCTTCCATATGCCGGAAGCATTCCGCATTTCCGGCTACATGAAAGGCGAGAAAACCCTGCGCGAGCTGTACGAGTTGCAGCATCACACCATGGTGGCGCATATGACGCTGACCGAGTACCTGCATCAGACCCGGCCAGGTCAGCTGATGGGCGGTATGCTGGCGCACCAGCTGGTTTATCCGGCCACCTGCAAACCACGCGATATCTTCTGTGCCCAGCAGTATGACGAATTCCTCAACCAGAACCTGCTGCGCGTCTTTGCCGGCCAGGGCTATAGCCCGGCAGTGATGGCGGTGGTGGAGCAGGAAGGATTTGGCGATATCTACCGTGCCGAGGATCTGGCCCTGTTCGCAAGAACCCAAAACGACTTTATGGCCTTCAGCTACTACGCCAGTAAAACGCTGGACAGCGATGCCATTCCGCAGGGAACCCCGGTGAACAATTACCTGCTGCACGGCGATAAAAATAACCCGTACCTGAAAGCCACCGAATGGAACTGGCAGATCGATCCGCTCGGTTTTCGCACCATCATCACCCGCTACGCCAACGACTGGCGCATGCCGGTGTTCCCGATTGAAAACGGCATTGGCGTAATTGAATCCTGGGATGGCGTGAACCCGATTGAGGATACCTACCGCATCGACTATCACCGGGCGCATATCGAGGCCATGAAAGCCGCCATATTCGAGGATGGCGCAGAGGTGATGGGGTATCTCGGCTGGGGGCTGATCGACATTCTGAGCTCCCAGGGCGACATGCGTAAGCGCTACGGCGTGGTCTATGTCAACCGTGAAAACCACGACCTGAAGGACCTGAAACGCGTGCCGAAGAAGAGCTACGCGTGGTTAAAACAGGTTATCCATACCAACGGACGCGAGATGTAAGCCGTACGCTGCCGGGCCGTTTTTGTGACTGATTGATGGGAACTATCCGCTATGTCTGAAACAAAAATCACACCGCATATGCAGTCCTTTGTCGATAAATTTGTTGAGTTCTCGGCGCGCCTGGCAAACCAGGTGCATCTTCGCTCCCTGCGCGATGCCTTCGCCACGGTGATGCCGATTTTCATCCTCGCCGGACTGGCGGTGCTGGTGAACAATGTGGTGTTCCCATGGATTTTTGACGGCGACACGCTCACGCACTTCAAGGTATGGGGCGAGGCGATCATCAATGGCACGCTGAATATCGCCGCGCTGCTGCTGGCGCCGATGATTGCCTGGTCGCTGGCGCGCAACAAGGATTTCGACAATCCGGTCTCGGCAGTGGTTATCGCTGTCAGCAGCTTTATTATCATGATGCCGATGCGTCTGCAGCTCACGCCCGTCGGCAGCGACACCACGGTGAATGTCACTCAGGTGCTGACCTTCGCCAACATTGGTTCGACCGGGATTTTCGCCGGGGTGCTGATTGGCTTGCTCTCGACGGAGCTGTTTATCGCCATTTCGCGGCTCAAGGCGCTGCAAATATCACTGGGGGAAAACGTGCCGCCGGCGGTCAGTAAATCTTTTACCGCCCTGATCCCGACCATCCTGACGCTCTCACTGTTTGCCGTTCTCGCCGCGCTGCTGGCGAACGTATTGCACACGGATCTGATTCACCTGATCACCACCTTTATTCAGCAGCCGCTGCGGCTCATCAATACCAGCCTGCCGGGGACAATTTTTATCTACAGCTTCGGTAACTTCCTCTTCACGCTGGGTATTCATCAGTCGGTAGTCAACAGCGTGGTGCTGGAGCCGTTCCTGTTGATTAACACCAACGAGAACATGCTGGCCTTCGCCAACGGTCAGCCCATCCCGCATATCATCAATAACATCTTCGTGCCGACGTTCGGCATGGTGGGCGGCACGGGCAGCACGATATCGCTGCTGATCGCCATCTTTATCTTCTCGCGGCAACAATCGGCGAAACAGGTGGCACGTCTGTCGCTGGCACCGGGTCTGTTCAACATCAACGAGCCGGTGATTTTCGGCCTGCCGATTGTGTTTAACCTGCCTTTAATGATCCCGTTTGTCCTGTTGCCCGCCATCGGCATTTACTTCGCCTGGATCTGTACCACGCTGGGATTAATGTCGCGCTGCGTGGTGATGATCCCGTGGACTACGCCGCCAATTCTGAGCGCCTGGCTGGCAACGGCGGGGGACTGGCGGGCGGTGGTGGTGCAGTTGGCAATCATCGTATTTGGTGTATTCTTCTACCTGCCTTTCCTCAAAATTGCCGAGCGAGTGGCGTTGAAAAACAGCGGGATAGAACATTAAACAGAAGGAAGGACGATGGCGGCGAAGTACATCACCATAGCGCGTGAAATTAAAAAACGCATCATCAGCCAGCAGTATGCCGCCAATGAACCGCTGCCGGACCAGTTCGCGCTGGCGGCGGAGTTCAATACCAGCCGGATGACCATTCAGCAGGCCATGCGTCAGCTGATCGTCGAAGGGCTGGTGTATACCCGTCAGGGGCAGGGGACGTTCATCCGCAAAAACTTTCTTCAGCTGTCGCAGTGGGATCTCTCCGGCAGCGACTACTTTGGCGCGACCAAAACCTGGGAGCATCTGGGCACGGTAACGAGCCAGGTGGTGCATTTTGAACTGCGCTTCCCGAACGACAAAGAGCAAGCCTCGCTGATGATCAATGCCGATACGCCGGTCTATGACTTCATTCGTCTGCGTTTGCTTAACGGTGAACCCATGTCGCTGGACGCGACCGTAATGCCGCTTAATCTGGTGCCCGGCCTGAACAAAAGCCATCTTGAAAGCTCGGTGTTTCGCTATGTGCAGGAGACGCTGGGGCTGAAAATTATGGGATCGTACCGCGTGGTGCGGGCGCTAAAGCCGAATGCGCTGGATATGCAGCATCTGGTCTGCGAGGAGAGCGACCCGGTGCTGGAGGTGGAGCAGGTGATCTATCTGGAAGACGGCACGCCGCTGGAGTATGCGCACTGTCATTATCGTTACGACCACGGCGGGATTGTGATCGTGAATAATGGATAAAAAAAAGCGGGCATCGAAGCCCGCTTTTTTCGCTGCGTCGCGATTAGTTCAGACGCACCGGCATACCGGAACGGTTCTGCACAGCCTGGTCAACGATAGTCGTTTCCACGTCCGGCTGAGAGGTCACGGACTGCACCGCGCTGTTCAGGGTGATCGGAACGATTTCGTTATTGTTGATCTGGTCTTCGCTGGTGGACAACGGGTTGTGCACTTCAATGTAACGGCTGCCATCCGGCTCAGAGGTCGCTTTAACCGGTTCGTTGATGAACTGGACGCGGGTACCGACCGGCACGTTTTCGAACAGGAATTTGATGTCGTCGTTACGCAGACGCACGCAGCCGTGGCTGACGCGCAGGCCGATACCGAAGTTAGCGTTGGTACCGTGGATGGCGTACAGGCGGCCGATGTACAGGGCGTACAGACCCATTGGGTTATCCGGGCCTGCCGGAACCACGGCTGGCAGCGGTTCACCTGCCGCGATGTATTCCGCGTGCATTTTCGCCGTTGGGGTCCAGGTTGGGCCTGCTTTCTTACGTTCAACTTTGGTGGTCCAGTTCAGCGGGGTATCTTTACCCAGCTGACCGATACCGATTGGCAGCACGATTACCGTGTTGGTGCCTTTCGGGTAGTAATAGAGACGCATCTCCGCGCTGTTGATGACGATACCTTCATGAACGGTATCCGGCAGGATCAGCTGCTGAGGGATGTTGAGAACGGTACCCGCTTTTGGCAGATACGGGTCAACGCCCGGGTTCGCTTCCAGCATGTTAGACAGGCCCAGCTGGTACTGTGCTGCGAAATACTCCAGCGGCTGGGTGTTACCCTCAGGCACCGTCACCACCTGGTTTTGACCCACCAGACGGCTACCGTCTGTCGGCAGCGGATAAGTCACCGCAGAAGCGGTTTTGCAAAAACCTACTACGGCTAACGCCGCCGCAAAAAGCGTTGTTAATTTCATGTTCATGTTGTGCGAGGTATCTAAGCCATTCAGGCGTGAGTTGATAAGTCTGAATCTGTGATGGGAGCGCATTATATGTGCATTCCCGCTAACAGGGAATTCAGATGTGTACGAAATCACATTTTTTTCGATTTTGTTAAAGTTTAGCGGAGCGTCGCAACACGGGATCTCAATTCGGAATTGTGGCATAATGCCGTGTTTATCACACTTTTCGCAGGAATCTCCCCGTGTTAGTTACCAGCAACGTCACTATGCAGTTTGGCAGTAAGCCGCTGTTCGAAAACATTTCCGTCAAATTTGGCGGCGGCAACCGTTACGGCCTGATTGGTGCCAACGGTAGCGGTAAATCCACCTTTATGAAGATCCTCGGCGGTGATCTGGAGCCGACGCTTGGCAACGTGTCGCTCGACCCTAACGAGCGTATCGGTAAGCTGCGTCAGGATCAGTTCGCCTTCGAAGAGTTCACCGTGCTCGACACCGTGATCATGGGGCACGCGGAGCTGTGGGAAGTGAAGCAGGAGCGCGATCGTATTTACGCGCTGGCCGAAATGAGCGAAGAAGATGGTTACAAAGTGGCCGATCTGGAGACGCAATACGGCGAAATGGACGGTTACTCTGCAGAAGCGCGTGCGGGCGAGCTGCTGCTGGGCGTGGGCATTCCGGTCGAACAGCATTACGGCCCGATGAGCGAAGTGGCACCCGGCTGGAAGCTGCGTGTGTTGCTGGCGCAGGCGCTGTTCTCTAACCCGGACATTCTGCTGCTCGATGAACCGACGAACAACCTGGACATCGACACCATCCGCTGGCTGGAGCAGACGCTCAACGACCGTGACAGCACCATGATCATCATCTCGCACGACCGTCACTTCCTGAACATGGTGTGTACGCACATGGCGGATCTGGACTACGGTGAGCTACGCGTTTACCCGGGCAACTACGACGAATACATGACGGCGGCCACCCAGGCGCGTGAACGTCTGTTGGCGGATAACGCCAAGAAGAAAGCGCAGATTGCGGACCTGCAGTCCTTCGTCAGCCGCTTTAGCGCCAACGCCTCTAAATCCCGTCAGGCAACATCGCGTGCCCGCCAGATTGACAAAATCAAGCTGGAAGAGGTTAAAGCTTCAAGCCGTCAGAACCCGTTCATCCGTTTCGAGCAGGACAAGAAACTGTTCCGTAACGCGCTGGAAGTGGAAGCCCTTACCAAAGGTTTTGATGAAGGCCCGCTGTTTAAAAACTTCAACCTGCTGCTGGAAGTGGGTGAGAAGATCGCCATTCTGGGTGCCAACGGCGTGGGTAAATCCACCATGCTGAAAACCCTGGTCGGCGAACTGCAGCCGGACAACGGGAGCGTGAAATGGTCCGAAAACGCGCAAATTGGTTATTACGCGCAGGATCACGAGTATGAATTTGAAAACGACCTGACCGTCTTCGACTGGATGAGCCAGTGGAAGCAGGAAGGGGACGATGAGCAGGCGGTGCGCAGTATTCTGGGGCGTCTGCTGTTCAGCCAGGACGACATCAAGAAGCCTGCCAAAGTGCTCTCCGGTGGAGAGAAGGGCCGTATGCTGTTCGGCAAGCTGATGATGGAAAAACCGAACATTCTGGTGATGGACGAACCCACCAACCACCTGGATATGGAATCTATCGAATCGCTGAACATGGCGCTGGAGATGTATCAGGGCACCCTGATCTTCGTTTCTCACGACCGTGAGTTCGTCAGCTCGCTGGCGACCCGCGTGATTGAAATTACGCCAGAGCGCGTGGTGGACTTCACCGGTAACTATGAAGATTATCTGCGCAGTAAAGGTATCGAAAGCTAATTTCCCGTCGTCTTTCACGCTGCAGATGCGTTGGCTTCACCTGTTCACCCCGGTCACTTACTTATGTAAGCTCCCGGGGATTCACTGGTTTGCCGCCTTCCTGCAGCGCGAAATACTCAGGGAAAGATGTAGTGCTTTTATTCCCTCTCCCGGTGGGAGAGGGTGAGGGCATCAGGCCGCACTACACCACCCACTCACTCCCTTCAACACCATTCACCCGCAGCGTACGTTTTTCCCCCGCCGGTAATGACACCTTCAGTGCTTTCCACGCCGGACGATAATCCCCGCGCGGATTGACCTTCAGGTCGATGGTCGCCCCATCGCACACCATTTCCCACTCCACCCACAGCGCATTGCCGTTCTGATAGCCCCAGCTTTCACCGTCATCTTCAAACAGCAGACCGGTGCTGGTGCCCACGCCTTTGACCGGGAACAGCTTCAGCTCGCGGGTGTCGTCTTTTTCCGCGCTGACGTGAGTGATGCGTTCGCTGAGCGGCAGACCGGCCCCGGCGCGCACCAGCAGCGGCAGTTTTTCCAGCGGCGCATCCAGGGCGATCCACTGCCCGCCCGCGTACCACGCGTGGGTGTAAAAATCGTACCAGCCGGTTTCGTTATCCGGCAGCCAGAGACGGCGCTCGCGCTGTCCGGCCTCCACCACGCTTGCCACCAGCAGGTCACGGCCCAGCAGGAACTCGTCGCACTCTTCAAAGGTCTGCGCATCGTGTTCGTGGTCGAGGAAGGTTGGGCGCAGCATCGGTTCGTCGTCAGCATGTGCCTGCCAGAGCAGGGTGTAGAGATACGGCAGCAGACGATAGCGCAGCTCAATGGCACCGCGAATAGCGGGGGTGACGCCCGGATACATCCACGGCTCGTTTACCGTGTGATCGTCATTCCAGGAGTGAATGGTAAAGCGCGGGTGCATCACGCCGTTCTGCACCCAGCGGACAAACAGCTCGGCGTCGGGTTTGTCGCCAGAAAAACCGCCGACGTCATGGCCAACGTTAAACAGCCCGGACAGGCTCATACCCAGCCCCATGCGGATGTTATAGCGCAGGGTGTCCCAGTTGGTGCGGTTATCGCCGCTCCAGGTCTGAACGTAACGTTGCATCCCGGCGCAGCCGGAACGGGAGATCAGATACGGGCGCTTTTCCGGGGCAAACCCCTGCTGCGCTTCCAGCGAGGCGCGCATCATCAGCAGCGGCATCACCGGGCGGATGTGTTTGATGGCGATTTCCTTGCCAAAACCATGACAGCGCGCTTCGCCGTCCCACACTTCGTACTCATTGTTATCGTTCCAGGTGGAGTCGATCCCCATCTCCAGCAGCTGCGTGGTGACCCCTTCCTGCCACCATTTCACCGTCTGCGGGTTGGTAAAGTCGAGGTGGGAACCTTCGTCATCCCAGAAGCTGGAGCGTTCTGGCGCGTCGGTTTCTGAATCACGAATGAACAGGCCGTTTTCCGCCACTTCGCTGTAGCGCGGGTGGTCCTGCAGCAGGCACGGCTTGATGTTTGCCGCCAGCCGCAGCCCCGCGTCGTGGAATGCCTGGGTCATTACCTTCGGTTGCGGCACTTTGTCGTGGTTCCAGTTAAAGACGTAGCGCTTGCCGTTGATCGAGGTATAACCCGACGAGAGCTGGAACGAGTCGCACGGGATCGCATGCTCTTCGCACAGGCGAATAAAGTTCATCAGCTGGTTCTGTGCGTCCGGCGCGTCGGTGTAGTGCATGGTCGACCCGCTGTAGCCCAGACTCCACTTTGGCCCGAACAGCGTTTTCCCGGTCAGGCGCACAAAGGCTTTGGTGACGTCCAGCACCCGTTTGCCGGTAAAGAGGTAATAATCGATATCACCCGCTTCCGCCTGCCAGCGACGATAGGCGGTGTGGTAGTTATCAATCTCGTTGCCCAGATCCAGCCAGCAGCTGCTCAGGTTGTCGTAGAACAGGCCGTAACTCACATCATCGCGGCGGGTAAGGGTAAACGGGATGTGTTTGTACAGCGGGTCGGTGCTGGCCGCGTTGTAGCCCATGGCGTCGAGGTTGCGCATCTCGAAGCGCTTACCGTTGCGCTGCAGGTCGCCTGCTTTCTCACCCAGGCCGTAAAAACGCTCGTCCTTGCGACGGCTCAGGTAATGCGCCACCCCGTCGCCGTGAGCGTTCAACAGATAGGCACTGGTCGGGCGGTCATTGACCAGCGGCTGCCATTCACCGGCGTCATTGCGATAGTGCCACTCCAGCCACAGCGGCTGATGAACGGTCACGCGCAGCTGTTCGGTGGCAATTGTCAGCCCCTCATCCTGCTGGCTTAGGATCCAGGCAGGGCAGGTGAAGCCGCTCAGATCGTCGCGACGACGGCCTTCCCACGGCACATCTTCTTCCGGCGCAATGCTCCAGGTGCGGTCCAGCGCCAGTTCACCTTTACGTTTGATCAGTACGCGGAACAGGTTCTCTTCCAGCACATACAGGCACAGGCGGTGCTGGTTATCCACCAGCAGTTCCAGATGGTTGGCCGACTGCTTATCGACGGTCCAGTTTTTCAGGGTTTTCATATGCAATACATCCACTATCAGGCGCGCTTGGCGCGACGTTCAGCAATAAATGCCACCAGGAAAACAGCGCCAATCAGGTCAAAGAAACCCATGGCAATAAAGAGCGGGTTGAAGCCGATTTTGTCGGCGGTCACACCAATCAACAGCGAGAACAGGAAGCTGGCGATCCACGCCGCCGAGCCGCGCATACCGTTAACGGTCGCCATCTGGCCTTTATCGAACGACTCCACCACCAGCGCGCTGAGCATGCAGGAGATGATCTGATGCCCGAAACCGCCGATGGAGATCAGCACGATGGTGATGTACGGGTCGCGGGTAATGGCGACGACGGCCAGAGAGATCATCAGGAACGCGCCGGTGACGGAGCTTGCCACCACGGAGTTGACGCGGGAGCAGCCAAACAGGCGGGTATACAGACGGGTGAGGTAACCGCTCGCCACGCTGCCGAGATCGGCGGCCAGGAACGGCAGCCAGGCAAACATCGCGATCTGCTTCAGGTCCATGCCGTGCTCCTTGGCGAGATACAGCGGCACCCAGAAACTCAGTACCGCCCAGGCCGGTTCAGCCATAAAGGCCGGGATGGCGATACCGTAGAAGCGTTTATTTTTTGAGACGGTTTTCAGCGCGGTCAGGAAGGGCAGTTTTACCGCAGGCGGCTCGTTATCCTGCTTGATAAACGCCAGTTCGTCCTTGCTCAGGTTCGGGTGCTGCTCCGGGTTGTGGTAGAACGCCCACCACAGGATCACCCACAGCAGCGCCAGCACGCCGGTAAACATAAACGCACCCTGCCAGCCAAACGAGGCGTGCGCGAAGTAGATGATAGGCGGGGCCAGCATCGCGCCGATGGAGAAGCCCACGCCGGCCCAGCCGGCGGCCACAGGACGTTCCGATTTCGGGAACCATTCACCAATGGTTTTGGCGTTTGCGGGCGTGGCGGCGGCTTCAGAGGCGCCCATAAAGAAGCGCAGGATCGCCAGGTGCAGCCAGCTTCCGGCACCCGCGTGGAAGATACACATCAGCGCCCAAATCCCGGCGCAGACCATAAAGCCAATTTTCAGGCCGATCACGTCGATCAGCCAGCCGCACAGGGGCTGGAAAATGGTGTAGGCGATCTGGAATGCCCCGACAATCCAGGAGTACTGCTCGGTGGTGATCCCGAGGCTCTCTTTCAGTTCCGGGGCGAGGATCCCAAGTGAGTTTCGGGTGATGTAGTTAACGGTGACGCCAAGTAAGAACAGCACCAGTACATACCAGCGCAGGTTTTTAATGACGCGACGGGTTTTGCTTGCCGCAACGGTGTTATTAATGTCCTGACTCATTTTACTCTCCACAAGACGGACGGTAAGGGGACGGAGGTTCAGGTGTCACACAGTTTGTTATGCCTTTGATTTCTATCCGTTTAGAATGCTTAAGTTGCTATACAACTAGTATGGAAGTTGTGTGACAAGTTCACCTTAAGGGAGAAAATGAGTGGGCAATAGTGGATTTTGTGCAAAATTTCTCATAACTGAACATCATCATTTGGCATCATGGCTTTGACATCAGCTATTGCCTGATATTCACGCTATGAAAATTTTGTCATTTCGCAAATGGAGCCAGATCACAAAATGGACAAAAGGCTAAAAATCACCGAAATCGCCGCCCGGACCCAGCTCTCCATCAGCACCGTTTCGCGGGTCCTGGCCGGGAAGGCGAACACCAGTGAAAAAGCACGTGCGAAGGTGCTGGCATGCGCGCGCGAGCTGGGGGTGCTGGACGGAATGGCTGCGGGCCGTTTGCTGCTCAACAGTCTTGTTGTGTTCGCCCCACAGCGCGCGTTTGACGAGCGGTCTGACATCTTTTACTACCGTGTGATCCAGAGCGTAAGCAAAGGTCTGGCCTCGTACGATGTGCGTCTGCGCTACTGCGCGCTGGAGGAGAACGACAGCGACGCCCAGCTGTTTCTGGCGCGAATGAATGAGCCGGACACCCAGGCCGCCATCCTCCTCGGCATTGACGATCCGCATATCCACGATCTGGCGGTAGATGTGGGTAAACCCTGCATGCTGATTAACTGCCGTGACCGGCATATGCGCCTGCCTGCCGTCGCACCGGACCATCGGGCCATTGGCGAGCGGGCGGCGGACTATCTGTTTGAAATGGGGCACCGTGAGGTGATGAACGTGCTTTGCCTGCGGCGTTACACCATGGAGCTGCGCCTCGCCGGGATCCGCGATGCGTGGCAGTCACACAATCTGACGTTCAACGATAAACGCGATTTGCTGGTGGCGCCGAGCTTCAGCGCACGCGAAACGGAGCAACTGGTCACCGACTGGCTGATCCACATGCAGGGAAAAGATTTGCCTACCGCGTTTCTGGTGGGGGGCGACTTTATGGCGGCGGGCACCATCAGCGCCCTGCAAAAACAGGGGTTGCGCGTACCGCAGGATATTTCGGTGATGAGCATTGACGGCTTTAATCTGGCGGCGATTCAGGATGTACCGTTAACCGCGGTGCATGTTCCACGCGATGAGCTGGGCACCGAAGCGGTGCATATGCTCCAGCAGCGGCTGATGCGCCCGGAGGCGCCGGTGGGAACATTGTTGCTTAACGGCGCCCTGACCGTGCGGGAATCGGTCCGGCGGATACGTCAGGGCAAACGACGCACCGCCGTTGAGCGGGAAGGGCTGTACGACAGTTAAGCCATGCCCAGCGCACGCTTGCCGTGGATATTGAGATCGGCCACGGTAAAGCGATCCTGCCAGGTTTTTTCATAATCCTCGCGTGGGAAATCACCCGGTGATGCCCCGGTTTCCAGCGCCGCTTTCACCTTCTTCGCGTAGGCGAGGTTCTTCTCACACATTGGCGCGGCAGGAATGTACATCACGTTGCCCCAGCCCTGCTGATCCTCAACCGGCGCGACGGAGTGGATCACATCGCAGTGCCACCACACCGAATCACCCGCCTCCAGCGCCGGAATGCTGGTGAGCGCTTCGATAAGCAGCGGGTGCCATTTCTCTGACACCGGCAGAACGCGCCCCGGCGCGACGCCGCACAGTTCGTCCTCCGGCACGTCATCCAGCAATGGACGCAGCAGAATATAAGCCATCGCTTCCGGGATTGGCACCACGTGCAGCAGCCCCTGGCCCGGGATCATGTCCGACAGCGCCGTCCAGCCCTGGAAGGTGCGGAACACCGAACATTTGGTGGTGTTATCCACGGTGTACTCTTCCACTTCGGTACGGTGCGCGGCGTTCCACGGATCGTACTTATCGACGTTGCCGTCAAAGACGCGGGCGAAGACCTGTTGATAAGCCGGAAGCAGCCAGCGCTCCAGCGCGCCGGAGTCGGTATGCGCGCCCAGCCCTTTCGAGGTGGTTCCCGGCGGACGGCGGCGGATGCGATCCGGGTAAATCACGCTGACGTCCGGGTCGAACCACTGCTTGCCGTTGCTCTCGAATGTCCATAAACGGTTCAGGAACGACTGCACCTGCGCCATCTCTTCACTCTGGCGCGCCTGCATTTGCGCCTGTGACCAGTAGATAGGGTAAATCTCCGGGCGAGACGCCGTTAAGGTACCAAAGAAGTTATCGCCGGGCCCTTTATAGACTTCATCAAACTGGTTGAGATCGAGGTAGTCGAGCATTGACTGATCCCATGCCAGCGCCTGCTCGCGCGGAAAATGACCTTTGATCACCGCGCAACCCCGGCGTTTGATCGCCTCGCGCTGCGCGGATGTGATGGTGCCATTTTTCACATTCGCAAACGGGATCACCGGCCAGACGGGCTCGCCTTTGTTTTTCAGGGCGTTAATTTCCGCCACGCGGGTCGCGATGGTATCGCTGAGCTTATCGAACACCGCCTGCACATCGCCGATTTGCGCCCGTAGCTCGCGCTTCATCTCACGGATTGCGGCTTTGTGATCCGCCGGCAAAGTTTCACTGGTAAACGTCATAATTGCCTCGCATCTTTCATTCGAAAGTAAAAATGTCTACAAGTGATACTTTAAGTTAAAAATTGGTTAATGCAAGTTTAAAAACTTGACGGGTAGCACAGGATGGAAAAAGAGTGAGGGGGGCCGGAGCGCGGCTCCGGCAGGAAGGGAATCAGGCGTCGAACGGAGAGTGGTGATCAAGCACCGCCTGAATAACGTTCAGCGCGCCCTGGTGGTTGTTGTCGTCGGTGCTGTAGCGGCTCACCGCTTTAATGCTTTCGGCCGCGTTGCCCATCGCAAAGGCGTATTTCACCAGCTTCAGCATCTCCGCGTCGTTGCCGCTGTCGCCAATACCCACGCACTCCTGCGGGGAGACTTTCCAGCGTTTCAGCAGACGGCTGATGCCATTGGCTTTGTGCAGGCCGGGGATAATCAAATCGACAAAACCAAAGCCGCTGGTGACCGGCTTCATAATGCCGTCCAGGGAGACATGCAGTTTATCGACCAGATTCGGGATATCGCTGTCCGGCAGGTTCAGGGAGAACTTGAACAGCACGTCGTCAATGTCGCGATAGTCGCTGATACGCTTTAAGCGGTGATAGTGCTTTGACATCAGTGCCACGAACGCCTCCGGGGCCTGGTCGCTGACGTAAGCGCTGTCGAGACCGCAGGCCACAAAGTTCAGCCCTTTGTCTTTCAGCAGTTCGCCAATAACGATTTGCGACTCATGACGCGTCAGCTCGCCGTGGAAAATTTGTTCACCGTGATCGAAGACCAGCGCACCGTTTTCCGCCACAAAGGAGATCTGATCTTTCAGTTCCGGGAAGAAGGAGATGAGCTGGTAATACTGGTTACCGCTGGCGACAACAAATTCAATATTACGGGCTTTAAGCTGCTCAAACTGTGCCTGAAAGCGGTCACGATCGTACTGCTTGGCATCATCAAGGAAAGTTCCGTCCATATCGGTGACGATAACTTTAACGGTCATACTGTGCTCCTGGGTCACTGCGTTTTGAAACATTCTAATAACAAGGTGACGGAGAGCACAAATTTAATTTCATTCGAAAGTAAAAGCAAAACGGCAACCGACGTTGCCGTTTTTAGTCTTTTCTCCCTCTCCCGGTGGGAGAGGGGATACTTCGTTACAGCGTATGCTCCGTACGCGCAATGATATCGTCCTGCGCATCCGGCGACAGGGCGGTGAAGAACGCCGAGTAGCCTGCGACGCGTACCACCAGGTCACGATACTGGTCCGGGTGTTTCTTCGCGTCCAGCAGCGTTTCGCGTGAGACGATGTTGTACTGAATATGCCAGCCTTTATGCACCTCGAAGAAGGTACGCAGCAGCACCATCAGCTTCTGACGGTCACTGTCGTTTTCCAGCGTCGACGGGTTCAGCTTCTGGTTTAACAGCACGCCGCCAAGAATGGCTTCGGTCGGCAGTTTACCCACGGAGCCGATCACCGCCGTTGGACCGAGGTGATCGGTACCGGAGGCCGGACTGGCGCCTTCCGCCAGCGGGGTGTGCGCTTTGCGTCCGTCCGGCGTCGCCATTGTCGCTGCACCAAACGGCACGTTTGCGGAGATGGATGACGTGCCCGCATAGTAGTTACCGCCAATGGGGCCACGGCCGTAACGCGGGTTGTGATACTGCTTCAGCTCGTCAATGTAGGTCTGATAAGCACGGGTCAGCAGCATGTCCACACTGTCGTCGTCGTTGCCGTACTTCGGCGCGCCGTTGATAAGACGCTGACGCAGCTGCTCGTGGGTCAATCCGTCGAAATCGTCCGCCAGCGCCGCCGCCAGCTGTCGCTGACCGATGACGCCCTGCTCGAACACCAGTTTCTTCACCGCCGCCAGGCTGTTACCGAGGTTGGCAATCCCCACCTGCAGGCCGGAGACCCAGTCATACTTCGCGCCGCCCTGCTTGATGCTTTTCGCCCGTTCGATGCAGTCATCCACCAGCGCCGAGCAGAGGATATCGTGGACGTTCTCTTCCAGCATGGTGTCCACGACATACTCAATCTCGATGGATTTACGGGTGTAATAGCGGATCTGGGTATCCCAGGCCGTCATCACCTCGTCGAAATTGCTGAAGTTACCGGCAGAGAGCGCTTTTTCCTGCGGCAGGAACACTTTTCCGCTGGTGGCATCGCGGCCGCCTTCCAGCGCGGCGAGCATCACGCGGGCGAAGTTAATAAAGCTCATGCCGGTGCAGCGGTAGCCCCACTTGCCGCCTACGGCGGTTTCGATGCAGCCGATGGCGGCATAGTCGTACGCATCTTCTTTTTCCACGCCGAGCTTGATGAATTCCGGGATCACGATTTCATCGTTGTTGAACGCCGGCATGCCGAAGCCGCAGCGGATCACCTGCACGCAGGCGTCGAGGAAGTCGTTGCTCATCCCTGCGTGATAACGCACGCTCAGGTTTGGCTGGGTGGAGCGCAGACGACCGCAGGACTCCAGAATCGCGTAAGAGAGCGGGTTGACCGCGTCCATCGGCTCACCGTTGACCAGCTTCTGGCCGCCGATGGTAACGTTCTGGTACAGCGGGCTGCCTGCGGAGGCTTTGGAGTGAGAGCCGGAGCGGATCTTGTTCACTTCCAGCAGCTTCAGCCAGCAGCTGTGCAGAAGCTCGATGGCGTGCTCGCGGTCGAGGCAGTGGTTCAGCTCTACGTCGCGACGGTAGTACGGGTAGAGATACTGGTCCATACGGGCGAACGACACGGAGTGGCCGTTGGACTCAATCTGCAGGATCAGCTGAATGAAGTAGCACAGCTGCAGCGCCTGCCAGAAGGTTTTTGGCGGTTCATGGGCAATCGCGTCACAGTTTTCCGCTATCGCCAGCAGCTCGTCGCGGCGGCTGACGCGGGATTCGGTAGCTGCCATCTCACGCGCCAGGGCTGCGAAACGTTCGATATGCAGACTTACCGCCTCCAGCATGATATCAATTGCTTTCAGGAACTGATCGCCGTGCAGGTCGTCCAGCACCGTCAGGTTGATGCGCGAGCGGCGCTCGGCCACTTTAGCGCGCAGGCCGTCGAGCCCTTTTTCCAGCACCAGCGGGAAGTTCACCGCCAGGTGCGCGTCGCCGGAGGTCATGTTACCTTCGGCTTTAATAATGCCGGTTTCCAGCAGGCTTTTCTGCTCGTCGGTGAACATGCCATAACAGCGATCCTGCACCGTCTGGCCGCGCCACCACGGGCAGATCTCATGCAGGACGCGCTTATTCTCTTCGCTGACCGCAAAGCCTGCGCCGGGGCGGTCCGCCAGATCGTCAATCTCTTTCTCAATCCAGGAGACGGTATATTCCGGGAAGATCGGCGCGGCGCGCACTTCACTTGCCTGGTTACCGACGATCAGCTCATCGTGTTGGATCCAGATGGTGCGCTGCGCGAGATGATGCGCCAGCGCCAGCGCGCGACGCACCGGGATCGGTTTATCCATATGTTGCTGGTACATTTCAGTGTAGTGCTGCGCGCGCTCGGTACAGACTGGCGGCTTCACGATATGCACCAGAGCCATTTTGTGCGCTTTAATGCGCTCGCTGAGGGTGTTGAGATTCAGGGTAGTCATCGTTTTATCCTCGTAAGGTCGCGGTTAACCCTTTCTGGCAGGCATACTGCTGTGCAAAGTCCAGTAGCGCAGGGTTATCCAGCGGTTTGTCAGGGGCAGAGTAGGATTGGCCGAGCAGGGTGTATTTGTTCATGCCCAGCGTGTGATACGGCAGAAAGTGAATGTCGCGAACGTTCAGTTCGTCGGCGGCGAAATTGGTAATGGCGGTAACAGAGGCTTCATCGGCGTTAAAGCCCGGGATCAGCGGCACGCGGATGATGATTTTTTTCCCGGCGGCCGCCAGGCGTTTCAGGTTGTCCTGGATGCGTTTTGCCGAGCCGTCCGTCCACTGTTTGAACACCTCTGCATCCACATGCTTCAGGTCGGCGAGGAACAGATCGACATACGGTAGTGAAGGTGCAATATAGTGCCACGGCACGTGAAGGCAGGTTTCGACGGCGGTATGAATACCCTGTTCATGGCTGGCTTTAAACAGCGCCAGTGCCAGATCGGGGTTCATAAACGGCTCGCCGCCGGAGAGGGTGATTCCGCCGCCGCTTCGGTCGTAAAACGGCTTATCGCGCAGGACGGTCGCCATGATCTCCTCCACCTGACGTACTTCACCACATACGGTGAGCGCCTGCGTCGGGCAGCAGTCGGTAAGGACCGTGAGCGTCTGTTCGTCTAGTTTCTCACGGTGGATGACCAGCCCGTTCAGCGCACGTTCGATACAGGCCGGTGCCGCCTGCTGGCACAGATCGCAGCCGTCCAGGCAAAGACGTGCATCAAACAGCACGTCCCGCGTGCGGGCCCGGCTTTCCGGGTTCTGGCACCAGCGACAGCCCAGCGAGCAGCCTTTCAGGAACACCACGGTACGGATCCCGGGGCCATCGTGGGTAGAGTAACGCTGAATATTGAAGATCATGATTTTGCCTCTCATCTTGCATATGAAGATTAAATTACTTTCGAATGAAAGTTATCTTGATGCAGGTCAACTCCTGAGCAGGTTTTGTCGTGATAGGGTAAGTGCAGGCTAAAATTGAGGGCGACATCATGGAACTTTATCTCGACACTTCTGACGTTGCGGCAGTGAAAAAGCTCGCACGCATCTTCCCGCTGGCGGGCGTAACCACCAACCCCAGCATTGTGGCGGCAGGCAAAACGCCGCTTGAGGTTCTGCTGCCAGAACTGCACGACGCGCTGGGTGGCAAAGGCCGTCTGTTCGCGCAGGTGATGGCCACCACCGCCGAAGGCATGGTGGACGATGCGCGTAAGCTGCGTACCATCATTAACGACCTGGTGGTGAAAGTGCCGGTGACAGCGGAAGGGCTGGCGGCGATCAAAATGCTGAAAGCAGAAGGGATCCCGACGCTGGGGACCGCGGTATATGGTGCTGCACAGGGGATGTTGTCCGCGCTGGCGGGGGCAGAGTATGTCGCGCCTTACGTTAACCGCGTGGATTCGCAGGGCGGAGACGGGATCCAGACCGTTGTGGAATTACAGCAGTTGCTGACGCTGCATGCCCCGCAATCAAAAGTGCTGGCGGCGAGCTTCAAAACCCCGCGTCAGGCGCTGGATTGCCTGCTGGCCGGCTGTGAGTCCATTACGCTGCCGCTGGACGTGGCGCAGCAGTTTATTACCTCTCCGGCGGTGGATGCGGCGATCGTGAAGTTTGAGCAGGACTGGCAGGGGGCGTTTGGACAGACGGCTCTCTGACGCGTTATCTCCCTCTCCCTGTGGGAGAGGGCCGGGGTGAGGGCATCAGGCCGCAACGAGGTTTAACCGCTGCACACCTCACACCCCGGATTACGCATCAGCTTCATCTCGCGGAACTGGCAGGTCATTGCGTCATACATCACAATTTTCCCCGCCGCTGGCGTACCGTAACGGGTCAGCACTTTGATCGCTTCCATCGCCTGCAGTGACCCGATCACGCCGACTAACGGCGCCATCACGCCTGCCTCGACGCAGGTGAGCGCATTCTCACCAAACAGGCGGCTCAGACAGCGATAGCACGGTTCGCCTTCAGCATAGGTAAAGACGCTGATCTGTCCTTCCATGCGGATTGCCGCGCCAGAAACCAGCGGCGTTTTGTGGGTAAAACAGCCGGCGTTTAGCTGGTTGCGGATGGCAACGTTATCGGTACAGTCCAGCACCAGATCGTGCTTTGCGATCTGCGCGTATAACGCCTCGTCATCCAGCATCGCGTTAATCGGGGTGAACTGAACGTGGGGGTTGATGCGCGTTAACGCTGCGCGGGCAGAGTCCACCTTCGGCTGGCCGAGTGTCGCATCGCTGTGCAGCGTCTGGCGCTGCAGGTTTGACACCGACACGGTATCAAAGTCCAGCAGCGTCATCTTGCCCACGCCCGCCGCGGCGAGGTATTGCGCGGCGGCGCAGCCCAGACCGCCCAGGCCGACGACCAGCACGCTGGCCGCCTTGAGCGCTTCCTGGCCATCAAAATCAAAACCGCGCAGAACAATCTGGCGGTTATAGCGCATCATCTCTTCATCGCTCAGTTCCGCCGCCATCTCAGCCTCCGAACAGGTGGTTAAAGCGCTCCACCTCAACCCATTCGCCAGCTTCCACGTTGCCACGCTCGCGCTCCAGCACGATAAAGCAGTTGCCCTGGCTGAAGGAGCTGAAAATGTGCGAGCCCTGATGGCCGGTGGTGCTCACTTCCAGCTCGCCCTCCGCGTTGCGCGTCAGAATACCGCGCTGGAAATCAAGACGACCGGGGGATTTCTTAAGGCGCGTAGCGGCACGCACGCGCTGGCGTACCGGCAGCGGACTGGCACGGTTACCCGAAAGCTTCGCCAGCAGTGGGATCACCAGCTGGTAGAAGGTCAGGGCGGCAGAGACCGGGTTACCCGGCAGGCCGCAGAACCAGCTGTGCTTAAGCTTGCCAAAAGCGAACGGTTTGCCCGGCTTGATGGCCAGCTTCCAGAAGGCGATTTCACCCAGCTCTTCCAGGATGGTTTTGGTGTAATCCGCTTCACCCACCGAAACACCGCCGGAGCTGATCACCACGTCGGCCGCGTTGTCTGCCTCAATAAAGGCGGCGCGCAGTTTTTCCGGGTCATCAGGAATGATGCCAAGGTTAATCACCTCACACCCCAGCTGCTCCAGCATCAGGTGTACCGCCAGACGGTTGGTGTCGTAAATCTGCCCGTCCTGCAGCGGCTGGCCCGGAAGCTGCAGTTCGTCACCGGTAGAAAAGAGCGCCACGCGCACCTTACGGATCACCTCAATGTCCGCGATACCGAGCGAGGCCAGTACCGGCAGTTCACCCACCGTCAGCTTCTGCCCCGCAGCGAATACCGTTGCGTCAAGAGCAATATCTTCGCCGGTACGGCGGATGTTCTGGCCTGCTTTGACGCTGGCGGTAAAGCGCACGCCGTCAACGGTCTGTTCGGTCTCTTCCTGCATCACCACCGCATCGCAGCCTGCGGGGACTGGCGCGCCGGTCATGATGCGCACGCAGGTGCCCGCAGGCCATTCACCGGCAAATGGTTGACCGGCAAAGGCTTTACCCGCGACAGGCAGCGCCTGACCCGTCTGGATATCCGCCAGGCGCACCGCGTAACCGTCCATCGCGGAGTTATCAAACCCCGGCACGTTAAGCGGAGAGACAATATCGCGCGCGGCAATACGGCCAAAGCAGTGCGCTAACGGCAGCGTCTCAACGTCGTGCAGCGGGGAAAGTCGGTCAAGCATCTGCGTGAGTGCCGTCTCAAGCGGCATCAGTCCGGCGGTAAAATCCATGGTGGGCTCCAGCACAGTAACAACGAAAGCGCTCATTATGGCAGAAAAGTGCGGCTAACTGTATGACCCACCATGAGTACCCTTTACATCGCAGTTGCGTCTTTCTATATTCAAAAATTATCTGAAGAATCATCAACGATAATGATATTTATAGAAAAAGCCGCCATGCAGGCTGACAGGTGAGGCGAAATGGTTAATGCGGTAATCGCAATTCATGGCGGCGCCGGGGCTATTACCCGTGCACAGCTCACTCCTGAGCAGGAGAAGCGCTACATTGATGCGCTCTACGCCATTGTTGAAACGGGCCAGCGAATGCTGGAGGCGGGCGAAAGCGCGCTGGATGTGGTGACCGAAGCGGTGCGTCTGCTGGAAGAGTGTCCGCTGTTCAATGCGGGGATAGGGTCCGTGTATACGCGTGACGAGACGCACGAGCTGGATGCCTGCGTGATGGATGGCGTCACCCTGAAAGCAGGGGCCGTGGCGGGCGTGAGTCATCTGCGCAACCCGATTCTGGCGGCGCGACGGGTGATGGAGGAGAGTCCTCATGTGCTACTGACGGGCGTCGGGGCGGAAAACTTTGCCTTCGAACACGGGATGGAGCGGGTATCACCGGATCTTTTTTCCACTGACGAGCGCTACCAGCAGCTGCTGGCAGCCCGTACGGCGGGCATGACGCAGCTGGATCATTCTGCACCGCTCGATGAAACCACCAAAATGGGCACGGTTGGCGCGGTGGCACTGGATAAAGCCGGTAATCTGGCGGCGGCCACCTCAACCGGCGGTATGACCAACAAGTTACCGGGGCGGGTGGGCGACAGTCCGTTGCCGGGCGCCGGGTGCTATGCCAATAATGCCACGGCGGCGGTCTCCTGCACCGGGACCGGCGAAGTGTTTATTCGCACCCTTGCGGCGTACGACATTACCGCCCTGATGGATTACGGCGGGCTCAGCCTGAGTGAGGCCTGCGAGCGTGTGGTGATGGAAAAGTTGCCCGCGCTGGGCGGTGAGGGTGGACTCATCGCGGTGGATCGTGAAGGCAACGTGGCCCTGCCGTTCAACAGCGAAGGGATGTACCGCGCCTGGGGCTATGCTGGTGACGAACCCAGTACCGGGATCTATCGTGAATAAGGGGGCAACGCGTGCCGCACAGTGAAGAGCTGGATAACCGCGAAGTGCTGGCTGTCCATCAGCTGAATATTGCGTTTCAGGAAGAGCGGCAGTTCATCCCCGCAGTTGAGAATTTATCGTTCTCGCTCAACCGCGGCGAAACGCTGGCGATTGTGGGTGAGTCCGGTTCCGGGAAATCGGTCACCGCGCTGGCGCTGATGCGCCTGCTGGAACAGACGGGCGGGCAAATCAGCAGCGAGAAGATGCTCCTGCGCCGTCGCAATCGTCAGGTCATTGATGTAAACGAGCTGAGCGCAGCACAGATGCAGGGCGTGCGCGGGGCGGATATCGCGATGATCTTCCAGGAGCCGATGACCTCGCTGAACCCGGTCTTCCCGGTCGGGGAACAAATTGCTGAGTCCATCCGTCTGCATCAGGGGCTGAGCGGCGATGAAGCGCTCCTGGAAGCCAAACGGATGCTGGAGCTGGTTCGCATTCCGGAGGCGCAGGCGATCCTCGGGCGCTATCCGCATCAGCTCTCCGGCGGGATGCGTCAGCGGGTAATGATTGCCATGGCGCTCTCCTGCCGTCCGGCGGTATTGATTGCCGACGAACCGACGACAGCGCTGGATGTCACCATCCAGGCGCAGATCCTGCAGCTTATCAAAGTGCTGCAGCAGGAGATGGAGATGGGGGTGATTTTTATCACCCACGATATGGGCGTAGTCGCCGATATTGCCGATCGCGTGCTGGTGATGCACCAGGGCAGGGCGGTAGAAACCGGCACGGTCGAGCAGATTTTCCATGCGCCCGCGCATCCCTATACCAAAGCGCTGCTGGCGGCGGTTCCGCGTCTGGGAGCGATGAACGGCAGCGAGCTGCCGCGCCGTTTCCCGCTGATTTCCCTTGAGGCGGCGGGCCGTCAGGAAGACGAAACCGAGCAGGACACCGTGGTGCCCGGCAAGCCCATACTGGAAGTGCGGGGTCTGGTGACCCGTTTTCCTCTGCGCAGCGGCATTTTCAACCGTGTGAAGCGTGAAGTCCATGCGGTGGAAAACGTCAGTTTTGATCTGTGGCCAGGCGAAACGCTGGCGCTGGTGGGAGAGTCGGGCTGCGGCAAATCCACCACCGGGCGCGCGTTACTCCGGCTGGTGGCGTCGCAGGAAGGGACCATTACCTTTAACGGTGAGCGGATCGATACCCTTGCGGACAGCAAACTTCAGGCGGTGAGGCGGGATATCCAGTTTATTTTTCAGGACCCTTATGCCTCTCTGGATCCGCGCCATACGGTGGGGTATTCGATTATGGAGCCGCTGCGGGTGCATAACCTGCTCGACGGCGACGCCGCACAGCGTCGGGTGGCGTGGCTGCTGGAACGCGTGGGCCTGAAGCCGGAACATGCCTGGCGTTACCCGCATGAGTTTTCCGGTGGCCAGCGACAGCGTATCTGTATTGCCCGCGCGCTGGCCCTTAATCCAAAAGTGGTGATTGCGGACGAGTCCGTCTCGGCGCTGGATGTCTCTATCCGCGCGCAAATCATCAATTTATTGCTCGACTTACAGCGGGATATGGGGATTGCCTTCCTCTTTATTTCCCATGACATGGCGGTGGTTGAACGCATCAGCCATCGTGTGGCGGTGATGTATCTGGGGCAAATCGTCGAGATTGGTCCGCGGCGGGCGGTGTTTGAGAACCCGCAGCACCCGTACACCCGTAAGCTGATGGCAGCGGTACCGGTTGCCGATCCCGCGCATCGTCACGGCCAGCGCGTGCTGCTGCAGGATGAGATGCCGAGCAATATTCGTAAACGGGGCGAGATCATGGAGCGGGTCACGCTGCGTGAGGTGGGCCCCGGTCATTTTGTTGCCCCACCGCGTCAGGACAATGCATTTTCGCGGTTATAACCTATAACAGGCAGGAGAACACAATGGTTAAATTTGTTGCTCGTACATGGCTGTTAGCCGCGAGCGTGACGGCAGCCCTGGCCGTGTCCCCCGCGTTCGCTGCCAAAGATGTGGTGGTTGCCGTTGGCTCCAATTTCACTACCCTCGATCCCTATGACGCCAACGATACGCTGTCGCAGGCGGTCGCCAAATCGTTCTACCAGGGGCTGTTTGGCCTGGACAGAGAGATGAAGCTGAAAAATGTGCTGGCGGAAGGGTACACCGTATCGGATAACGGGCTGGTGTATACCATCAAGCTCAGAACCGGCGTGAAGTTCCAGGATGGCACCGATTTCAACGCGGAGGCGGTGAAGATCAACCTCGATCGCGCCAGCAACCCGCAAAACAGCCTCAAGCGCTACAACCTTTATAAAAATATCGCCAGCACTGAAGTGGTTGACCCGACAACGGTGAAAATCACCCTCAAAGAGCCGTTCTCAGCCTTTATCAATATTCTGGCGCATCCGGCGACGGCGATGATCTCGCCTGCTGCGCTGAAAAAATACGGCAGTGAGATTGGGTTCCATCCGGTCGGGACCGGCCCGTATGAGCTGGTTACCTGGAACCAGACGGACTTTGTGAAGGTGAAGAAATTCGCCGGCTACTGGCAGCAGGGGCTGCCGAAGCTCGACACCATCACCTGGCGTCCGGTGGTGGACAACAACACCCGCGCGGCGATGCTGCAAACCGGCGAGGCACAGTTTGCCTTCCCGATCCCGTACGAGCAGGCGGCGATCCTGCAGAAGAACAGCAAGCTGGAGCTGGTGGCCAGTCCGTCCATTATGCAGCGTTACATCAGTATGAACGTAACGCAAAAACCGTTTGATAATCCCAAAGTGCGCGAGGCCATTAACTACGCCATTAACCGTCAGGCGCTGGTAAAAGTGGCCTTCGCTGGCTTCGCCACCCCGGCCTCCGGCGTCCTGCCGCCGGCTATTGCCTATGCGCAAAGCTATCAGCCGTGGCCATACGATCCGGCGAAAGCCCGTGAACTGTTAAAAGAGGCGGGTTTCCCGAACGGCTTTAGCACCACGCTGTGGTCGTCACATAATCACAGTACCGCGCAGAAGGTGCTGCAGTTCACCCAGCAGCAGCTGGCGCAGGTCGGTATTAAGGTGCAGGTTACCGCAATGGATGCCGGACAGCGTGCGGCTGAAGTGGAAGGTAAAGGCCAGAAAGAGAGCGGCGTGCGGATGTTCTACACCGGCTGGTCGGCCTCTACCGGTGAGGCCGACTGGGCGCTGTCGCCGCTGTTCGCCTCGCAGAACTGGCCGCCGACCCTGTTCAACACGGCATTCTACAGCAATCCGCAGGTGGACAAAGATCTTGCCGATGCGCTGAAAACCACGAAACCAGACGAGAAAGCGCGCCTCTACAAAGACGCTCAGGATATCATCTGGAAAGAGTCGCCGTGGGTACCGCTGGTGGTGGAAAAACTGGTTTCTGCGCATAACAAAGCGTTGACCGGGTTCTACATCATGCCGGATACGGGCTTTAGCTTTGACGATGCGGATTTAAAATAACACTCATGCTCAATTATGTTTGTAAACGCCTGCTCGGGCTTATCCCGACGCTGCTGATTGTGGCGGTGCTGGTGTTTCTGTTTGTCCATATGCTGCCGGGCGATCCGGCGCGTCTGGTAGCCGGGCCCGAAGCGGATGCCACCGTCATTGAGCTGGTGCGTAAGCAGCTTGGCCTCGACCAGCCGCTGTATATCCAGTTCATCCATTATATGTGCAACGTTCTGCAGGGCGATTTTGGTATCTCAATGGTGTCGCGTCGTCCGGTGTCGGAAGAGATTGCCAGCCGCTTTATGCCCACGTTCTGGTTAACGATAGCCAGCATGAGCTGGGCGGTGGTGTTTGGGCTTGGCGCCGGGATTGTCGCTGCCGTCTGGCGCAACCGCTGGCCGGATAAGCTTGGCATGGCGCTGGCGGTGACCGGGATCTCTTTCCCGGCCTTTGCGCTGGGGATGCTCCTGATGCAGATTTTCTCCGTGGAGCTGGGCTGGTTGCCCACCGTCGGGGCCGACACCTGGAAGCACTACATCCTGCCGTCCATGACGCTGGGCGCGGCCGTTTCGGCGGTGATGGCACGTTTTACCCGCGCCTCGTTCGTTGACGTGTTGAGTGAGGACTACATCCGCACCGCACGGGCGAAAGGGGTGAGCGAGAAGTGGGTCATTCTCAAGCACGGTTTTCGCAACGCGATGATCCCGGTGGTGACCATGATGGGGCTGCAATTTGGTTTCCTGCTGGGTGGCTCTATCGTGGTGGAAAAGGTCTTCAACTGGCCGGGGCTGGGGCGCCTGCTGGTGGATTCGGTCGAGATGCGCGACTATCCGGTCATTCAGGCGGAAGTCCTGCTCTTCTCGCTGGAGTTTATTCTTATCAATTTAGTGGTGGATGTGCTGTACGCCGCCATTAATCCGGCCATCAGGTATAAGTAAGATGCGATTGTTGAACTGGCGTCGTCAGGCCATTGTAAACGCTATGCCGGGGCTGAAGCCGGACCATATCCGCACCCCGTGGTCTGAATTCTGGCGGCGCTTTCGTCGCCAGCCTGTCGCCATGACGGCGGGGCTGTTTGTACTGCTGCTGATTGTGGTGGCGGCCATTGCGCCGTGGGTGGCACCGTATGATGCGGAAAACTACTTTGATTACGACCGCCTGAATGACGGACCGTCGATGATGCACTGGTTCGGCGTGGACTCTCTGGGGCGCGATATTTTTAGCCGCGTGCTGATGGGCGCGCAGATATCGCTCGCCGCCGGGGTGTTTGCGGTGCTTATCGGTGCGGTGATTGGCACCGTCCTGGGCCTGGTGGCGGGGTATTACGAAGGCTGGTGGGACCGGATCATTATGCGCATTTGCGACGTGCTGTTTGCCTTTCCCGGCATTTTGCTGGCGATTGCGGTTGTCGCCATTATGGGCAGCGGAATGGCGAACGTCATCATCGCCGTCGCGGTCTTTTCGATCCCGGCGTTTGCCCGCCTGGTGCGCGGCAATACGCTGGTACTGAAGCAGCAGACCTTTATTGAATCCGCCCGCAGTATGGGGGCCAGCGACGCCAACATCCTCTTCAGCCATATTCTGCCGGGGACGGTGTCGTCGATTGTGGTCTATTTCACCATGCGTATCGGCGTGTCGATTATCTCGGCCGCCAGCCTGTCGTTTCTGGGACTAGGCGCACAGCCACCGACGCCGGAGTGGGGCGCGATGCTCAACGAGGCGAGGGCAGATATGGTGATTGCGCCGCATGTGGCGATATTCCCGAGTCTGGCGATTTTCCTGACCGTGCTGGCGTTCAACCTGCTGGGGGATGGGCTGCGCGATGCGCTGGATCCGCGGATTAAGGGGTAGGGCAGTGGAATGTGCCGGGTGGCGGCTACGCCTTACCCGGCCTGAAAATGAGGTGCAGCGAGATTAAACCCGGCTACCCCACAGATCGTACTCGTCGGCGTTTTCCACTTTCACGCGAATGATGTCACCCGGCTTGACGCTGGTTTCGCCGTTCAGGTACACCGCGCCGTCGATTTCAGGGGCATCCGCCATGCTGCGGCCAATCGCGCCTTCTTCGTCAACTTCGTCGATGATGACCATAATTTCGCGGCCCACTTTCTCCTGCAGACGTTCAGCAGAGATCTGCTGTTGCAGCTGCATGAAGCGGTTCCAGCGCTCTTCTTTCACCTCTTCCGGCACCTGATCCGCCAGTTCGTTAGCGGTCGCGCCTTCAACCGGGCTGTACTTGAAGCAGCCCACGCGGTCCAGACGGGCCTCTTTCAGGAAGTCGAGCAGCATCTGGAAGTCTTCTTCGGTTTCACCCGGGAAGCCAACGATGAAGGTCGAACGCAGGGTCAGATCCGGGCAGATTTCACGCCACTGCTTGATGCGCGCCAGCTGGCGGTCAACGGAGCCTGGGCGTTTCATCAGCTTCAGGATACGCGGGCTGGCGTGCTGCAGCGGGATATCCAGGTACGGCAGGATTTTGCCTTCGGCCATCAGCGGGATCACGTCATCAACGTGCGGATAAGGGTAGACGTAGTGCAGACGCGTCCAGATGCCCAGTTTAGCGAGCTGTTCGCACAGGCCGACCATGCTGGTTTTCACCGGCTCGCCGTTGTGGAAACCGGAACGGTGCTTCACATCCACGCCGTAGGCAGAGGTGTCCTGGGAGATCACCAGCAGCTCCTTCACGCCCGCGTCCGCCAGACGTTTGGCTTCTGCCAGCACGTCGCCAATTGGGCGGCTCACCAGATCGCCACGCATGGACGGGATAATGCAGAAGGTGCAGCGATGGTTGCAGCCTTCGGAAATTTTCAGGTAAGCGTAGTGACGCGGTGTCAGCTTCACGCCCTGTTCCGGCACCAGGCTCAGGAACGGGTTGTGCTTAGGCTTGGGTACGTAGTGATGAACATGTTCCAGCACCTGCTCGTAGCTGTGTGGACCGGTGATCTCCAGCACCTTCGGGTGCACTTCACGGATCTGGTCTTCTTTTGCGCCCAGGCAGCCGGTCACAATCACTTTGCCGTTTTCCGTCAGGGCTTCACCAATGGCTTCCAGGGATTCCTGAACCGCGCTGTCGATAAACCCGCAGGTGTTCACGATCACCATGTCGGCGTTGTCGTAGCTTGGCACCACGTCGTAGCCCTCGGTGCGAAGTTCGGTCAGGATGCGTTCAGAATCCACCAGGTTTTTCGGGTAGCCCAGGGAGACAAAGCCGATTTTCGGCGGGTGCGTATCATTGCTCATAGGTTAAAAATTCATCAATTATGGAGTTATCAGGGCGGGATTTTACAGCGTATCGCGGGGGATTTATACACTCTTTGCAGTGCAGATGGTGCCCGCGAAGGTTGTAACATTGTAAAGAATGTTAATCAGTTAAGAATAATTGATCTCAGGCATTAAACTGTACAAAAAATAACCTTATTCTGACTGTGCACAGGGGCTGACAGAGGAGGAATGAGCATGTCCGTTGACAGACTGAAACGCGATCTGCTGAACAAGCTGATCAACGCCCGAATCGACCTTGCCGCATATCTGCAACTGAGGAAGGCGAAAGGGTATATGTCAGTCAGCGAAAGCGAACATCTGCGTGATAATTTCTTTGAACTTTGCAATTTCATGCGTGAAAAAGCACCCATCCTGAAAGCGGAATACGCAGAAAGCGAATGTATTGCGCTGCGCCGCGCCGCCGAGGTGCTCTCCATTGCCGGGGTTTGTCTGATGAACGGACGCCATGACTGCCCGACTTTTATCGCTGTAAACGCGGAGAAGCTTGAAAACTGCCTGACAACGCTCTCTCTATGCATCATGTGTCTGAACGAGCACGCGAAGCTTGAACAGCACTGATTCCGGGGGAGGCAACTCCCCCTTCTGATTAAGCTTTTGTAAAAGTGATAACGCGCCCGGACGTAGTGGCTAATCTTTATGCCATATGCCGATAAAGGAGCGCGTTATGCACCGATCCTCGCTGATTTTCCTGCCTGCGTTGTTATTTCCGTTTTCGCTCCTTGCTGCGCCTGATGCGGTTAAGGTTGAAGTATTGCAGAACAAACTCGAACACCCCTGGTCGCTGGCGTTCCTGCCGGATAATAAAGGGCTGCTCGTGACGTTGAAGGGCGGCCAGTTGAAACACTGGCAGGCCGGGAAAGGGCTGTCAGACCCGATAACAGGGGTGCCCAAAGTCTGGGCCAACGGACAGGGAGGGCTGCTGGACGTGGTGCTGGCGCCGGATTTTGCCACCTCGCGCCGCGTCTGGCTGAGTTACGCCGAGGCAGGCGCTGACGGCAAAGCCGGAACGGCGGTGGGTTACGGGCGCTTAAGCGACGATCTTTCCCGCCTTGAGGCGTTCCAGGTGGTGTTCCGTCAGATGCCGAAACTCTCCACCGGTAACCACTTTGGCGGAAGGCTGGTATTTGATGGCAAAGGCTATCTGTTTATTGCGCTGGGCGAAAACAACAAGCGCCCGACGGCGCAGGATCTGGATAAACTCCAGGGGAAAGTGGTGCGCCTGACGGAGGATGGCAAAGTCCCGCCGGATAACCCCTTTGTAAACACCGCCGGTGCGCGGCCGGAAATCTGGTCTTATGGCATTCGTAACCCGCAAGGGATGGCGATGAACCCGTGGAGCGACACGCTGTGGCTTAACGAACACGGCCCGCGGGGCGGGGATGAGATCAACATCCCGGAGAAAGGGAAAAACTATGGCTGGCCGCTGGCGACCCACGGTATCAACTATAGCGGATTAAAAATTCCTGAGGCGAAAGGTGAACACGTTGAAGGAACCGAAAAACCGCTGTTTGTCTGGAAAGTCTCACCCGCCGTGAGCGGGATGGCGTTTTATGACAGTGACGTGTTCCCGCAGTGGAAAAACAAGCTGTTTATCGGGGCGCTGAAGGAGAAGGACGTGATCGTCCTGAGCGTGAACGGCAACACGGTGACCGAGGACGGGCGGATCCTGGGCGACCGGGATCAGCGTATCCGCGATGTGCGCGTCGGGCCGGACGGCTATCTGTATGTTCTGACCGATGAAACGGACGGGCAGTTGCTGAAAGTCAGCCCGTCCGGGAGGTGATCAGCTTACCGGGATCATCACCACGTTACGGTACGCCGGGCGTTCGCTCAGCTGTTTACGCCAGCGATCCAGGTGTGGGCGCGGCATCCACGTCAGACCGATGTTGGTCAGGTTCCAGACAAATGGCGCAACGGCAATATCGCCCACGCCGAAGTCCGCACCCGAGAACCAGGCGTGCTTCGCCAGCTCATCGTCCATCATCGCAAACAGATGTTCACAGGCGTCCTGCGCCGCATGAATGGCGGGATAGTCGCGCTCGGCTTCCGGGGTTCTGACCAGCCCCATCAGGAGCACGCGGTGCGTGGGGGAAAGCGTCTGGTTGGCCCAGTCCATCCATTTTTCCCCCTGCGCGCGGCGGGCCGGATTTTCTACCCACAGACGGCCTTGCCCATACTGGGCGGCCAGATAGCGGACAATGGTGTTGGATTCCCACAGTGTGGCGTCCGTCTCATCATCGCGCAGCAGCGGCACCAGGCCGTTCGGGTTCATCGCCAGGTAGTCGGCGTCTTTATTAACCCCATACTGCAAACCCGCCATTATCTGGTTAAACGGTAAATCCAGCTCCTCCAGCGTCCAGAGCACTTTTTTGACGTTGGTCGAATTATTCCTGCCCCACAGCGTAATCATAATTACTCCCGATAGATGTGAATCCGAGTCAGCTTTTCGCCATGGTGAGATAAACCTAACAATTACGCAACAGAAGAGAAAAAAATCGCCTTAATCAAAGCGTATCTGAATGTTATTGCATAAACTTTAATAACTTTACCCTCGTTGGGTTTCATTAACCGTTTTAGTGCGCTATTACTCATCGCTTCTTGCGACACGGTGATGTGACGTAATTTTTGAATGGACACTCGGGTGGCATTTATGACGCGAAAAATGACTTCTCTGCGCAGCCTGGCGGCAGGCTCTGCGCTCCTTTTCCTGTTTGCACCAACTCTCTATGCGGCTGAGCAGGCTGCGCCCGAAGCGCCGCCGGTAGATGCGCGTGCCTGGATCCTGATGGATTACTCCAGCGGTAAAGTGCTGGCGGAAGGCAATGCGGATGAGAAACTCGACCCGGCCAGCCTGACCAAAATCATGACCAGCTACGTGGTGGGCCAGGCCTTGAAGGCAGGTAAGATCAAGCTGGACGATATGGTCACTATCGGGAAAGACGCCTGGGCGACCGGTAACCCGGCGCTGCGCGGGTCATCGGTCATGTTCCTGAAACCCGGCGATCAGGTTTCCGTTTCCGATCTGAATAAAGGGGTGATTATCCAGTCCGGCAACGATGCCTGTATCGCCCTGGCAGATTATGTCGCGGGAAGCCAGGACTCGTTTATTGGCCTGATGAACGGCTATGCGCAAAAGCTGGGTCTGACCAATACCACCTTTAAAACCGTCCACGGCCTGGATGCGCCGGGCCAGTTCAGTACTGCGCGCGATATGGCGCTGCTCGGCAAGGCGCTCATCCACGATGTGCCGGACGAATATGCCATCCACAAAGAGAAAGAGTTTACCTTTAATAAAATCCGCCAGCCGAACCGCAACCGTCTGCTGTGGAGCAGCAACGTCAACGTTGACGGGATGAAAACCGGCACCACGGCCGGGGCGGGTTATAACCTGGTGGCCTCCGCGACCCAGGGTGACATGCGTCTGATCTCGGTGGTGCTGGGCACCAAAACCGACCGTATTCGTTTTAACGAGTCAGAAAAACTGCTGACCTGGGGCTTCCGCTTCTTTGAAACCGTGACGCCGATTAAACCGGATGCCACGTTCGTCAGCCAGCGCGTCTGGTTTGGTGACAAGAGTGAGGTGAACCTGGGGGCCGGTGAAGCCGGGTCGGTGACCATTCCACGTGGTCAGCTGAAAAACCTGAAAGCGAGCTATACCCTGACCGATCCGCAGCTCACCGCGCCGCTGAAAAAAGGCCAGGTGGTCGGGACGATTGATTTCCAGTTAAACGGCAAGTCGATTGAACAGCGTCCGCTGATTGTAATGGAAGCGGTCGAAGAGGGCGGCTTCTTCAGCCGGATGTGGGACTTCGTGATGATGAAATTCCATAGCTGGTTTGGCAGCTGGTTTAGTTAAGTCTTCCCGCTTTTCACCCTCTCCCAGTGGGAGAGGGCCGGGGTGAGGCATCAGACCGCACCCCTCTCAATACATCAACTTCACCTGCTGCGCCTTCGCGTAGGTCACGTATTCTTCATCCGGGCGGCAATCGCTGACGATGGCATTGAACTGTGCCAGCTCGCCCATCCGTGCCGGACGCACCTTGCCGAACTTGCTGTGATCCACCACCAGCACATGGTACTGCGCGGCGCTTAATGCCCAGTGTTTTACCGGCAACTCTTCCAGGTTAAAACAGGTTGCCCCCTGACGGGTACTGACGCCCGCCGCGGAGTAAAAGGCAATATCCGGGCACAGATTGCTGAGCGTATCCTGAAGATTGAGCGGCTTAAAAATGGCGTTACTGGCGTGGAATTCACCGCCACAGAGGATCACCCGGCACTCGGGTTTCTCCTGAAGGGCCAGGAAGGTGTTCAGCGAGTAGCACACGGCGGTAAAGGGGATACTGCTGTCGATGGCTTCGATTATCCACGGCGTGGTGGTGCCGCAGTCAAAAAACAGCGTCTGGTGGGGTTGTACCAGAGAGGCCGCCAGGCGTGCGGCTTTGCGTTTCTCTTCAACCAGGCGCGTCTTTTGATCGCTGATCAGATAATGACTGGCGCTACGCGGCTCCAGCACGATATAGCCGCCCAGCAGCACGACGGGCGCGCTCTCGCTGTTCAGGTCACGGCGAATGGTCATCTCTGAAACGCCGAGGAGGGTAGCGGCTTCCTTAAGATGAAGCTTATCACTGCGCTTCAGCGCCTGTATCAGCTGAGCTATGCGGTCATCGCGGCGTGTTTCCATAGATCCTCAGGATGAAAAAGTGAGCCCCCGCAGGGCGGGGGCTCAAGTGTAACCTGTCATACCGGGGTTAGTCACGTATCCAGCCTTTGCGGATCGGGATAGCGAAAAGGGTGCGATAGAGAGACGAGAGTCCGCGGTACAGCGCCAGCCCGAAGAGGTTCCACAGGATCGCCGCGCTGACGCAGCCGATCAGCCCCACCAGGAAGCCGCCAACCATATCCAGCGGCCAGTGTACACCCAGATACACGCGAGACCAGGCAATGGCGACCGCAATGGCCATCAGCAGTGCACCTGACCACAGGCGATGCCAGAACAGGAAGGCCAGCGCAAAAGCAAAGATCACCGTACCGTGATCGCTTGGGAACGAGTCATCCGGCGCGTGGTGCAGGAAGGTATAGCCGACGTGTTCGACAAAAGGACGATCGTGCGGGAAGGCGAGACCCAGAACATAGCTGACCAGCACGCTGACCCCGAGCGTCATCGCCACTTTGATCACCAGCTGACGCTGCGCGTTGACCTGGTTGCGCGGTCCCCACAGCCAGAGGATGGCCGCCAGCACCGGCACAATACTGATCAGATCTTTTGCCAGGAAAGTGGCCAGATCGATCATCCACTCAGGCGAGGCCGGGGTGGCGTTGATCAGATAAAACAGCTGGTAATTCAGATTCTCTAACATAGCGTTTTTACTCTTTAGCAAACCAGGCAGAAACGAGGCCGTAGACCGCTACCTGGGAAAACCAGACCCACCACCCAGCCCACAGGTTGTGAGAGAAAAAATGCGCCCCGCGCATGACCTGACCAAAGCCCATCGCCAGACCTAACACCACACCGAAGGCCACAAAGCCCCAGGCGAGACGCGGACGTTCGCGCCAGAAGGCAAAGAACAGACCCATCACCATAAAGCCGCTGGACGCATGGCCGCCGGGGAAGCAACGGCCCGGACCGCTGTCTGCCGGAGCGGAACTGAACAGGGGGTAAGAGACGGCCTTACCGCCATACTCCACCAGATCCCACGGGCAGCTGTGATGGCTCAGGCTTTTCAGCACGCCAACCACCAGCGTGCCAAGCCCCATCAGCAGTGCGGCTGTAACCAGTCTCGCATTGCGCTTCCAGGCACCGTAAAACAGCGCCCCAACCGCCATGGCGATGGCGAGGTACTTCGCCAGCCGGTGATTCAGCAGATCCAGCAGCGGGTTTTTCTGCAGCGGAAAACGGTGTGTTGCCGCGTCATACCAAAAGCCAGTGATCCATTTATCAAGCGTTTCGCCGCGAGAGAGCCAGGTAAACACCACGGCAAGGGCAATTAGCACTAAAAGCTGATAACCATAAAAGCGCACAGGCAAGCGGTAAAGTTGTTTTGTCTTATTTGTCGGTAACTTAGACAATTCTGAACGAGGGGATATGCGGGTCATAGAGTTGGTTAGCAGCGTGAAATATGGCTATCATATTGGTGTCAACTTAAGGAAACCTTAAACAACGACGATAAATGCTTTATTTCTGTTTCTTCTGGATAATTTGCTATCTCAGACAGCGGCAATTCATTACACTCATCGCGATTTTTTCATCATAAAGAGATTGCATGTTAAACCGTTCTTCTTCGGGTACGCGTCTGGGTCGTCAGGCGTTACTTTTCCCTCTGTGTCTGGTGCTTTACGAGTTCTCTACCTATATCGGCAACGATATGATCCAGCCCGGCATGCTGGCCGTGGTGGCGCAATACAACGCAGGTATTGAATGGGTGCCGACCTCCATGACCGCCTATCTGGCTGGCGGCATGTTTTTACAGTGGCTGTTAGGGCCGCTTTCGGATCGTATTGGCCGCCGTCCGGTGATGCTGACGGGCGTGGTGTGGTTTATCGTGACCTGTCTCGCCACGCTGTTGGCGCAAAACATTGAACAGTTCACCCTGCTGCGTTTCCTGCAGGGGGTCAGTCTGTGCTTTATCGGTGCCGTGGGGTATGCCGCCATTCAGGAGTCCTTTGAGGAGGCGGTGTGTATCAAAATCACCGCGCTGATGGCGAACGTGGCGCTGATTGCTCCGTTGCTGGGGCCGCTGGTGGGCGCCGCGTGGGTGCATGTGGCACCGTGGGAAGGCATGTTTGTGCTCTTCGCCGTGCTGGCCGCCATCGCGTTCTTTGGCCTGCACCGCGCAATGCCGGAAACGGCCACCCGACTGGGTGAGACGCTGTCGCTGAAAGAGCTGGGACGGGATTATAAAGCGGTGCTGAAAAACGGCCGCTTTGTGGCAGGCGCGCTGGCGACGGGCTTTGTTAGCCTGCCGCTGCTGGCGTGGATCGCCCAGTCACCGGTCATTATCATCAGCGGTGAACAGCTCAGCAGTTACGAGTACGGGCTGCTGCAGGTGCCGATTTTTGGCGCACTGATTATCGGTAATCTGGTGCTGGCGCGTCTGACGTCACGACGCACGGTGCGCTCGCTCATCATCATGGGCGGCTGGCCGATTGCGGCGGGCCTTACCGTGGCCGCGGTGGCGACGGTGGTATCATCTCATGCCTATCTGTGGATGACGGCGGGGTTGAGTATTTACGCCTTCGGTATTGGCGTGGCGAATGCGGGGCTGGTGCGTCTGACGCTCTTCGCCAGCGAAATGAGTAAAGGCACCGTTTCGGCGGCGATGGGTATGCTGCAGATGCTGATTTTTACCGTCGGGATCGAGGTGAGCAAGCACGCTTATGCGCTAGGCGGCAACGGTCTGTTCAGTCTGTTTAACCTCGCCAACGGCGTGCTGTGGGTTGTGCTGATGGTGATGTTCCTGAAAGACAAACGCGTCGGGAACGCCCTGCAGCCATAATTCTTATTCCCTCTCCCGGTGGGAGAGGGTCAGGGTGAGGGCACCAGACAGCACGTGTCAATTAAACGGTGCTTCTCTGTTGAGCACCTTATCAATCACATCCAGTACGCCTTCCTGGTTATTATGCGGCGCTTCAAAGCGGGCGGCCGCTTTAATATGCGGTCTGGCATTCGCCATCGCAAAGCTGAAGCCTGACTGGCGCAGCATCTCCACATCGTTCCCGCTGTCACCGAAAGCGACCACCTCGCTGTCGTCAATGCCCCAGCGCTGTTGCAGGATCCGCAGGCCGTTGGCTTTATGCACGCCGGGGATAATCAGGTCGATACTGCCGTGGCCGGTCGTGACGGGCACCATAATGTCGTTGAGTTTTTCGTGCAGCATGGCCTGAATGCGCGGGATTTCATCATCAGAAACGTTGAGCCCGAACTTGAAGAAAATATCGTTCAGGTTGTCGAAATCACTTACCATTTCGAGGCGATGATAGTACTTCGCGGCGATAGCTTTGAACTCATCGTCATAGGCTTTGAGCGTATAGGCGCTGCCTTTGCCGCAGGCGATAATCTCAATGCCGGGAACGTCGTTTAGCACGGCAGCAACGGTGTCGAAGTGCGTTTTCGACAGTTCACCGTTAAAGACATCTTCCCCGGCGCTGACCACCCAGCCACCGTTTTCGGCGACAAACGCAATCTCATGCGCAATCTCCGGGAAGAAGGAGATCAGCTGGTAATACTGGTTACCGCTGGCCACCACAAAGCGAATGCCTTGCTCCTTCATACGCGCATACTGCGCCAGAAAACGTTCGCGATTGTAGGTTTTCGCGTCGCTCAGGAAGGTGCCATCCATGTCGACTGCAATCAGTTTAACGCTCATATCCCTTCTCCAGTGTCGTTTGTTCTTTTTCCGGCTTCGCCACGGCGCGCGCCACCAGTGCGGCAATCATGACCAACCCTAACACCACCAGCATGGCCCTGCGCAGCCCGTAGTGCTCACCCAGGAAGCCCAGCAGCGGCGGCCCGACGAGGAAGGCCAGATAGCCTGTGGTCGCCACCACGCTGACGCGCGTCGGGGCATCCGGTCCGGTATCGCTGGCGGCGGAGATGGTCAACGGGAAGCCAAGTGAGGCACCCAGGCCCCAGAGGATCACTGATACGCCGGCAATCCAGTCCACATCCACGAAGATGATCATCGCAATGCCCAGCCCGCCGAGCAGGGCGCTGGCGCGCACCACCGCCACGCGGCTGTAGCGGTCGATAAACCAGCCGCCGGTAAAGCGTCCGACGGTCATCCCCAGCGTAAACCCGGCGTAGATCAGCGAGCCAGAGGTCGGGCTAAACCCGTGTCCGTCCACCATCAGCAGTGGCAGCCAGTCGTTGGCGGAGCCTTCGGCAAACGCCATCGCCAGCACCACCACGCCGATCAGCATCAGCTGGAAATCGCGGTAGAACGGCAGCCCTTTTTCCGCCGTTTTGTGTTCATCAGAGGTGTTCTTACCTGTGCCGTCCGGGATCGCCCGGATGCCGGTCAGCACCGGCACAACTGAGATCAGCGCGGCCAGCAGGATATGCAGATTCGCGCTCACGCCGGAGGCCGTCAGGGCCATGCCCACGCCCGCACCAGCCAGCGTGCCCAGGCTGTAAAAGCCATGCATCATGGGCAGCACGGTTTTATTCATCTCGCGCTCGACCGCAGCCCCTTCAACGTTAATGGCCACTTCCGCCGCGCCAAAGCTGCCGCCAAAGATCAACAGACCCAGGGCAAACAGGACCGGCGAGGCATACCACAGCGCCACGCTGAGCACCAGCATCCCCAGTATTGCGCAGCACATGGTGGTGCGGATCACTGCCCGGGTACCAAAGCGTTTCACCAGCCACGCCGAGCAGAGAATACCGCTCATTGATCCTATCGACAGGCCAAACAGCACAATGCCCATCTCAGCGGTGGAGACCGACAAAATGTCGCGGATCGCCGGGGTACGCGTGGCCCAGGACGCCATCAGCAGACCCGGAATAAAGAAGAACATGAAAAGCGCCCACATGCGCAACCGCAGGGCCTTACGGGATGAGGTCAGAGTCATTGAGATAAGCACCAGAAGCACAACAATAGCGACAACACTAGCAAGTTTGTGTACATTTGTACACAAATCAGATGAGGCATGTATGAGCAGACCACCAAACGACCCGCATCGCCGGGAGAAGATCCTGCAGGCGACGCTGGACACCATTGCTGAGCACGGGATCCATGCCGTGACGCACCGTAAAATCGCCAGCTGTGCCGGGGTTCCGCTGGGGTCGATGACCTACTATTTTGACGGCATGGAGTCGCTGCTGGAAGAGGCTTTCACGTGGTTTACCCGGCAGATGTCGCAGCAGTACCGTGATTTCTTCGCGGGGGTAACCAGCCCGGAGATGGCGTGTGAATCTATCAACACGCTGATCCACAGCTCGCAGGTGACGACGCCGCACAACATGGCGCTGATGTATCAGCTCTACACTTTTATGCACCGCAGCGCAGCGCTGAAAACGGTGATGCAGGACTGGATGCAGATGAGCCAGACGACGCTTGAGCAGTGGTTCGACCCGGTCACCACCCGCGCGCTGGACGCCTTTATCGAAGGGATGACGCTGCACTTTGTCACCGACAGAGCGCCGCTAACGCGCGAGGAGATCCGGGCGATGGTGGGAAGGATTGCAGGCGAGGGGGACCGCTAGCCTGCAGGCCCGCCTCTATTTCTGAGTGATTTTTTTCCCGCTGGCATCCACGACGGCTTCACCGTCCTCTTTCGTAAAAGCCCCTTTCTGCACATCTGGCAGAATATCGAGGACCACTTCAGACGGGCGGCACAGGCGGGTGCCCAGCGGCGTCACCACAATCGGACGGTTAATCAGGATCGGGTATTGCAGCATGAAACCGATAAGCTGGTCGTCAGTGAATGTCTCTTCTGCCAGGCCCAGCTGTTCATAGGGCTCCACGTTTGTGCGCAGCAGCGCCCGCACCGAAATGCCCATGTCGGAAATCAGTTTGATCAGTTCATCGCGTGACGGCGGATTGTCCAGATACAGAATGATCTCTGGCTCGGTGCCGCTGTTGCGGATCATCTCCAGCGTGTTGCGCGAGGTGCCGCAGGCGGGATTGTGGTAAATGGTGATGTTGGTCATATCAGTGGCTCATTACAGTGTGAAGGAGAGACGTAACGCCAGCACGGCGAGCGTCACAAACAGAACCGGCAGCGTCATGATGATGCCCGTCCGGAAATAGTAACCCCAGGTAATGGTCATGTTTTTCTGCGCCAGCACGTGGAGCCAGAGCAGGGTGGCGAGACTACCGATAGGCGTGATTTTCGGCCCCAGATCGCAGCCAATCACGTTGGCATAAATCATCGCTTCCTTGATCAATCCTGTTGCCGTACTGCCATCAATAGAGAGCGCGCCAATCAGCACCGTGGGCATATTGTTCATTATGGATGACAGGAAAGCGGTGATGAACCCGGTTCCCAGGGTAGTCACCCATAAACCGTGGGTGGAGAGAGCATTCAGCACGCCTGAAAGGTATTCGGTTAACCCGGCGTTACGCAAACCGTAGACCACCAGATACATCCCCAGTGAGAAGATGACGATCTGCCACGGTGCGCCGCGCAGCACTTTTCCGGTATTAATCGCGTGTCCGCGTTTTGCAACGGCGAATAAAATCAGCGCGCCAGCTGTTGCAATGGCGCTGACCGGAATGCCGAGAGGCTCAAGCACAAAGAAGCCGACGAGAAGAAGCAGTAGCACTATCCAGCCCGTTCTGAACGTCGGGAGGTCGTGAATGGCCCGGGCAGGCTCACGGAGTTTCGCAAGATCATATTCCGGCGGAATTTCCTTGCGAAAGAACAGATGCAGCATCACCAGCGTGGCAGCAATCGCGGCGATATCAACCGGGATCATCACCGAGGCGTATTCGCCGAAGCCCAGTTTAAAGAAGTCTGCCGACACAATGTTGACCAGGTTCGACACAATCAGCGGCAGGCTGGCGGTATCGGCGATAAAACCTGCCGCCATCACAAACGCCAGTGTGGCCTGCTTGCTGAACCCCAGCGCCAGCAGCATGGCGATGACGATAGGTGTCAGGATCAACGCTGCACCGTCATTGGCAAACAGCGCCGCGACGGCCGCACCCAGCAGCACGATATAAGTAAACAGCAAACGCCCCCGACCGTTTCCCCAGCGGGCGACATGCAGCGCCGCCCACTCGAAAAAGCCGGACTCATCCAGCAGCAGGCTGATGATAATAACGGCGATAAACGTCGCCGTGGCATTCCAGACGATATTCCATACCACCGGAATATCGTTAAGGTGGATGACGCCGCTGGCCAGCGCCAGCCCGGCGCCAATTGTCGCGCTCCAGCCGATACTGAGCCCTTTGGGCTGCCAGATGACCAGTACCAGCGTAAACAGAAAAATTGCCCCTGCCAGAAACATCTTCTACTCCGTTATATCTGTTTTTGTGAATGTGTTTAACACAACCCTGGAAGGCTGTTTTTTAGCCTTGCACGCGTTTCTTCCCGCAGGCAGTTCCAGCTGTTATCGATGACGGTAGCTGCCCACGCAGGCATGTTCGGAGACAAACGGTAATAGACCCACTTCCCCTCACGACGGTCGATAACCAGCCCGGACTCACGAAGTAAGGCCATATGGCGCGAGACTTTCGGCTGTGACTCTGTGGTCGCGGAGCAGAGATCGCAGACGCATAGCTCGCCCGCTTCACGCAGAAGCATGACGATGGAGAGCCGCGTTTCGTCGGAGAGGGTTTTGAAAAGCTGGAGCGGGTGGAGCATGGTCGAACCCTGTGGATAGTTGATACATATTTGTTTAATCATATATGTTTGAGGCGGGGGAGGGAAGAGGGGGATTACTAAACGGGAATTCAATAGTTGGGATACTTTTTGCTGATGCTTAGTTCAGTTGTACGCAAGTAACGACGGACAGGTATTACATTTAGCTGTAATACCTGTCCTGGTTTATATCTGGCTACATCAGGCGAAAGAT
This sequence comes from Enterobacter sp. WCHEn045836, assembly GCF_003965585.1. NCBI lineage: Bacteria > Pseudomonadati > Pseudomonadota > Gammaproteobacteria > Enterobacterales > Enterobacteriaceae > Enterobacter > Enterobacter sp. WCHEn045836. The sequence goes on from NZ_RXPT01000003.1 coordinate 288,414, forward strand.
TTACCCTTTGTATGTTCATGCGGTTATGAGGTTATGCCGGACAGAAAGTTAGTAGATATTCTTAACAATGTTTTATGCAATAATAGTTACCTATAACCTAATTTATGTTAAGTACTGATAACTTCTTTCTATTTCTGAATTGTTAAATTTAGTAATTTTTTTATTTATATACAAATCAATAAACATGGCAGAACCTAGCATAAAGAAAAATAGTAATGTTAGGTAAGCAATCGGAATTAAAACCATCAACCCGAGTGCATTTTTATTGGCGGCTTTATTTAATGCTTCTTTCTTTTTGGGGTCAAGCATGTAGCTACAGATAAAATCTTTAGTGGCTTGCTTTATAAAAGTTATTTTTGCTAAAGACTTACTATCAAGACATGTATCAGGGGATATGTTCCATTCAGGTTTATTTGGTTTATTCTTGGCTTCATTCACCTTTATCCAAAACGAATCATTCGTTTCTTTGTGTTTATAATCAATCCATTGTATTGGCCCTTGTTGAACAATATTGGTGAATTGGTATAAACCGATAATCGATATCACTATAACTACAGAGCCAAATATTGCGAGGAAAATTTTGTTGTGTTTAGTATAGGGCTTAGTACTTTGTTTGTACTTGCAGAGGCTTAGTCTGATTAAGGGTTTCGCTATGCTGATTTTAGATACTAAAAAATCTTCATCAGGATGAGATTTATTTAACCACAACCAAAAAGAAGAAACCCCACCCGCAAGCCATTTAAATATTATTCCGCCAATTGCTGTGGCTAAGAATGCATTTATTTTATCGAATTCCATTCAGATATCCTTCTTACTTAAATTTTGATGGATGCAATAATCAGAGATTACACAATAACGCATCATTTGGCATAAAATTACGATAATGTAGCGAAAAAAAAGTGCAATTAATAGAAATCATTCGCCTTATCACCGACCTGTTCCGCACCTGTATCCACTGTAAGCAACTAGGTCGCACATTAACATTAGCTGTCAGGGTTTCTGTGAAGCCAAAGAATGATACAGACAGTGCACTAATGTTAAGTTAGGGCATAAGTTTGTTATTTCGTTGGCAAAAATGTCGCACCATCTTATCCGAAGGGAATGCAGGAACGATTAGCTTACTGATTCTGTCCCACTTACGTCGGTGCCATTAATCTTCTTCTCAACCCCCTTTCATCAGCAATCTCCATCAATCTTGCCTCGGCAGCAGCCAGCCTCCGCATTTCCGAAAGCGTAATTTTAAATTCATGAGCATTCCCCTGAATGTTTAATGGAAGGGGAATAGATGCGATCAGTTTATCCTCAATCTCCCAGGGCGCTTCGACAGGTATCCAGTGAACCCTGGCATTCTTTTCCATCCAGACATCAAGCCACTGCTCGCCAGGATGAGTAAATGTCATTCTGGATCCAGAGCCCACACGGCGCAGCGGAAAGCCACTAGAACTACTCAATAACACACCCAGCGTGCGCCTGAGCGTTGAGCCAGCAGCATTGCCGCTATAGTGCGTTTTGATACGTTTCCTTAAGTTCGAACGGCTGTTAGGTTTCCCTCGCTGGTCGGGTGAGATACCCACATACAGCAGTGTGTAGCCGTCAGAGGTAACGCACCCCTCTGTCGGTACACCTGGAGGAATTTCCTTAAACCACCAGAAGTAGATGCCATTTACTGGCGGAACTGGTGATGGTTTGCTCATCACTTCCGTTCTGCTGTAGATTCTCTCGGGATAAAAAACGAACATGCGGCTTTCCTTGCTGATCTTTTTACTGATTTTATTCTTTTGCTGGCAGGGGACGATGATTTTTCATGAGGAAGGGACAAAAAAAATTAAATGGGATGCTGATTTTGATCAGACGGATTTTCCGAAATCTTCTGATATCAGAAAACGTGATTGTAAGTAGCTGTTTTTAAGAGTCATAGAATTTCAGACAACAAAAAACCCATCAACCTTGAACCAAAACGGCGGGGTTGATGGGCTCCACAAATTGGGGACATCAAAGAAAAGCAGTGGCACTAGTTATGACTGCCCCCTGATAAAAAAGTTCTGCGCGTAACAAAAATTTTTTCGTTACGCGCAAAGTTAAGAGTTATCCGAGTCCAGGCCAGATGATAATAATCAGCGTACCTGCCAGCGTAAGCAGTACGTTCGCGATAGCGTAGGTGCCCGCATAACCCAGCGCCGGGATGTTGCTGCGGGCAGTATCGCTGATGATTTCCATTGCCGGCGCACAGGTACGCGCACCCATCATGGCTCCGAAGAGCAGGGCGCGGTTCATGCGCAGCACATAGGCACCGAACAAGAAACAGATCACCACCGGTACCAGGCTGACGATAAGTCCGGAAACCAACATTTGCCAGCCAACGGCGCCCAGGCTGTGGCCAATGCCGCTACCGGCGCTTAAGCCGACACCCGCCATAAAGACCATCAGACCGAACTCTTTCACCATGTTCAGCGCGCCCTGCGGAATGTAGCCGAAGGTTGGGTGGTTCGCTCGCAGGAAGCCCAGCATGATCCCGGCAAACAGCAGCCCGGCGGCGTTACCGATGCCAAAGCTAAAGTTGCTGAACTGGAAGGTGATCATCCCAATCATCAGGCCAACAATAAAGAAGGCACAGAAGGCCAGCAGGTCGGTGACTTGGCTGTGAATGGAGATAAAGCCGATACGGTCGGCGACGGTTTTCACGCGGCGAGCGTCGCCGCTGACCTGTAACACGTCACCTTTATTCAGGACGACGTTGTCGTCGATAGGCATCTCAATCTGGCTGCGGATCACGCGGTTCAGGAAGCAACCGTGGTCGGTAAGCTTCAGTTGCGCCAGACGGCGGCCGACGGCGTTATGGTTTTTCACCACAATCTCTTCGGTAACGATACGCATGTCGAGCAGGTCGCGGTCGAAGACCTCTTTACCGTTACGGAAGCTTGGGTCGAGCCGCGCGTGGGCATCCGGGTAACCCACCAGGGCGATGTCGTCGCCCATCTGCAGTACCGCGTCGCCGTCCGGGTTCGCCAGGATGCCGTTACGGCGGATACGTTCGATATAGCAACCCGTCTGGCGGTAAATCCCCAGCTCGCGCAGATTTTTGCCGTCCGCCCACGCAACCAGCTCTGGCCCGACGCGATAAGCGCGGATCACCGGCAGATAGACTTTTCGTTTGGAGTCCGTGTCCAGACCGCGCTCGCGGGCGATTTGCTGGGCGCTGGTCTGCAGATCCTGATGCTGAAGTTTCGGCAGATAGCGTGCGCCCACAATCAGGCTCACCAGACCAATCAAATAGGTCAGGGCATAGCCCAGGCTCAGGTGATCGAGTGCGGTAGAAAGCTGTGACCCGGCCATGCCGGAATGGCGCAGGGTATCGCCCGCACCCACCAGAACCGGCGTCGAGGTCATGGAGCCAGCCAGCATACCGGCCGTTAATCCAATATCCCAGCCAAACAGTTTACCCAGCCCTAACGCGATCAGCAGCGCACTGCCGACCATCACCAGCGCCAGCATCAGATAATTTTTGCCGTCGCGGAAGAAAATGGAAAAAAAGTTAGGACCCGCTTCCACACCAACACAAAAAATAAACAGCATAAAACCTAAGTTAAGCGCGTCCGTGTTAATGCTGAAATGCTGCTGACCTAATAATAAGGAGACGACTAAAACGCCAATGGAATTACCAAGTTGAACCGAACCCAGGCGCAATTTACCCAGGCAAAGGCCCAGCGCCAGTACCACAAATAATAACAGGATGTAATTCCCATTTAACAAGTCTGCGACGTTTATATTCACGGAGGCTAACTTCTTGTTTACCAGTAAGTTGTTGAATGAAAGGACATTTTGGGCTACTGTTTTCTGGGTCAGGGAACGCGTCTAACACTCCCTGTTTCCTGATTTATTCCCTAAAACATTAGCTGGCCGATAGTTTAATCGTATTAGCTACTGACAGCTACCTATTATCGCATAACCCTGTGCGGGCTTTGGCAAGGATTGCCGCATTGCTTTATCTGACCGGGCGTCCACTGGACGAAGCTGTATTTGATAGAGATGAAGTCAGGAGGATAGTTTGAACATTAAACGGAACTGGGCGGGGGTGATCAGCTGCTTTTTGCTGTTTATCGTCGTGTGCATGTCGCTCGCTTTTAATGTGAAAGGAGCGTTCAGAGCTGCCGGTCACCCGGAGCTGGGGCTGCTCTTTTTTACCCTGCCGGGAGCGGCAGCCAGTTTTCTCTCCCGTAAAGGGGAGGTGGTCAAGCCGCTTATCGGCGCAATGCTGGCGGCGCCGCTATGTCTGCTGCTGATGCGGTTACTGTACGTATCGACGAGAAGTTTCTGGCAGGAACTGGCGTGGCTGTTGAGTGCCGTGTTCTGGTGCGCGCTTGGCGCGCTGTGCTTTTTATTTGTGCAAAGCGTGATAAACCACCGCAGGCACCACAAATAAAAACGCCCTCGTGCTGAGGGCGTCTTAACGTCACATTACTGAGCGGCAAACAGGCCCAGATGTTCTTTGGCGTAGGCTTCAAAATCAGTGCAGCCGCCAATGTGTTTCTGATCGAGGAAAATCTGCGGTACGGTTTCAACCGGTTTACCCACGGTTTTTTCCAGATCGGCTTTGGTGATGCCTTCGGCGTGGATATCCACATAGCGGAAGTTAAAGTCATCACGCTCTTCAGTCAGTTTCTCTGCCAGCTCTTTTGCGCGCACACAGTAAGGGCATCCTGGACGACCAAAAATTACTGCAAACATTTCTCTCTCCTCAAAAAACAAGCCTGACGGCGAATGACAGGTATAGTGCACCATAACCTGCCGTCATAAAAGTAGGTTTCGCCTGTCGCTTTAATACCCTTGAGCTATGTTTCGCCAATTACATGCCGTGCATCATTGCCTATACTGGCTGCCACATGTGTTAAGCAAGACAAAGAGAGAGACGATGACGCCAACTATTGACCTGCTCCGTTCCCACCGTTCCATCCGCCACTTCACCGATGAGCCCATCACCGAGGCGCAGCGTGAAGCCATTATCGACAGCGCCAGAGCCACCTCCAGTTCCAGCTTCCTGCAGTGCAGTTCAATTATTCGCATTACCGACAAGGCCATGCGCGAGCAGCTGGTGACGCTCACGGGCGGCCAGAAGCATGTGGCGCAGGCCGCCGAGTTCTGGGTCTTCTGCGCTGACTTTAACCGCCACCTGCAAATTTGCCCTGAAGCCGAGCTGGGGCTGGCGGAACAGCTGCTGCTGGGCGTGGTCGATACCGCGCTGATGGCGCAAAATGCCTTTACGGCGGCGGAATCACTGGGATTAGGCGGCGTGTATATCGGCGGGTTGCGTAACAATATTGAAAGCGTAACCGAACTGCTGAAGCTGCCGAAACACGTTCTGCCTCTGTTCGGCCTCTGCCTCGGCTGGCCGGCTGACAACCCGGATCTCAAGCCGCGTCTGCCTGCGGCGATGCTGGTCCATGAAAACCACTATCAGCCGGTCGACCAGGAGGTTCTGAATCAATACGATGAAGAGCTGGCGCATTACTACATGACGCGCGGTAGCAATAACCGCCGCGATACCTGGAGCGACCACATCCGCCGCACCATCATTAAAGAAAATCGCCCGTTTATTCTCGATTATCTGCATAAACAGGGCTGGGCGACGCGATAGTCCATTCGGTATGATACGCAGGCTTTTCCCATGTCTTTAGAGAGGTGCAGGGTGAAAATTGCCATTTTGTCCCGGGATGGAACGCTCTATTCATGCAAACGCCTGCGAGAAGCGGCGGCAAAACGCGGACATCAGGTTGAAATCCTCGACCCGATGTCCTGCTATATGAACATTGACCCCGCGGCTTCCTCGATTCATTACAAAGGCCGCAAGCTGCCGCATTTTGATGCGGTGATCCCCCGCATCGGCTCGCAGATCACCTATTACGGTACGGCCGCGCTGCGCCAGTTTGAAATGCTGGGCAGCTATCCTCTCAACGAATCTGTCGCCATTTCCCGCGCCCGGGATAAGCTGCGTTCGCTGCAACTGCTTGCCCGCCAGGGTATCGATCTCCCGGTCACCGGAATAGCCCACTCCCCGGACGACACCAGCGATCTGATCGACATGGTCGGCGGCGCGCCGCTGGTCATCAAACTGGTGGAAGGCACGCAGGGCATTGGCGTGGTATTGGCAGAGACGCGACAGGCGGCGGAGAGCGTGATTGACGCCTTTCGCGGCCTGAATGCGCATATCCTGGTCCAGGAGTATATCGAAGAAGCCAAAGGGCGCGACATCCGCTGTTTTGTCGTGGGCAATGAGGTGGTGGCCGCGATTGAACGCCAGGCGAAAGAGGGTGACTTCCGCTCCAACCTCCACCGTGGGGGCGTTGCACGGGTCGCGACGATCAGCGATCGCGAGCGGGAAATAGCGGTAAAGGCCGCGCAAACGCTGGGGCTGGATGTGGCGGGTGTGGATCTTCTGCGTGCGACACGCGGGCCGCTGGTGATGGAAGTGAATGCCTCGCCCGGGCTGGAAGGCGTAGAAAAAACCACCGGTGTCGATATTGCAGGTAAAATGATCGCATGGATTGAGCGTCATGCCACCCCGGGCTACTGTCTTAAAACGGGTGGTTAAATGGATTACCGCGCACTTTTTGAGTACCCTATGCGAAGTTTTTACTAAAGAGGCTCCACCGCGATGGATTTACAGGTCGTTCCTACACTGGATACGTTACGTCAATGGCTTGATGATGCCGGGATCACCTTCTTTGAATGTGATTCCTGCCAGGCGCTGCATCTGCCTCACATGCAGAATTTCGATGGTATTTTTGATGCCAAAATCGATCTCATTAACGACGTGATCCTCTTCTCTGCGCTGGCAGAAGTTAAGCCGTCTGCGCTGCTGGCGCTGGCCTCTGACCTCTCTGCTATCAACGCCAGTTCTTTGACGGTGAAAGCATTCCTCGATATACAGGATGATAATCTGCCAAAACTGGTCGTTTGCCAGTCTTTGTTCTCCGGCGCTGGCCTCTCCTTCAAGCAGTTCGCCTGGTTTATGCGTTTGAGTGAAGAGCAAATTTCGATGGTAATGATGGAAGCCAATGCACATCATTTGCTGTACAGCGCGGAAGACGATGCAGAGAATAATGATGCATCTCCCAATTTTCTTCACTAAGCCTGTCTGACTTTTGCGCAGTCGCTGCCAGAGCGGCTGCATAACGCCATTTTTTCTGCTGCTTTTAACCTTTCTTTAAAGAATTTTTCACCTCCTCAAAGGCCATTTCGGCTTATCACGTAGACATAACCTGCATAAAAAATTGATAAAAGGCGTTTTTTCGTCTGGGCTATAGCCGGAGACACGGGCTACAGTTATTCTTGCGATGCTTAAAAAAGCGAGCGGATCCTGCCGGGTAAAGAGGTTTCTTTTTATTTTGAGCAGAGCGACAAACTATGCATGATTTTTGCATATATCCAGATTGCACAGTTTTAGTTCGTTTGTTAACGAGCTTTCAGAAGGAATAACACTATGATCGCCTTGAATAAAAAATGGTTATCGGGTCTGGTTGCGGGTGCTCTGATGGCCGTCTCTGCCGGCACGCTCGCTGCGGAACAAAAAACGCTGCATGTCTATAACTGGTCTGACTATATTGCACCGGACACGGTGGCTAATTTTGAAAAAGAGACCGGTATTAAAGTGGTCTATGACGTGTTCGATTCCAACGAAGTGCTGGAAGGCAAACTGATGGCAGGCAGCACCGGTTTTGACCTGGTGGTACCGTCCGCAAGTTTCCTTGAGCGTCAGCTGACCGCAGGCGTTTTCCAGCCGCTGGACAAGAGCAAATTACCAAACTGGAAAAACCTCGACCCGGAAGTGCTGAAGCTGGTGGCCAAGCATGACCCGGAGAACAAATACGCTATGCCGTATCTGTGGGCGACCACCGGTATTGGCTTCAACGTGGATAAAGTCAAAGCGGCGCTGGGCCCGGACGTCAAGCTGGACAGCTGGGACGTGGTGCTGAAGCCGGAAAACCTCGCGAAGCTGAAAAGCTGCGGCGTCTCCTTCCTGGATGCCCCGGAAGAGATTTTTGCCACCGTGCTGAACTATCTCGGCAAAGATCCGAACAGCAACAAGGCGGATGACTACACTGGCCCGGCGACCGACCTGCTGCTGAAGCTGCGTCCGAATATCCGTTACTTCCACTCTTCACAGTACATTAACGACCTGGCTAACGGCGACATCTGCGTGGCAATTGGCTGGGCAGGGGACGTCTGGCAGGCGGCTAACCGTGCGAAAGAGGCGAAAAACGGCGTGAATGTCTCCTACTTCATTCCTAAAGAGGGGGCGCTGGCCTTCTTTGATGTCTTCGCCATGCCTGCCGATGCGAAAAACAAAGACGAAGCGTATCAGTTCCTTAACTACCTGATGCGTCCGGAAGTGATTGCCCATATCAGCGACCATGTCTACTACGCCAACGGTAACAAGGCCTCTTTGCCACTTATCAGCGAAGAGATCCGTAAAAATCCGGCTATCTATCCGCCAGCGGATGTGTTTGCCAAACTGTTCACCCTGAAAGTTCAGGATCCAAAAATTGACCGTGTACGCACCCGTGCGTGGACCAAGGTGAAAAGCGGTAAATAACGGCGTTTGGTAACGTTGCCCGGTGGCGCTATCGCCTACCGGGCCTACGCAACCCGTAGGCCGGGCAAGCGTTCGCGCCGCCCGGCGATGCGCACCCTGACGGTGCGTTTGCACCAGTTTTGATCTATGCCGGAGAACACCCCGTGAATGACGCGATCCCCCGCCCGCAGGCGAAAGTCCGTAAAGCGCTGACCCCGCTACTTGAAATTCGTAACCTCACCAAATCTTTCGATGGCCAGCATGCCGTGGACGACGTCAGCCTGACTATCTATAAAGGCGAAATATTTGCCCTTCTGGGGGCGTCTGGCTGCGGTAAATCAACCTTGCTGCGCATGCTGGCCGGGTTTGAACAACCGACCGCCGGGCAGATTGTGCTGGATGGTGTGGATCTCTCCAGTGTACCGCCGTATCAGCGTCCGATTAACATGATGTTCCAGTCTTACGCGCTGTTCCCCCACATGACGGTGGAGCAGAACATCGCGTTTGGCCTGAAGCAGGACAAGCTGCCAAAAGCCGAAATCACCGCGCGCGTGGCCGAGATGCTAAATCTGGTCCATATGCAGGAGTTCGCGAAGCGTAAACCGCACCAGCTTTCCGGCGGCCAGCGTCAGCGCGTGGCGCTGGCCCGAAGCCTGGCGAAGCGCCCGAAACTGCTGCTGCTTGATGAGCCGATGGGTGCCCTGGATAAAAAACTGCGCGATCGTATGCAGCTCGAAGTGGTGGATATCCTCGAGCGCGTGGGCGTGACCTGCGTGATGGTCACCCACGACCAGGAAGAGGCCATGACCATGGCCGGGCGTATCGCGATCATGAACCGCGGTAAGTTCGTGCAGATTGGCGAGCCGGAAGAGATTTATGAACACCCGACCACCCGTTACAGCGCGGAGTTCATCGGCTCGGTGAATGTCTTCGAAGGGCTGCTGAAAGCGCGTGAAGAAGACGGGCTGATCATTGAATCGCCAGGGCTGCAGCATCCGCTGAAGGTCGATCCGGATAACTCCGTGGTGGACAACGTGCCGGTCTATATCGCCCTGCGTCCGGAGAAGATCATGCTCTGTGAAGACCCTCCGACCGATGGCTTTAACTTTGCCGTGGGCGAAGTGGTGCACATTGCCTACCTGGGCGATCTCTCTATCTACCATGTCCGTCTGAAGAGCGGGCAGATGCTCAGCGCCCAGCTGCAAAACGAACATCGCTACCGTAAAGGACTGCCGACCTGGGGCGACGAAGTGCGTCTGTGCTGGGATGCGGACAGTTGTGTTGTGCTGACGGTTTAAGGAGCGGCCAATGAGTACACTTGAACCGCCAGCCCGCGTCAAAAAACCGGGCGGTTTTGCCCACTGGCTGGCGCGCATGCAGATGAACCACGGCCGTAAGCTGGTGATCGCCATGCCGTATATCTGGCTGATCCTGCTGTTCCTGCTGCCGTTCCTGATCGTTTTCAAGATAAGCCTGGCGGAAATGGCGCGGGCCATCCCACCGTATACCAACCTGCTGGACTGGGCCGACGGTCAGCTGACGCTGACGCTAAATGTTGGCAACTTCCTGCAGCTGACGGAGGATCCGCTCTATTTCGAGGCCTATCTGCAGTCGCTGCAGGTGGCGGCGATCTCCACGCTCTGCTGTCTGCTGATGGGCTACCCGCTGGCATGGGCGGTGGCGCACAGTAAGCCCTCGACGCGCAACATTCTGCTGCTGCTGGTGATCCTGCCGTCGTGGACCTCGTTCCTGATCCGCGTCTACGCGTGGATGGGGATCCTGAAAAATAACGGGGTGCTGAATAACTTCCTGATGTGGTTAGGGGTTATCGATCAGCCGCTGACGATCCTGCATACCAATCTCGCGGTCTATATCGGGATTGTGTACGCCTATCTGCCGTTTATGGTACTGCCGATCTATACGGCGCTGACGCGTATCGACTACTCGCTGGTGGAAGCCTCGCTGGATCTGGGCGCCCGTCCGCTGAAGACCTTCTTCAGCGTGATTGTGCCGCTGACCAAAGGCGGGATTATCGCCGGGTCGATGCTGGTGTTTATTCCGGCGGTGGGGGAGTTTGTGATCCCGGAACTGCTCGGCGGTCCGGACAGCATCATGATTGGCCGCGTGTTGTGGCAGGAGTTCTTTAATAACCGCGACTGGCCGGTGGCCTCTGCAGTGGCGATCGTGATGTTGCTGCTGCTGATCGTGCCGATCATGTGGTTCCACAAGCATCAGCAGAAACAGATGGGAGATCACGGATGAACAACTTACCGGTAGTGCGCTCTCCGTGGCGAATTGCGATCCTGGTGATCGGCTTTACCTTCCTGTATGCGCCGATGCTGATGCTGGTGATCTACTCCTTCAACAGCTCCAAACTGGTCACCGTATGGGCTGGCTGGTCGACGCGCTGGTACAGCGAGCTGTTCCACGACGATGCGATGATGAGCGCGGTGGGGCTGAGCCTGACCATCGCAGCGCTGGCGGCCACAATGGCCGTAGTGCTGGGGACCATCGCCGCGCTGGTGATGGTGCGCTTTGGACGTTTTCGTGGTTCGAACGGCTTTGCCTTTATGATCACCGCGCCGCTGGTGATGCCGGACGTGATCACCGGTCTGTCGCTGCTGCTGCTGTTTGTGGCACTGGCGCATGCCATTGGCTGGCCGGCGGATCGCGGCATGCTCACCATCTGGCTGGCGCATGTGACCTTCTGTACCGCGTACGTGGCGGTGGTCATCTCCTCGCGTCTGCGCGAGCTGGATCGCTCCATTGAAGAGGCGGCGATGGATCTCGGTGCGACGCCGGTGAAGGTCTTTTTCATCATTACGCTGCCGATGATTATGCCGGCGGTGATCTCCGGCTGGCTGCTGGCCTTTACCCTGTCGCTCGACGATCTGGTGATCGCCAGCTTTGTCTCCGGGCCAGGGGCGACGACGCTGCCAATGCTGGTTTTCTCCAGCGTGCGCATGGGGGTGAACCCGGAGATCAATGCCCTGGCGTCGATTATCCTCGGCGTGGTCGGAATTGTCGGATTTATCGCCTGGTATTTGATGGCGCGCGCGGAAAAGCAGCGCGTGCGCGATATCCAGCGTGCAAGACGCGGCTGAAGGAATTATTATTTCCAGTGATGTGCCGCGCATGACGCGGCACTGTTTTTCAGGGAAGTAAAACATTGGGATTATTAAAAAAATCACGTCTTACGCACGCTCGTCCAAACGTTCCTGCGCTGGTGCAGGTGGCGGCGCTCGCTATTATTATGATCCGCTGTCTTGATGTTCTGATGATCCTCAACACCCTGGGGGCGCGCGGCATCGGTGAGTTCATTCACCGCAGCGTGCAAACCTGGAACCTGACGCTGGTTTTCCTCAGCAGCCTTGTGCTGGTGTTTATCGAAATCTACTGCGCGTTTTCGCTTGTTAAAGGGCGCAACTGGGCGCGCTGGATCTATCTGCTGACGCAGGTGATTGCGGCGGGTTATCTGTGGGCCGCCTCGCTGGGCTACGGCTACCCTGAGCTGTTCAGCATCGCGGGCGAATCGAAACGCGAGATCCTGCGCTCGCTGTTTATGCAAAAACTGCCAGATCTGCTGGTGCTCTGCCTGCTCTTTGTTCCTGCGTCCAGCCGACGGTTCTTCCGCCTGCAATAATGTGTATAATCGCAGCCCTCGTTATTCTTAAGGTTTTCCTATGCAGTGCGCACTCTATGACGCCGGACGCTGTCGCTCCTGTCAGTGGATAGAACAGCCGGTCTCTCAACAACTCACCGCCAAAATGGCCGACCTGCAACAGCTGCTGGCTGAATACGCGGTGGGCGAGTGGTGCGCACCCGTCAGCGGCCCGGAGCAGGGTTTTCGTAATAAAGCCAAAATGGTGGTCAGCGGCAGCGTTGAAAAACCGCTGCTGGGCATGCTGCATCGCGACGGCACGCCGGAAGATCTCACCGGCTGCCCGCTGTATCCTGCCTCGTTTGAGCCGGTCTTTGCGGCGTTAAAACCGTTTATTGCCCGGGCAGGATTAACCCCTTATAACGTTGCCCGCAAGCGCGGCGAGCTGAAATACCTCCTGCTGACCGAAAGCCAGATCGACGGCGGTATGATGCTGCGCTTCGTGCTGCGCTCGGACGCTAAATTGGAGCAGCTTCGCGCGGCGCTGCCATGGCTGCAGGAGCAGCTTCCGCAGCTGAAGGTCATTACCGCCAACATCCAGCCGGTGCATATGGCGATCATGGAGGGGGAGACAGAGATCTTCTTCACCGGGCAGCATGCACTGGCGGAAACCTTCAACGACGTGCCGCTGTGGATCCGCCCGCAAAGTTTCTTCCAGACCAACCCGACGGTGGCGAGTGCGTTATATGCCACTGCCCGCGACTGGGTTCGGGTGTTAAACATCCATCATATGTGGGATCTGTTCTGCGGTGTTGGGGGCTTTGGTCTGCACTGCGCCACGCCGGAGATGCAGCTGACCGGGATTGAGATCTCCGCCGAAGCGATTGCCTGCGCGAAACAGTCTGCCGCTGAGCTCGGGTTAACCAATCTGCACTTCCAGGCGCTGGACTCCACGCAGTTCGCGACCGGGCAGGGCAACGTGCCGGAGCTGGTGCTGGTCAATCCGCCGCGCCGGGGTATTGGCAAGGCGCTGTGCGATTATCTGAGCCAGATGGCGCCGGATTACATTATTTACTCCAGCTGCAACGCCCGCACCATGGCGACAGATATCGCTCACCTGCCGGGCTACCGCGTTGAACGCGTTCAGCTTTTCGATATGTTCCCGCATACTGCGCATTATGAAGTGTTGACGTTGCTGATCCGCATCCCGGGTAAGGCGTAGCCGCCACCCGGCATGACATCCGCAAAATCTTCAACAAAATGTGAACTCTTCAACCCTGCGAAATCAGGTAAGCTTACGTCATAAGAGATGAAATAAGGCTTACCCATGAAGCAGATCCTGCTGGTGGAAGATGACCACGATATCGCGGCACTTCTGCGACTCAATTTAGAAGATGAAGGCTACACCATCACCCACGAGCCCGACGGCGGCAACGCGTTACAGTGCCTTGAAAAACAGCCGTGGGACGCGGTGATCCTCGATCTCATGCTCCCTAACGTCGACGGCCTGGAGATTTGCCGTCGTATTCGCCAGATGACCCGCTACCTGCCGGTGATCATTATCAGCGCCCGCAGCAGCGAAACCGATCGAATTACCGGACTGGAAACCGGCGCGGATGATTATCTGGCAAAACCGTTCTCGGTGCAGGAGCTGATTGCCCGCATTAAGGCGCTGTTCCGCCGCCAGCAGGCGATGGGGCAGGCGCAGAGTACCGGGAATATTCAGGCGCATGGCCTGACGATCGATCCGCTGGCCCGCAGCGTGCTGCTTCACGGCCAGATGGTGGATCTCACCCCGCGCGAGTTTGAACTGCTGTACTTCTTTGCCCGCCATCCTGGCGAGGTTTTCTCGCGCCTGGCGCTGCTGGAGCAGGTGTGGGGCTATCAGCACGAAGGTTACGAGCATACCGTTAACACCCATATCAATCGCCTGCGCATCAAGATTGAAAAAGACGCAGCCGAGCCGGAGATCATTCGCACCGTGTGGGGCAAAGGCTACAAATTCGCGGAGCTGAACCCAGATGCGCCGCTTTAGTCTGAGCCAGCGCCTGACGCTGCTGTTCATCTTATTGATGATGCTGTGTGCCACGGTCGCCTGCGCGGTACAGCTCTACAGCAGCATGCAGTATGGCAACGCCATGGTGCAGCGTCTCTCTGGTGGCCTGGCGCAACAGATCGTGCAGCGCGAAGCGATTCTGAACGCGCAGGGCAGGGTTGATCGCACCGCGCTGAAACCGCTGTTTGACAGGCTGATGACCTTCAATCCGAGCGTTGAGCTGTACGTCGTCTCCCCGGATGGCGATATCCTCGCCGATGCCGCACCGCCGGGCCATATCCAGCGACAAAGCATCGATCTTGCGCCGGTACAGGAGTTCCTCAGCGGGGCGGCGATGCCAGTTTTTGGCGACGATCCGCGCAGCCAGAACAAAAAAGTGTTCAGCGCGACGCCGTTACGTCAGGACGGCGAGCTTAAAGGCTATCTGTATATTGTTCTGCAGGGCGAAGAGTCGAACGCGCTGGCCCAGATGGCGTGGCACAAGGCGCTGTGGAGTACGCTGCTCTGGTCATTGCTGTGGGTGGCACTCTTTGGCCTGCTGGCGGGGCTGCTGGTCTGGTACTGGGTGACACGTCCGGTTAAACGTCTCACTGAGGAGGTCGCCGGGCTGGACCAGGACAGCATCAGCACGATCAAACAGCTGGCGGCACAGCCGCTGGAGGTCGCGGCACAGGATGAAGTGGCGCTGCTGCGTAACAGCTTTATTGAGCTGGCGCGCAAAATCACCTCCCAGTGGGATCAGCTGGCCGACAGCGATCGTCAGCGCCGGGAGTTTATCGCCAACATCTCGCACGATTTACGCACGCCGCTGACCTCGCTGCTGGGCTATCTGGAAACGCTCTCACTGAAATCCGCCACGCTGACGCCGCAGGAGCATCAGCAATATCTCGCCACGGCGTTGCGTCAGGGGCAGAAGGTGCGTCATCTGTCGCAACAGTTGTTTGAGCTGGCGCGCCTTGAGCACGGCGGCATTAAACCGCAGCGTGAACGCTTCGCAATGGGAGAGCTGATCTCCGACGTGGCGCAGAAGTTTGAGCTCACGGCGCGCACGCGCGAGCTACAGCTCCAGATTGACGTTCCCGGGCCGCTGCCGCTGGTGTACGCCGATGTCTCAATGATTGAGCGCGTGGTGACTAATCTGCTGGATAACGCGATCCGCCACACGCCAACCGGTGGCAGGATCCGTCTCGCCGTGTGGCAGGAGAATGAAAAGCTGCAGGTTGAGGTGGCTGACTCAGGAACAGGGGTGGATGCCGCGTTGCGTGACGATCTGTTCCAGCGGCCTTCGGCGTTAAATCCGCAGGCGTCGCGGGAAAATCGCGGCGGGTTAGGGCTGCTTATTGTGAAGCGAATGCTGGAGCTGCACGGGGGCGGGATCAGGCTGATGGAGTCGGTGAGCGGGGCGCGTTTTCGCTTCTTTGTACCACTGTAGAATTGCCGGATGACGCGTCGCTTAGCCTGCCTACAACTCCCCCCGTAGGCAGGCTAAGGCGTAGCCGTCACCCGGCAAAAAAAGTTACTGCGGGAACCACTGGTCGCTGATTTTCTGATACGTACCGTCAGCTTTAATCGCCTTCAGCGCGCCATTCAGTTTTGCCAGCAATGCTTTATTATCCGGACGTACCGCGATGCCCAGACCCGTACCGAAGTACTGCGGATCGGTTACTTTCTCGGTCGCCGTACCCAGCTGCGGGTTGGTTTTCAGCCACTCGTTCACCACGGCGGTGTCACCAAAGACGCCATCGATACGGCCATTTTTCAGGTCGATGATTGCGTTCTGATAGCTGTCATAGGCCACGGTTTTCACTTCAGGATGTTTGTCCTGCAGGTATTTCTGGTGCGTGGTGCCGTTTTCCATCCCGATGCGTTTGCCTTTCAGCTCATCAAAGGATTTAAAAGCCCCTTTCTTCGCAATCACCACCGCCGAGTTGGCGTAGTACGGGTCGGTGAAGGCTACCTGCTTGCTACGCTCTGGCGTGATGTCCATACCGGAGATCACCGCGTCGTATTTTTTGAATTTCAGGGACGGGATCAGGCTGTCGAAGGCGTGGTTGGTAAACGTGCAGTCGGCCTGCATCTGTTTGCACAGCGCTTTCGCCAGATCGATATCAAACCCCACGATCTGATTGCTGGCATCCAGCGATTCAAATGGCGGGTAAGTGGCAGAAACGCCGAAATTGATTTTATCTGCTGCTGTTGCGCCTGCGGCAAAGGTTGCCAGTAATGCGGCCAGAACTAACTTTTTCATTATCATACTCCCGTCTGTAGGTCTTATGAAGGTACAATGCCATTTAATGAATTTATATTCAATATAAATGATTAAATATTTATTCAGTAATAAAAAAAAAGCGGATAACCCATCAGGTTACCCGCTCCCTTAATTGCGTTTTATGCATTCGCGTGATTAATTTCTGCGCTCAAACGCCAGCGCTTTACGCTCGATAAGGCGCATCATCAGCGTCAACAGTCCGTTAACCACCAGATAGACCACGCCTGCGGCGCCGAACACCATCACGTCGTAGGTGCGCCCGTACAGCAACTGCCCGTGGCCCATGACTTCCATCAGGGTGATGGTGTAGGCCAGCGAGGTACTCTTGAACACCAGCACCACTTCGTTGGAGTAAGAGGAGAGGGCGCGCTTAAAGGCGTACGGCAGCAAAATGGCCAGCGTGTCTTTCTTGCTCATCCCCAGCGCCCCGCAGGACTGCCATTGCCCTTCCGGAATGGCGCGGATCGCCCCGTAGAACAGCTGGGTGGTGTACGCCGCGCTGTTCAGTGAGAGGGCAATCAGGGCACACAGCCACGGCTCAGAGAGCAGGTGCCAGATAACCGGATACTCCTGCAGCGACGGGAACTGACCCGGGCCGTAGTAAATCAGGAAGATCTGCACCAGCAGCGGCGTACCGGTAAAGAGGGTGATATAGCCGCGCACAATCCACACCAGCACCGGCGTTTTCAGCGTCAGGATGATGGTAAAGATCAGTGCCAGGATCAGCGCCACGATGATGGACGCCACGGTCAACGTCAGGCTGGTGTGCAGCCCTTTCATCAGCTCGGGTAAATAGTCCAGCATCAGCCTGGTCTCCGTTCAAAGCGCGTCGCACGCAGGTCAATACGCTTAAGGATGTACTGACTCAGCAACGTGATCACCAGGTAGATAGCCGCCGCCACAATGTACCAGGTAAACGGCTCCTGGGTGCGGGTGGCGATGCTTTTGGTTTGCAGCATTAAATCGTTAACGCTTATCAGGCTCACCAGCGCGGTATCTTTCAGCAGCACCAGCCACTGGTTACCTAAACCCGGCAGGGCATGACGCCACATCTGAGGCATCACCAGACGGAAGAAGATGGCCGCTTTCGACATCCCCAGCGCCTGGCCGGACTCCCATTGTCCCTGCGGTACCGCTTTCAGCGCACCGCGCAGGGTTTGCGACGCATACGCAGAATAGAGCAGGGAAAGGGCAATGACGCCGCAGAGGAACGGGCTGACGTCGAAGTTTTCAATCTGCATCTGCACCGGGATCTGCACGACGCCAAGATTGAGGGTAAAGCCGTCCGACAGCGTTAACAGCAGCTGTGAGGAACCAAAATAGATAAACAGGACCACCAGAATCTCCGGTAGCCCACGCAGCACGGTGACCAGTGCGGAGCCGGTCCAGGCGACAGGGAACCATTTTGCAGATTCCCATACCGCAAAGAACATCGCCAGCACCAGGCCGATAATCAGTGCGCAAACGGCAAGGCCGACGGTCATCCCGGCGGCGCTTGCTAAAGGAAGAATTTCATTCATCAGGAATTACTTCTGGAACCATTTTTTATAGATGGTTTCGTAGGTGCCGTCTTTCTTCACTTTTTCCAGCGCAGCATTGAATTTCTGCTGCAGCTCAGTGTTGCCCTGACGTACGGCAATCCCCAGACCTGTGCCGAAGTAGTCCTTATCGGTCACTTTGTCGCCCACTGGCGCGAGTTTATCGTTGGCTTTCAGCCATTCGGTCACCACCGCGGTGTCACCAAACACGCCATCGATACGGCCGTTCTGCAGATCCAGCTTCGCGTTCTGGTAGCTGTCGTAAGGCACGGTGGTGATTTCCGGATGTTTATCCATGATGAATTTCTGGTGGGTGGTGCCGTTCTGCACGCCGACTTTCTTGCCTTTCAGCTGGTCAACAGAGGTATATTTCCCTTTCTGACCAATGAACAGGGCGGAGTTGTCATAGTACGGCGTGGTGAACAGCACCTGCTTTTCACGCTCTGGCGTGATGTCCATACCGGCCATCACGGCGTCGATACGGCGGAACTTCAGGCTTGGGATCAGGCTGTCAAACGCCTGGTTGCTGAAGGTACAGGTCGCGTCGATCTCTTTACACAGCGCGTTAGCCAGATCGACATCGAAGCCCACAATCTTGTTGTTGGCGTCGATAGATTCAAACGGAGGATAGGACGCTTCGGTGGCGAAACGGATGGTCTGGGCTGCGGTAGCGGAAAGGCTGACGCTAGCGAGCAGCGCGGCAATCAATACTTTTTTCATTATCATTTTCCCTGGCACAATCAGTGAGATAAGTAGTTTTTGAAGGCATCAGTTTGCGGGTTGGTAAAGCAACTCGCATCACCTTGCTCAACGATATACCCGTTTTCCATGTAGACCACACGGCTGGCGGTTTTACGCGCCACTTCCACTTCATGGGTAACGATGACCTGAGTAATGTTGGTTTCCGCCAGCTCACGAATGATGCTCACGATCTGGGCGGTGATTTCCGGGTCCAGCGCGGCGGTGGGTTCATCAAACAGCAGCACCGCAGGCTCCATCATCAGCGCACGGGCAATGGCCACACGCTGCTGCTGACCCCCGGAGAGGTGCAGCGGATAACGATCGCTGTAGGGCTTAAGGCGCAGACGCTCCAGCAGCTTTTCAGCCCGCGCCATCGCCTGATCCTTGCTCAAACCGAGAACGCGGCACGGCGCTTCAATCAGGTTTTGCAGGACGGTCAGGTGCGGCCAGAGGTTGTATTGCTGGAAGACCATGCCAACGTTTTGACGCAGTTCACGAATCGCTTTATCGGACGGCGTTTTCGCAAAATCAAAATGGTTACCGGCAATTGCCAGCGTACCCGAACGGGGCATTTCAAGCAGATTAAGAACACGCAGAAGGGAGCTTTTACCCGCGCCGCTTGGGCCAAGCAAAACCAGCGTTTCGCCTTCGGGGCACTCGAGCGTGATGTCGAACAGCGCCTGGTGTGCGCCGTAGAAGCAGTTAATGCCGTTTAGTTTAATACTCATCGGGGCAGTCTTTACTCATCCAGGCAATCTATAGCAATTGAGGCCGCAGATAGTACCGTTGACAGAATAGTTATGCAATATTTCTGCGTTAAAAGTTAAATATAACCCGTAATACCCCTTAAACATAGCACAAAATAGCGAAGGCCAGGGGCGGCGAGTATAAATGTCGGCATTCCGCATGAAATGCCGCACATTTTTCGGGGTTTACAATTCTGAAACAGTGGGTTTAGCGATTCTCAATCGACTGGCGCAGCGTGCCTGCCGGGGCATGAACGCTGCCGCCGACATAGCGTACGTCGTCCACCGCCCAGCACTGACCTTCGCGGATCATCAGCACTTCATCCTGCCAGGTCTGGGTTCCCTGGGTCAGCTTAACGCGCAGAGGAATGTTTCGCGCATCGGTGTTCGGGATGGTCGAGGCGCTGGCCACCTCGGCGCTGTCCGGCAGCGTGGCGCGGCTGGAGAACGGATCGGATTTCAGCAGCGCGTTATGCTGCGGATCGCGCGAGGCATCGTTCAGCAGTTTTGCCAGCCCATCGCTCAGGTACGGACGCAGGCCGGTGAGATCGTTGCTGCGGTGTTGAATGCGATAATCATAGAACTGTTGCGCCACGGTATCCGGGCCGCCCTCTGTACAGGGGCCGCTGCGGGTACCGATATCCTTAAAGGCTGGCGTGACCGTGGTGGTACACGCGCTGAGCACCAGCGCGCAGGGCACCAAAAGCGTTAAAGCAGAGTAGCGCATGTTGATTTCCTTATTTATTAACTATCCTTTCAATCATAGCGTAACGGACCGATAATGCTGGTGAAGTTATGGGCTAAGGCATTGAACGCTAAAGAAGGAGAGAAACCATGCAGTTTTCAACAACGCCAACCCTGGAAGGGCAGCCGATTACCGAATATTGCGGTGTGGTCACGGGTGAAGCCATCCTGGGGGCCAACATTTTTCGCGACTTCTTTGCCGGTATCCGCGATATTGTCGGCGGCCGCTCTGGGGCCTATGAAAAAGAGCTGCGTAAAGCCCGTGAAATTGCCTTTAAAGAGCTGGGCGAGCAGGCCAAAGCGCTGGGGGCCGATGCGGTCGTGGGGATTGATATCGACTACGAAACCGTCGGTAAAGATGCCAGCATGCTGATGGTGAGCGTAAGCGGTACGGCGGTGAAAACCCGTCGATGAAACGCGCGTTTTCAACACTCCTGCTGGCGCTGTTGCTGGCAGGGTGCGCCACGGAAAAAGGCATTGTCGATAAAGGCGCCTATGAGCTCGATACCCGTCATCAGGCGCAGGCGGCGTACCCGCGTATTAAGGTGCTGGTTATCCACTACACTGCCGATGATTTTGATAGCTCGCTGGCCACGCTAACGGACAAAAACGTCAGCTCCCACTATTTGATCCCCGCCAACCCGCCCGCACCGGACGGCAAGCCGCGCATCTGGCAGCTGGTACCCGAGAACGAACTGGCCTGGCATGCGGGTATCAGCTTCTGGCGCGGCACCAACCGTATTAATGATACGTCGGTCGGCATAGAGCTGGAGAACCGTGGCTGGCAAAAAACGGCCGGGGTGAAACACTTTACGCCGTTTGAGACTGCGCAAATTGCGGCCCTGGTGCCGCTCGCAAAAGACATTATCGCCCGCTACAACATTAAACCCGAGAATGTGGTGGCCCATTCGGATATTGCGCCCCAGCGTAAGGACGATCCCGGCCCGCTGTTCCCGTGGCGCGAGCTTGCAGAGCAGGGGATTGGTGCCTGGCCAGACGCGTCCCGCGTGGCGTTCTATATGAACGGACGGCCACGGTATCAGGCCGTGGACACCGCAGCGTTACTCGATTTGCTCGCGCGTTACGGTTACGACGTACCGGCCAATAGCACTCCCGCCCAGCAGAAGCGCATCATTATGGTGTTCCAGATGCACTTCAGGCCGCAGCTGTGGAACGGTGTCGCGGATGTGGAAACGATGGCCATTGCCGAAGCACTTTTAGAGAAATACGGGCAGGGGTAATCCTTCGGATACCCCCGAACGCCTCACTTTAACGGAATCTGTCGTAAGATTAATCTTAAGTACATTCTCAATTCATTTTAAGTAAATTGATTTAAAATCGTCCTCAATTAAGATTGCTTCATCGATTCACAGCATGAATCAAATATAAATCTCCCGTTCCGGGCCGATTTAATTAATTTAAAAAAATACAGAATCCATTTTTACGGCAATGTAACACTGTGCCGGATCACTTCTTATTTAAACATCTTAATTGGGTATAATAATGTTAAGCATCTTTGGTAAAAAAACACGTCCCCATCATGAAATGGAAGCCATTATTTCTGCAACGGTTGGTTATGAAGAAAAAACGTTGAGAAAATGGCAAAAAATATCCACCTGCAACTCAGATAATATTCACATTATTGTCAGCGGTGAAGTGGAGTTCCGCCGAAGTTCTGATGATTTATGTATGTTTACGCTGCAGGGACAATGCATCTTCGGTCTCTCCGCCATATTCTACAATTCCGCACATATGCAGGGTGTGGTGCGCAGTAACACCGTAGTGCGTACCATCCATAAAGATGAATTCCAGCAGTTAATGTCCCGGCTCGGGCTGTGGCCTGAGCTTACCAAAGTGCTGGCATGGTATATCTGTTTGCTCAGCAAACGCGATGATGTTTTAGTTGCCCGCAGTGCCTATTCCGTTGTACGTGAATTCCTGATTGAAATTAACGAACTGATTGTTCAGCACCAGCGCGATATTAATATTTATGATTACATTCAGGAATACACCAACCTGGCACGCAGCACCATTATTAAAATCCTCTCCGATCTGAAAAAAGGGCAATACATAGTGGTCGAAAAAGGACGACTGATTAGCCTGACCAATTTACCGGAAAAATATTAATCTCCTCCGGCGTCTCCTTTTATTATGGAAGGAGACGCATTCGGCGTTTCATCAACCGGTGGCGCAGGCATTTTTCCCTTCGCCATATCATCCTGCTGCTGTTTTAGCGCCTGCATAAACAGGGCTTTTAACGAACCCTCATCGTCAGATTTCATCGCCTGTTCGTGAGCCCCGGTGCCGGGCAAAGTATCGCGCGAGGTATCATGGGGGACGGGGTTATCCGGTAATGCACCCTCCGGGGCCTGCTGCCAGTCATTTTCATCATTGTTGATCGGCATATTCTCCATCGGCGGTAAATCGTCCTGCACTTTCACCTGCTGCGGTTTAGGCTGCGGATGGGGGAATGGTTTTGTCACATACACATAGTGCATATCCGACAGACTGGTTTGTGCTTTTACGACACTCACTTTTTTCACCACCGGTGCCGGATGGTGTAAATTCCAGTACACATGGGCATAAAGCCCGGCGACGATCAGCGCGCACAGCCCCAGACACCAGAGCGTCACCACGCTGAGTATTTTACTGAATGACGGCAAACGCCATGAAAACCAGACCGGTTCGCCGGTGGTATAGCTGCGCTGGGCAGCGAGGCAGATGGTAGACATTATGCGTGTTTCTCTTGCGTAGTCGGGGTAGCCTGGGTGGTCTGGATCAGCACGCTCGGCGTCGTATGGGTTTCGCGCATCAACTGCATCAGGGTGTCTTCACCCGCAATACCGTCAACATGAAGGTGCATTTTTTCCTGGAATTCGCGGGTGCGTTTCATCAGCTCCGCCGTCCAGTTTTTATCGTGCGTTTCGCTTTCGCCCAGCGCCACGCTCAGCTGCTGATCCAGCCACGCAAGATCTTTAGGGTCGCTGGCGGCGGTGATTTCGTCTTTTCCTGACGGTGTCAGGCGGTGCAGGAGGGTGTAATTGCCCGTCGCATGCTGGTTATACCACGTGCGGCTCACCTGCCAGGTGCGGTTGTTCATCAGTAGATCGAGGGAATTTTTCCCGGCACGCGCCACGACGGCGTAATTGATGTGATCGCCGGTCTTAATCTCGCTCACCCACGGGTAACCGTCATTTGCCAGCGTGTCCAGGGGGGCATTGCCCTGTTTACACATCAAATTCACTTTTGCGGCATTCTGGCACAGCGCATCGTCGGCAGAAGCGTCATACCCCCACATGGCGTAAAGCTGGTGCATGGCATCGGGCTGATTTACCACCTCGTTGTCGATTACCGGTAATACCGGTGCGTCTGGCGTTTTAACCTGCTGTTTCCAGCTGGCCGGTACCGGCAGCGCCACAGGCAGTTTTGCCGTAATAGAGGACGTCATCATCCAGCCGCAGGCGGCGAACAGGACAGAGGCCAATAACCCGATGGAGGCCAGCGTTTTACCACGTTTTGCCGCTGGAAGGGCTTCACCGCTCGCGAGACGCAAATGACGCGGTCCAACGTTGGGCGCGCGTTCGGTCCAGGCGGCCAGCAGGGAAAGATGGGCCAGTTCGTTCAGCTTGCTGATGTTGCCTTTGGTCAGGGCGTGGATTTTTTTCACGCGAGCGGGCGTCAACGGAGAGACGTCCGCGCCGTGCTCTTCGCACTGGGCGTCAACGTAGCTCAGGCACTCACGGCAGGTCAGGTTGCGCAGGGTATGGCAGGTCAGCACATATTCCTGCAGGGCAGAGGCTTTCAGCATCACTTCCTGGTCGGCCGTACCCATCAGCACAATCGACAGGCGAACATCCAGCTCCTGCGCACGGGTAAGCAGTATACCCAGCACGTCATAGCCGCTGGCTTTCATCGCCTGCGCCTGAGAGATCACCAGCACCTTGTGGGTCGGCTTTGTATCGCGCCACTGGCGAATAATGGCGTCGACCGCCTGGAGTTTGTTCTTCTCTTTCGCCGCAGGGTTGAGCTTGAAGAGCAGGCTACTGGCGCTCAGCTTTGGAAAGGCATTAATACAGAGCACCGATTTGCTGTGGGCTTTGAGGGCATCGCTGAACTGCCCCAGCAGTTCGCTGTCGTGGTAAAAGAGCCCGGTGATCCCTGCCTGCTGGCTTTTCTCTTTCAGAAGATTAAATACATCCTGATGATAAGGCACCAGAAAATCGCCCGACTTGCGGGTGATATTTCTGAACGGCGGGGTACTGAATTTAAAATGGCTCTGATACATAACGACTTACCGTCTCTTCTCTTTAATAGCAATGGGCGAAAAGTACGGTAAGCCCCTGTCATGGTCAATTTAACACCAGAGTAAAAATAACCTGTCTGGCTGCATCTAACATTCCCTTTTTTTCCGGTCAATCATTTTCTTCATTAAAGTTAATAGCGAAGCCGGTGGTTTGCACTGGTCACGCTTATTACTATTTGCTCACTCAGTTATGCAGCATACCGCTGCGAATTCCTGCTTTGCTAAAAGGCCCGATAATAATGAGGAACGCATTCCTTTCCAGGCTAATGACGCCCTGCATCATGCTTCTCATGCTGATATTTTGCAGCCAGCAGGGTTATGTCGTTTTTAAAGATTATAAAAAGGTTACGAATAAGTTAGCGAATGCTGATAAGACGCCGCTAAAACCGCGTAACAGTGACAAAACGTTTGGTCTTTTTACGGCTGCGGTCCGTCAGGCCGACGTTCCGGCGGCGGTAAAAGCGCCACTGTCTGCAGAAATTGAAGGCATCATCCGCAGCGATGAGTCGTGGTTGTCGTTCGCCGTGATTAAGACCCCCGCCGGGCAGCAGAGCTACCGGGAAGGGGAACCGCTGGTGGGGTTCGACGATGCCTATGTGGATGAAATTAATAAAGATAACGTGGTTGTTCAGTATGAAGGCACGAAGCAAACGCTCGCCCTCAAACAGCCGCCTTATTTTAAGGGCGATGCAGGCAATAGCCCGGTGACGAAATCGAAAAATGATGCCGGCGCTGACAGTCTGCATCTCGATGATTATCTGGTGTTAAAACCGTTAATCGATAATGGCCAACTGGAAGGCTTTAATATTAATCCACGGAATATGTCTCCTTTTTACCGTGACGCAGGCCTGGAAAAAGGCGATGTGGTGGTGAGAGTCAATGACGTCGATATGACGAAAGAAGCGCAGGCGAAAAATATCATCGCCAACTGGTCGAAAATGAAAGAGGCGGACGTCGTCGTCAGGCGGCACGCTCACCTTGAAAATATTCGGGTTAATGTTTTAAACAATTAACAAGTGTACATCATGAAGAAATTTCCATGGGCGTGCGTGGCGCTGACCGCATTGTCGTTATATTCCGGTTCGCTGTTTGCAGCCAACTTTAGCGCCAGTTTTAAAAATACCGATATTCGCGAATTTATCGATACGGTAAGTCGCAATCTGAATAAAACGATTCTCGTCGATCCCTCCGTTCAGGGCACGGTATCGGTGAGAACTTATAACGTGCTGTCGGAAGATGAATATTATCAGTTCTTCCTGAGCGTGCTGGATCTCTACGGTCTGTCGGTGATCCCAATGGATAACGGCATGATCAAAGTGGTGCGTTCCAGCGTGGCGCGTACCGCTGGCGTGCCGGTGGCCGACAGCAAAAACCCGGGCAAAGGGGATGAGATCATTACCCGCGTGGTGCGCATGGAGAACGTGCCGGTACGCGAACTGGCCCCGCTGCTGCGCCAGCTGAACGATGCCTCGGGGATCGGCAACGTGGTCCATTTTGAACCCTCTAACGTGCTGCTGTTAACCGGTAAAGCCTCGGTGGTGAACCGCCTGGTGGATCTGGTTGAGCGCGTGGACCGTTCCGGTATGCAGCGTCGTGAAATCGTACCGTTGCGCTATGCCTCGGCGATAGAGCTCTCCGATATGTTGAACAACCTCAACAATGAAGAGCAGAAAGGGCAGAACGCCCCGCAGCTGGCGACCAAAGTGGTGGCCGATGATGAAACCAACAGCCTGGTGATCAGCGGGACCGAGGATGCGCGCGCGCGCACCCGTTCACTGATAGGCCAGCTCGATCGCGAGCAGAACAACGAGGGTAATACCCGCGTCTTTTACCTGAAATATGCCAACGCCTCGAAAGTGGTGCCGGTGCTGACCGGTATCGGTGAACAGCTGAAAGACAAAGCCGGTGCGGCGAAAAGCAAAACTGCGACAACCAACAGCGAACTGAATATCACCGCCGATGAGTCAACCAACTCGCTGGTGATCACCGCCCAGCCAAACGTCATGAACTCGCTGGAGAAGGTGATCGACAAGCTGGATATTCGTCGTCCGCAGGTGCTGGTGGAAGCCATCATCGCGGAAGTGCAGGACGGTAACGGCATGGATCTCGGCGTGCAGTGGACCGGCAAACACGGCGGCGTGCAGTTCGGCTCGACCGGTCTGCCCATTAGCCAGATCAAAAACGGCACGATCAAAGGAGCCTCCTTTACTGGCCTCGCGACCGGTTTCTTCAACGGTGACTATGGCGCACTGCTGACTGCGCTCTCTACCAGCGGCAAGAACGATATTCTCTCCACGCCAAGCGTGGTGACGCTGGATAACAAAGAGGCGTCATTCAACGTGGGTCAGGATGTGCCGGTGCTGTCGGGTTCTCAGACCACCAGCGGCGACAACGTGTTTAACTCGGTTGAGCGTAAAACCGTTGGTACCAAGCTGAAGATTGTTCCGCAGATCAACGACGGGGACATGATCCACCTGAAGATTGAACAGGAGGTCTCCAGCGTCGATGCCAGCGCCACCGAAGATGCCAGCCTCGGCCCAACCTTCAACACCCGTACCATCAACAACGAAGTGATGGTCCACAGTGGCCAGACGGTGGTGCTGGGCGGTCTGATGGAAAACGTCAGCAAACAGAACGTGTCGAAAGTGCCGCTGCTCGGCGATCTGCCGCTGGTGGGACAGCTGTTCCGCTATACCTCGGAGGACACGTCGAAGCGCAACCTGATGGTCTTTATCCATACCACCGTCCTGCGTGATGACGACAACTACAGCGCGGCGACGAAGGAGAAATACGACCAGATCCGCGCCCGTCAACAGCAGCGTCTGGAGGAGAAAAAACTCGGCATCGTTGAGAACACCGATAACGCCGTCCTGCCTGCCTATCCAAAGCAGGACCATTCCATGCCGGTCGGCGTGAGCGCACCTGCCGCCACGCGCAACCCCTTCAAAGAGTAACGGGAGGTGACGCGTGGATGAACTGACAAAACAGCTGTGTACCAGCGGCTTTGCGAAGGAGAACGGCATCCTTTTCTGGAACGACACGGTCTATATCCGTGACGACGTCCCCGCGTTTGCGCTACTGGAGATGCGCCGGGTACTGGGGCGCACCTTTGTGCCCCAGACGCTGAGCGCGGAAGCGTTTGATGAGATGCTGGCCAAAATCTGGCAGCAGAACAGCGGCGTGTCGCAGCAGCTGGTGGACGATATGGATGCGGATATCGATCTGATGGCGTTAACCGAGGAGATCCCGGACAACGAAGATCTGCTGGATAACGACGAAAACTCGCCGGTGATCCGCCTGATTAACGCCATTCTCGGCGAGGCGGTGAAAGACGGCGCATCGGATATCCATATCGAAACCTTTGAGCGCACGCTGAGCATCCGTTTTCGCGTTGACGGCGTGCTGCGCCCGGTGCTCCAGCCCGCGCGTAAACTGGCTCCGCTGCTGGTCTCCCGTATTAAGGTGATGTCAAAACTCGACATTGCCGAAAAACGTCTGCCGCAGGATGGCCGTATCTCCCTGCGCATTGGCCGCAAGGCGATTGATGTGCGTGTCTCGACCATTCCGTCGCAGTACGGCGAGCGCGTGGTGATGCGTCTGCTCGACAAGAGCAACCTGAAACCGGATATCAACAAGCTCGGACTCATTGATGAAGAGCTGGAAAAACTGAAAGGGCTGATTAACCGCCCGCACGGCATCATCCTGGTCACCGGGCCGACAGGCTCCGGTAAAAGTACCACCCTGTATGCCATTCTGTCGGCCCTGAACGGACATGAACGCAACATTCTGACCGTCGAAGATCCGATTGAGTACGAACTGGAAGGGGTGGGGCAGACGCAGGTCAACCCGCGCGTGGACATGACCTTTGCCCGCGGCCTGCGCGCCATTTTGCGTCAGGATCCGGACGTGGTGATGATCGGAGAAATTCGTGACGGCGAAACCGCGCAAATCGCGGTGCAGGCGTCGCTCACCGGTCACCTGGTCATGTCGACGCTGCACACCAACAGTGCGGCGGGGGCCATCACCCGTCTGCGGGATATGGGGCTGGAATCCTTTTTGATCGGTTCGTCGCTACTCGGCGTCATTGCCCAGCGTCTGGTGCGTCGGCTGTGTCCGCACTGCCGTACCACCAGTCCGCTGGATGACAATGAAAAAGCGCTGTTTAGCTTTATGGATAAGCCACCAAAGGCCATCTATCGCGCCGTCGGCTGCGACCAGTGCCGCCAGAGCGGGTATCAGGGACGCGCGGGCATTCACGAGTTTCTGGTGGTCGATAGCGCCATGCGTCGGGCCATTCATGAAGATAAAGATGAGATGTCCATTGAGACCGAGCTGTTCAGGCAGGCCTACAGCCTGCGCGAAAACGGGCTGATGAAGGTTATCAGCGGCATCACCTCCCTTGAAGAGGTGATGCGCGTGACCGCCGAGCGTGGGGGCGATGAGTAATGGCTTTCTACGCGTGGACCGCAACCGATGCCGCCGGAAAAAACCGGCGCGGCACGCTGCAGGCGGAAGGACCTAAGCAGGTGCGCCAGTCGCTGCGTGAGCAGAAGCTGATGCCGCTCACCATCACCGAATCCCGTGAAAATGCGGCCAGCGCTAAAGCCAGAACCGGCGCCCGACTCTCTGTGCCGGTGCTGTCGATGTTCACCCGTCAGCTGTCAACGCTGGTTAACGCGTCGCTGCCGCTGGAAAGCGCCCTCAAGGCCATTTCAAAGCAGACGGAAGACAAAAAGCTGGCGGCGATGGTGACGGAGATCCGCGAGAAAGTGGTGGAAGGCCATACGCTGTTTGATGCCTTCAGCCAGTTCCCGCGCACCTTCGACAAGCTGTACTGCACGCTGGTGATGGCCGGGGAAAAGACCGGCCATCTCGGCGATGTGCTGGAGAAGCTGGCGGAGTACAACGAGCAGCGCCAGAAGATGAAAAGCAAGCTGACGCAGGCGATGGTCTACCCGATCACCCTGACGGTGGTCGCCGCGGCGGTGATCAGCATCCTGCTGGTGGCGGTGGTGCCGCAGGTGATCGAGCAGTTCGTGCACATGAAACAGCAGCTGCCGATCACCACCCGCACGCTGATTGCGGTGAGCGATTTTCTGCAGGCGTACGGGATCTACATTGCCGGGGGGCTGTTCGGCGCAATCGTCGGCTTTAAGACGTGGGTGAAGAAAACCACAAACCGCTTTCGCTGGCACAGATGGCTGGTGAATGGCTCGCCGATTAAAAAGCTGGTCTGCGCCATCAACAGCGCTCGCTATATCCGCACGCTCAGCATCCTGCAGGCCAGTAGCGTCCCGCTGCTGGAGGGGATGTATATCGCGATGGACGGGATCGAAAACCTCTATGCCCGGCAGGTGCTGGAGCAGGCGGCGGATACTGTACGTCAGGGCGCTTCTCTGTATAACGCGCTGGACCAGGCGAAGCTCTTTCCGCCGACCATGCTGTACATGATTGCCTCCGGCGAAGAGAGCGGGGAATTAGGTTCATTGATGGATCGCGCCGCGGAAAACCAGGAATCGGCATTACAGCATCGCATTACGTTAACGCTGTCGGTATTTGAACCGGCACTGGTGGTGACAATGGCGACAGTGGTTTTATTTATCGTGCTGTCAATATTACAACCGCTTCTTCAGCTCAATAATATGGTGGGTTAAATATGTCTTTAAAACGAAATAGCCTGAAAGGTCAGGCCGGCTTTACCTTGCTCGAATTAATGGTGGTGATCGTTATTCTCGGTGTGCTCGCCAGTATGGTAGTACCCAATTTAATGGGGAATAAAGAAAAAGCCGATGCCCAGAAAGCAACCAGCGATATTGTGGCGCTGGAAGGTTCGCTGGATATGTACAAGCTGGATAACCACCGTTACCCCACGACGGAGCAGGGTTTGCAGGCGCTGGTCACCAAACCTGATATCGCGCCAATCCCGAAAAACTACCGTGATGATGGCTATATCCGCCGCCTGCCGGAAGATCCGTGGGGCAATGATTATATTCTGGTCAGCCCGGGTGAACATGGCGCAGTGGATGTTTTCTCTGCGGGCCCGGATGCCGAAGCGAATACCGCGGATGATATTACCAACTGGTCTTTAGATAAAAAAGAGAAGTAATGAATAAGCAACGTGGGTTTACCTTACTGGAAATTATTCTGGCGCTGGTGATATTTGCCTCCTGCGCCATGATGGTGGTGTCGACAATCCCCTCGCGCAGCGGCGCGGATATTTTCGGTCAGCAGTTAAAAGCCCTCGTTGAATATGGTTCAGACCGTGCGGTAATGGACGGCAATATCGTTGGGCTGGTGATCACCACCTCAGAATATCAGCTGGTGACCTGGGCCGAAAAAGAGGGCGAACGACACTGGGAACCTTTAACCGCCGGGCGCATTGTCACCCACGGCCAGTTCCCGGAAGAGATGCACGTGTCGCTCTCACCGCAGCGCATTGCTGCCACAACCGACGCCACGCCGCAGATTGTCTTTTTGCCGGACGGGGAGATAAGCCGCTTCACGCTGTCCCTGCAGAGTGTCGATAAAAAACAGCGCTTTCGCGTGGTGTCGCAGGGGGCATCACCGGTTTCGGTAGAGAACGATGACTAAACGCAAAGAACAGGGGATGACCCTGCTGGAAGTGATGGTCGCACTGGTCATCTTCTCCACCGCCGCGCTGGCGCTGATGAATTCCGTCTCGCTGAACGTGCGCTTTACCCATGGCCTGGGCGATTCGCTGCAGGCGAGTTGGGTGGCGGAAAACCAGCTGGCAGAAGCAAAGCTGAGCAACACGCCGTTCCCGGATGCCCTGCAGACGGGCACAGAAATCATGGGGGGGCGAAGCTGGATCTGGCGCAAGCAGCGGGTGAAAACCGCCGAAAATCGCTTTGCCGATGAAGTGCAGGTGTACGCCGAGGATGATGAAGACAAACCGGTGTTGACCCTGCAGATACCAGAACCCGGAGAGGTGAAATGAGTAAGCACATTCAGCGTCAGCAGGGCTTTACGCTGCTGGAGATCATGATTGCGCTGACCATCTTCGCGGTTATCAGCACGCTTGCCTGGCAAATCCTGGACGGGGCGATGCGCACCTCGAACGCCACCGACGTGGCGGCGAAGCAACTCAACCAGCTTCAGCGCGCCTATAACCTGCTGGAGCGGGATTTCTTTCAGCTTCAGGCACGCGCGCCACGCAACGAGCCTGATGTCTTTGTCCAGCACGACGATGCGCTGGAGCTGACCACGCTGAACGGCGTGAGCGGTCAGATCCAGCTGGAGCTGACCACGCTGAACGGCGTGAGCGGTCAGATCCAGCTGGAGCGCGTGCGCTGGCGGCTTGAGGACAAAAAACTGTGGCGCGATATCTGGCCGGTTATCGACAGCCCTGCCGATGTGAAGCCGGAAGAGGTGCCGATCCTCAGCGATGTAAAAGAGATGACGTGGCGCTTCTGGAAAGCGAGCTGGCAGACCAAATGGACCGACACGACGCATCAGCCGGACGGCGTAGAGCTTCTGCTGACCATGGAGAATGGCGAGACCTGGCGCTGGGTATTTACCACGCCGGGTGATATGCCAGTCGCCCCGGCGGCACCTACCGAACACACGCCAGCGCCACCTGGCGATACGGTCGCGCCAGCGCAGCCGGTGCCCGCTCCGTCAGGAGAGAACAAATGAGCGGAAAATCGGTTCGAAAACAGCGCGGTGTCGCGCTGCTGGTGGTGCTAATTTTGCTGGTCATGATGTCGGCGCTGGCGGCCAAAATCAGCCAGCAGTTCTGCCGCAATCTGCAGAAAACCCGCTATCAGGTGAGTCAGCAGCAGCTGCGCTGGGCCATTCAGAGCCAGCAAAAAACCATTGAAGGTCTGCTTCAGACCTACGCCAGCGGCGAGAGCAAAGGCCTGTCGCCGAAAGGGGAGTGGACAGAGCCGGTGGAGACAGAGGGGGAACACTACACCGTGGTAAGCCAGATTGAGGATGCCCAGACCTGCTTTAACGTCAATAACCTGCTGGCGGCCGATCCGACCCCCGCGGTACAGACCGCAGGGGCGTTGCCGGAAAAACCGGTCAAAGCGCGCATCGTCGAACAGCTCCTGACCGACAGCGGTATTTCCGCCGGTGACGCAGAAGAGATTTACCAGCAGCTGATGGACTATCTCGACGGCGATACCACAACGGCCAAAGAGGGGATGGAGACAGATGCCTGGGCCGGCGTTGAGCCCGCACGGCTGCCTGCGAATCAGATGATGCGCACCCCGGCCGAGCTGAAGCTGCTGTCCGCGTTTCCGGTGGCGGCTTACGGCAGGGTCAGTAAAGTGCTCTGCGCCTTACCCGACACCGCCAGCAAGGTGGATGTAAACACCCTGACTGAAGAACAGGCACCGCTACTGGCAGCCCTGTTTATCGGCTCGCTGAGCGAGGACGAGGCCGCCCGCCTGATCGCCTCCCGCCCGGAAGAGGGCTGGGAGTCGATGGAGGCGTTCCAGAAAGCGCTTGAGACAAATTATCCGCAGACCAAAGACGCGCTGAAGCAGGTACAGGCGTTTCTTGCGGTCAACAGTCACTATTTCCGGGTCAACAGTACCGGCAATACCGATGATTTAACGCTGCGCGTCGTCAGCCAGCTTCATGTTGATGATGAAGCCGGGAAGGTGATTACCTGGCAACGTCGCTACCGAATGGTTGAATAACACAAGACGAACTCTATGAAACAGGTGCTTTTTATTCGTCCCGACACGCATGAGGACGGGAACATAATGTGGTGTGAGTCCGGTAGCGACCAGGTGGAGCAACGGCAGGGTGGGACGTCACTGGCGGCGCTTGCCGGTCACGCGTTAGCCGCCCGCGTCTGCCTGCTCCTGCCGGCCAGCGAAATGATCTTCCGTCACTTCACGTTGCCCAAAAAAGGCGGCGTTGAATTCTCCTGGCTGGCAGAGGAGACGCTGATTGGCGACGTGGACACGCTGCACTGGACGGTGCTCAACAGGAAAGGGCGGGAAGTGGACGCGGTGGCCATTGAGGCGGCGCGTCTGCAGTACTGGCTGGACCGCTGTGCCGATGCCGGGCTGAAGGTGGTGCAGGTGCTGCCCGATGCCATTCTTCTGCCGGTGACTGAGGGCGGCAGCACGCTGGTCTCCACCGACAGCGGCTACTGGATGCGCTATTCGCCGTCTGGTGCCTGTGAAACCGACGCCGCGCTGTTGCCGCTGCTGCTGAGCCAGCAGTGCGCCAGTAACCTCGTCTGCTACGGCGAGGCGCCCGCAGGCGTGCAGGTGGATGAGCAACGGGTCTGGCAGCATCCGCTGGTGCTGATCCAGCCCCAGTGGAAAAGCTGCAAAGCGAACCTGCTGCACGGCGTTTTTGCTGCCCGTGGCGCCCACTCCGAGTTCCGTTATGCAAAACCGGCCATTGCCGCCATGGCGATGCTGAGCCTCGGGCTGCTGATTGGCCCTCGCATCGGCATGGCCTGGATGCTCTCTAACCAGGAAAACCTGGCCCAGCAGCAGATGGTGGAGCTGGCCCGGCACTATTTCCCCACGCTGCGCCAGACCACCAACCTGAAGTACCACTTCGGGCAGAACATCAGGAAAGAGAAGAAAGGGATCTTTCTTCAACTGGACGCACTGGAGCAGATCAGGCAATCGCTCCCGGCGGTCGAACTCAGCGAAGTGGGATACGACGACAGCCGGAATCAGCTTACGCTGAACATCCGTTCAATGGATCCCACGGCGTTGCAGGCGTTCGTTAATAAGGCGAGTGATACCTTCGACTTTACGCTGCAGCCGGTCTCCAGTGAAGCGCCTTATACCGCTATCATCACAGGGAAATATAAATGAAAGAAAAAATAGGGCAATTAAAAGCACGCTATCTGGGTTACAGCCCGCGCGAGCGTGCGCTGATTAAATTATGTGGCTCGGCGCTCTGCTGCGCCATTATCTGGTACGGGGTGATGACCCCACTGGACAATATAATTAAGAATGAGAAAAGCACGCTGCAAAAACAGAAGCAAACTCTGAACTGGATGCGGGCGGAAATTAATAAAAATCACCTTCAGGCCAAAGTATTAAAAACCAGTAACCCGAGAAGCGTGGTGGAAGAGAGCGCCAAAGAGATCCACGTTGCGCTGAGTAATATTCAGCAGGACGGGCAAACCCTGACGTTTAATATTGATCGGGTCAACGTCTATGAGCTTAAAAACTGGCTTCGGGAGGTCAATTTAACCACCGGGGTTCGTCTGGAGAAAATGGATCTCACGCCGGTCGATCACCTTAGCGATGTAAAGGCCCAGATTAAACTCTCCTGGGCGAAAGTGGCATGAACTCGCTGACGCTGCTTCAGGGCAGCCAGATGCCCGCCCTTTGCCTGCTGAGCGGTGCGCTTGGCGGCATTATCGGCAGCTTTCTGGGCGTGGTGGTCGAACGCATTCCCCCGCTCATTAAAGAGGAGGCGGGGGCCGGAAATCTGCTGTTTCCGGCCTCTCACTGTCCGGCGTGCTCCCACACGCTCTCCTGGTGGGAAAATATCCCTGTTCTGAGCTGGTGTTGCCTGCGTGGACGCTGCCGCTGCTGTCAAAGCGCGATCCCGCTACGTCTGCTGCTACTTGAGCTTTCCAGTGCCCTGTTTTTTGCCCTGACGGCGGCGTATGCCCCGTCTGCGGCCGCATTGATGTCGCTGTGGATCCTCTGGTGCGGGCTGCTGCCGCTGGCGGCGATAGACGCAAAACACCTGCTGCTGCCGGACTGTCTGACGCAACCGCTGCTGTGGGCGGGCCTGCTGAATCATGCGTTTTTTCATTCCTTACCTCTGTCGGACGCCCTGTATGGCGCGGCGGCGGGCTACCTGTCGCTGTGGCTTCTCTACTGGGCGTTTCGCCTGACGACGGGTCGCGAGGGACTGGGCTACGGTGACTTTAAGCTGCTGGCTGCGCTGGGCGCGTGGTGCGGCTGGCAGGCTTTGCCATCATTATTACTGGCGGCTGCGTTAAGCGGTATCGCGTTGTATTTTGTTTTTTATAAAGCGGTTAAAGAAAATAGCGTTATTCCTTTTGGCCCGCTGTTGTCACTGGCAGGTTTGGTTATTTTTATCCTTCAGACCTTTCAATTCATATTTTGATTTTTGCGGTCAAGTTTTTTTTGAAATTTTTTCGCTGAGGGAATGAAAGGACGTAAATACATTTCCGGAGTATTGTAATAAACATAAGCTGTAAAAATTACTGCTCATGTCTATTTATGGAGGGTGTTTTAGCAAAATACATGTTTAGTAAAATTAAATATGGTTCGTGGTTTTAGTTAAATAACGTATTCAGTACTCGCCCATGTTATATGGAATACATGGTTCTTTTCATTTGTCACAAATAAGATTATCAGGAATTAATAATGAAATTTATGAAGCCAACTTATCTGGCACTCTTTGTCGCAGCCGTTTCCGGCTCCGCGTTCGCCGCAGCGCCAGGTACGCCTTCAATCAGCAGCGGTAACGATAAATTTGCCATCGTTGAAGTGGACCAGGCCGTAGTGGACTACGGTAATCTTGTTAAGGTTCACAACGACGGTGTCGACGTAAAAGTCGAGTGGAACGTCTGGAGCGGCGACGCGCCGACTTCCGGTAAAGTGCTGCTGGACGGCAAGACCGTCTGGTCCGGTGCTGCCGGTGCATCCGGTTCTGCCACCTTTAAAGTGAAAAAAGGCGGTCGCTACCAGGAGCAGGTTGAACTCTGTAACACTAGCGGCTGTACCAAAAGCGCAAGCAAGCTGATCATCGTGGCGGATACTGACGGTAGCCACCTGCTGCCGCTGAATGCGCCTCTGCAGGAAAACAACAAAACCTTCGCAAAACATACCGATAAAGTGGTTGCCGCCTACTTCCCTGAGTGGGGCGTTTACGGCCGTAACTTCCCGGTAGACAAAATCCCAGCCGCTAACCTGAACCATATCCTGTACGGCTTCATTCCAATCTGTGGCGGCGACGGCATCAACGACGGTCTGAAAACCGTGGAAAACGGCAACAGCTTCGCCAACCTGCAAAAGGCCTGTGCTGGCCGCCCTGACTACACCGTGGCGATCCACGACCCATGGGCTGCGCTGCAAAAACCACAGTCCGGCGTCTCTAACTGGGACGACCCGTACAAAGGTAACTTCGGCCAGCTGATGGCGCTGAAAAAAGCCCATCCTGACCTGAAGATCCTGCCATCCATTGGCGGCTGGACCATGTCCGATCCGTTCCATCACATGAACGATACCGCAATCCGCGCCCGTTTTGTCTCTTCTGTTAAAGACTTCCTGAAAACCTGGAAATTCTTCGACGGCGTGGATATCGACTGGGAATTCCCGGGCGGCGGCGGTGTGAATGAATCGCTGGGCAACCCGCAGGTGGATAAAGCAACCTACACCGCGCTGATGCACGATCTGCGTACCATGCTGAATGAACTGTCAGCTGAAACCGGGCGCACCTATGAACTGACCAGCGCCATCGGTGCAGGTAAAGATAAGATTGAAGACGTGGATTACACCACGGCGCAGCAGTATCTCGATCACATCTTCCTGATGAGCTACGACTTCTACGGCGCGTGGAGCATGACCGATCTGGGTCACCAGGCGGCGCTGCGTGCGCCAGCATGGCGTCCGGACACCAACTACACCACGGAAAATGGCGTTAACGCGCTGCTGGAGCAGGGCGTACAGCCAGGCAAAATCGTGGTGGGTACCGGCATGTACGGTCGTGGCTGGACTGGCGTTCACGGCTATACCGGCGACAACCCGTTCACCGGTACGGCGACCGACGGGGTGAAAGGTACCTGGGAACCCGGCGTTGTTGACTATCGTCAGATTGTGAACGAGTACAAAGGCAAACCGGGCTGGGAATATGGCTATGATGCAGACGCTGAAGCGCCATATGTCTTCAACAAATCTACCGGCGAGCTGATCTCCTATGAAGATGCCCGTTCTGCAACCGCAAAAGGTAAATACGTTCTGGCAAAAAACCTGGGCGGCCTGTTCGCATGGTCTATCGACTCCGATAACGGCG
This sequence comes from Enterobacter sp. WCHEn045836, assembly GCF_003965585.1. Taxonomy (NCBI): domain Bacteria; kingdom Pseudomonadati; phylum Pseudomonadota; class Gammaproteobacteria; order Enterobacterales; family Enterobacteriaceae; genus Enterobacter; species Enterobacter sp. WCHEn045836. The sequence continues at coordinate 325,983 of NZ_RXPT01000003.1, forward strand.
ACATCCTCAATGCGATGAACGAAAGCCTGCTGGGTGGCTCCACGCCAGAGCCGGTGGTGACCAACCATGCGCCGGTTGCTTCCGCAGCGGATCAAACCGTGACCGGCCCGGCGACCGTGACCCTGGATGGCTCTGCCTCCACCGACCCTGATGGCGATGCGCTGACCTACAAATGGACCCAAATCTCTGGCCCAACCGTCACGCTGACCAACAGCACCAAAGCGAAAGCGACCTTCTCCGTCGGCGCGGTTAGCAGCAACCAGACCCTGGCATTCCGTCTGACCGTGACCGATGCGAAAGGCCTGAGCAGCACCGCTGACGTGCAGGTTGTGAACAAAGCACCGAAAGCGAACCAGGCCCCGGTGGTTAACCCGATGCAGAACGTCACTCTGGAAGCCGGTCAGACCTACGCTCTGAACGTGCAGGCGGCGGATCCAGACGGTGATGCACTGACCTACGCCTGGAGCGTGCCATCGGATATGCACGCGACCGGTACTGATACCGCCAGCGTACAGATCACCGCGCCGGAGGTGACAACGGACTCTACCTACACCGTGAGCGTTGTCGTGAGCGACGGCAAAACCAGCGTACAGTCTAACGTACAGGTTACCGTAACGCCGAAAGCCACCCCGGTTGTGCCTGATGAAGACAATACCCCGTCTGACGAAGGTAACACGCCATCTGATGAAGGTAATACTCCGTCTGATGAAGGCACTGCAACCGGCAGCTGTGATAACCCGGTTGACGCCAACGCCAGCAAATACGCGGCATGGGAATCCAGCAAAATCTACAACAACGGCGATATGGTCAGCTCCGATAATCTGGTATGGAAAGCGAAGTACTGGACTCAGGGCAACAAACCTGGCTTCAACGCCGACGCATGGGAACTGGTCAGCCAGGTGAAAATGAACTGGCGTGCCGATATGGTTTACCTCGGTGGTGACAAGACAACCTATCAAGGTTTCGAGTACCGCGCGAAATGGTGGACAAAAGGTGACAAACCAGGCAACAGCGATGTATGGGTGAAAGAAGGCGCATCCTCAGAGTGTAAATAATCTTCTGAACCTGAAATTGTGGGTGTGATATCCATCCACAATCATTGACCACACCCCGCTTCGGGTGTGGTCAGTAAATTCGAATACTTTAACAGGACGTGTTTGAGGAGAATAATAAACGGCCACGCAGGTGAATCATGAAAAGGTTTTTGTTTCTGTTATTGATATTAAGCCAAAGCGCATTTGCGAATTGCTGGAATAAAGCGGCGCATTATTATCATATTGATCCGTTTTTACTCTATGCCATCGCGAATGTGGAATCGGGGATGAACCCGTACGCCATTGGCATTAATCATGACGGAACGCGCGATGTCGGTTTAATGCAAATTAACAGCTCGCACTTTCCTGAACTCAGGCGCAAAGGTATTGACGAAAACCGCCTGATGACAGAACCCTGCACCTCCATTATGGTCGGCGCCTCTATTTTGTCGGGCATGATTAAGGTTTATGGATACAACTGGGAAGCCGTTGGCGCCTATAACGCCGGGCTTAAAAAGGAAAACTATCCCCAACGAATGGTGTATGCCCGTAAAGTCTGGCGAAAGTATCAGCAGTTAAAATTAGCCGCCCGTGACAGAACCAACTGGTGAGTTTTTTCTTTTTTGAAGAGTACCCACCCGTATTCTTCAGAAAATGAAAAGCAGCTGTCTGGCGTTTATTTATTAACGGATTAATAAATAAACCTGGATTTATTTAACGTTATCGACATTAACAGGAATAACCGAGATGAATAAAAGGACATTACTGAGCGTGCTTATTGCCGGTGCCTGCGTAGCACCGGTTATTGCTCAGGCTACCATGCTGAAGGCGGAAAGCAGCCAGCCTTATACCATCAAAGCCAGCGATCTGGCCAGAAAGGAAAAAGAGCTCACCGATTTCCCGCTGATGAAATCCGTGAAAGATACTATCCGTACGCTGGACAATGCTCAGGTAGAGCAGATTGAGCCAGGCCGTGCAGCAAACCCGGCAAACGTGAAACGCGTTGAAGGGATCCTCAAAGAGAGCGACTGGGAATATCTGTTCCCGCTGCGCGCGAAGGATTACAGCTACAGCAACTTCCTGAAAGCCGTAGGTAAATTCCCGGCGCTGTGTGATACCTACAATGATGGTCGCGACAGCGAAGCCATTTGCCGTAAAGAGCTGGCAACCATGTTTGCCCACTTCGCACAGGAAACCGGTGGTCACGAAAGCTGGCGTCCGGAAGCCGAATGGCGTCAGGCGCTGGTCTATGTGCGTGAGATGGGCTGGAGCGAAGGCCAGAAGGGCGGCTATAACGGGGAATGTAACCCGGATGTCTGGCAGGGTCAGACCTGGCCATGCGGTAAAGACAAAGATGGCAACTTCCTGAGCTACTTTGGTCGCGGTGCTAAACAGTTGTCCTACAACTACAACTACGGTCCATTCTCCGAAGCGATGTACGGCGATGTCCGCACGCTGCTCGATAAACCTGAGCTGGTGGCCGACACCTGGCTGAACCTGGCCAGTGCGATCTTCTTCTTTGCCTATCCGCAGCCGCCAAAACCAAGCATGCTGCAGGTTATTGACGGCACCTGGCAGCCGAACGATCACGATAAAGCCAACGGCCTTGTCCCTGGCTTCGGCGTGACCACCCAGATCATTAACGGCGGCGTAGAGTGCGGTGGCCCGACTGAAATTGCCCAGTCTCAGAACCGTATCAAATACTACAAAGAGTTCGCTAACTACCTGAAAGTCCCTGTACCGGCTGACGAAGTGCTTGGCTGTGCCAACATGAAGCAGTTCGATGAAGGTGGCGCAGGCGCCCTGAAGATCTACTGGGAACAGGACTGGGGATGGAGCGCAGATACCCCTGATGGTAAGACCTATGCTTGCCAGCTGGTGGGTTATCAGACGCCATTCAGCGCGTTTAAAGACGGCGACTACACTAAATGTGTACAGAAGTTCTTCAACGTGAATATCGTGAACGATGATGGCTCAGCCGTGACGCCTGACGAAGATAAGGTTACGCCGACGCCAGACGAAAATGTGACCCCAACGCCTGACGAAAACGTCACCCCAACGCCGGATGAAGATACCGTTCCTGTGCCGGCAAACCACGCCCCGGTGGCGCAGATTGCAGGGCCGATTGGTGCGGTTGAAGCGGGTGCGCAGGTCTCCCTGAGTGCAGAAGGTTCTACCGATGAAGACGGCAATAAGCTGACCTACACCTGGCGTTCCCAGGACGGCCAGACCGTTACCGGCGACGATAAAGCGGTGGTGACCTTCAACGCACCGGAAGCCGCGACGGCGCAGCAGTATGAAATCAGCCTGACCGTCAGCGACGGCGAGCTGAGCAGTACCACCTCGTACCTGCTGAACGTAAAAGCTAAGGCCGCCACACCGTCTCAGGACGAAGGCACGTCTGGCACTTACCCGGCGTGGAGCGCGAACAGTAAGTACAGCGCGGGCGATATCGTGAACAACCACGGTAAACTGTTCCAGTGCAAACCGTTCCCGTACAGCGGCTGGTGTAACAACGCACCAATGTACTATGAACCAGGCGCAGGTCTGGCATGGTCTGAGGCCTGGACGGCATTATAAACAGCAAACGGCAACCGAAAGGTTGCCGTTTTAGTCTTTACTCCCTCTCCCTGTGGGAGAGGGCCGGGGTGAGGGCATCAGGCCGCACCCAATTAACTACCGATGCAACTTCCCGTGGTCCCGCAGCCACGCCGCGGTGCGCACAATCCCTTCATCCAGCGTCACAATCGGCTTATACCCCAGCTCATTCTCCGCACGCGAAATATCCAGCGTAAAATCAAAATTCAGCTTTGATACGCCGTAATGCGTCAGTGCCGGCTCTTTGGCGGACTTGCTGCCAAAACGCTCCATGCTGCGGGCAATCATATCCAGCATGGGGTAAGGCACCGAGCGAATACGACAGTCTATCTGCAGTTCGTCGATCAGACGCTGCACAATGCTGCGCAGGGTGCAGGGTTCGCCGTTGGTAATGTTATAGGCGCGGCCAGACACCAGATTATCGCTGTCCGGCTGGCTCGCCAGCCACATGGCGTGCACGGCATTTTCGTAGTAAGTCATATCCACCAGCGCATCGCCGCCGCGGGGCAGCAGCACGCTGCCGTAGTGGTGCATCATCTGCGCCAGACGCGGGATAAACACTTTGTCATGCGGCCCGAACAGGCTTTGTGGACGCAGTATCGTAAAGCGCGTATGCGGGTTCGACTGCGCCAGCAGGTCGATCACCTCTTCGCTGGCCGCCTTGCTGCGGGCAAACTCACAGGCAAAACGGGCCGGACGGAACTCTTCCTGGATATCCCGGTGGTGGTGATAGTCGAAGTAGAGCGACGGGGAGGAGATATGAATAAAGTTACGCACGCCCCAGGCGACGGCCCATTCGCCCAGACGGCGCGTGGCGCGCACGTTGGCGAGATCGAAGGCTTCCTGGGTACCCCACGGTGAGGTAAAGCTGGAGCAGTGCCACAGGGTGTCGATTCCGGCGAGCATCACTTTCGCCTGAGAGGAGACCAGCTCCGTCAGATCGGCATGGACAAACTCTGCGCCCATTTTTTGCAGCAGTTTTCCCATCGCTTCGTTGCGACCGGTAGCCCTGACGCTGATGCCCTTGTTGCGCAGAAATTCGACCGCATTTCGGCCTAAGCCGCTGGTCGCCCCGGTAACCAGTACCTTCATATCAATCCACTGTGTTGAAAAGAATTTCGTGCGCATTCTTTCGTGAATTACGGCGCTATGCAATGGGAAAGGTGAAAGAAAGAGAGTTTTATTTAGATCTTTTCCGTCTTTTGTTCTGCGAGGTGTGCAATGCGTTTCGCCATCCCACGGAAGATAAACAGGTGCGCCGGGATCATAAACAACCAGTAGAACAGACCCGGCATCCCGTGCGGATGCCACCAGGCGCGGACGTCCAGTTCACGGTAATCGCCTTTGTCTTTCAGGGTGAAGCAGAGCCGTCCCAGACCCGGTGCTTTCATGCCGAACAGCAGCGCCAGTTGTTTTTCCGGCTCGACGATGATGACTTTCCAGCTGTCGACCGTATCACCCACCTCAAGATACGGGCGAGCAGGGCGGCCTTTCGCCAGCCGGTGGCCCACCAGCAGATCCATCGCTCCGCGGGTTTGCCAGAGAATTTTGCCGAAGAAATATCGCTCTTTGCCGCCGATCTGGTTCACCACCTCCCACAGCGATGTCAGGCTGGCCGAGGTTTTCACCGTGCAGCCCGCCTGTTTCGGGTAATAACCGTACTCCGGCCGCCAGCGGGCAAACGCTTGCGCGTCGTAGCCCCAGTCGCTGGAGTTCACCAGCTTCTCTTCTTCTTTCAGGGTATGGCGTACCGCGTCATCAAAACGGATCAGCGTCTGCGGGATCAGCGCGCGCAGTTCGCGGTCGTCTGCCAGCAGATCGTGTTTCAGCCCCTGGATCAGCGCTTTTGCAGTGGTCGGCGGCACCGAGGTGATGACATTTAAAAACCACACGGAGATCCAGCGGGTCGGGAAGGGGATGGGGATCAGCCAGCGTCGGCGGCCGCTGACGCGCATAAAATGCTCGAACTGTTCCTGATAGCTCAACACCTCCGGCCCGGCGGCCTCAAGCACGCGGTGCTGTTCGGCGGGATGGTCCAGCAGCGCCACCAGGTAATGCAGCAGGTTTTCCAGGGCAATCGGCGTGGTGCGCGAGCGTACCCAGCGCGGTGGGGTGAGCACTGGCAGGTTGTAGACCATATCACGCATCACTTCGAAGGCAGCAGAGCCCGCGCCGACGATGATCCCCGCCCGCAGTTCGGTGACGGGGATATCCGCACTGCGCAAGGTGTCCGCGGTAAGCTGGCGGGCGCGCAGGTGGTCGGACTGCTCATTTTCGGGCGCCTGGAGCGAGCTTAAAAAAATCACCTGCTTAACCGGCGTTTGCCGCAGGGCATCGCGGACGTTCAGGGCCACCTGACGTTCATGGGCGATAAAATCGCCGCCTTCGCCCATGCTGTGCACCAGGTAATACAGCGTGTCGACCTCTTCCAGCAGCGCGGGCAGCGACTCAGGCCAGTTAAGGTCGACGTTGTGGCAGGTGACGCCAGGCAGGTTTAGTTTTTGCAGGCGTTCCGTGTTGCGTGCCGCCGCCAGCACCTGATGCCCCTGCTGACTTAACGCCGTGGTCAGATGCTGACCGATATACCCGCTGGCACCAAGCACCAGAATACGTTGCGGCACGTTCTGCTCCTTAACGCTGTAAAAACGCCTGCCAGTGTTTTACGACGTCCATTAACTGCTCGCGATTGACGTCGAGGTGCATCACCAGACGCACAACAGGTGACGCGTTGATCAGGACGCCACGCGCTTTCATAAATTCACCAAACGCAGCGGCGTGGTCATCGCCCACGCGAACAAACAGCATGTTGGTGTCGTGACGCATCACATCGGCACCCACTTCACGCAGCTGCGCTGCCATCCACGCGGCGTTGTCGTGATCGTCCTTGAGACGCGCCACGTTGTTTTTGAGCGCATACAGTCCGGCCGCGGCCAGAATACCGGCCTGACGCATGCCGCCGCCGGTCATTTTACGCCAGCGGTTGGCGCGCTTGATGTAGCCCGCATTGCCGACCAGCAGGGATCCCACCGGGGTGCCCAGCCCTTTAGAGAGGCAGATGGTGAACGAGTCACAATATTGCGTAATCTCTTTTAGCTCGCAGCCGTACGCCACCACGGCGTTAAAGATCCGCGCGCCGTCCACGTGCAGCCCCAGCTTGCGCTCGCGGGTAAACTCCCACGCTGCTTTCAGGTACTCGCGTGGCAGGACTTTACCGTTGTGGGTGTTTTCAAGGCTGAGCAATCTGGTGCGGGCGAAATGGATATCGTCGGCTTTGATTTTTGCGGCGACTTTATCCAGCGGCAGGGATCCGTCCGGCGCGGCGTCGATAGGCTGCGGCTGAATGCTGCCGAGCACTGCGGCACCGCCCGCTTCGTACAGGTAGTTATGCGCGCCCTGGCCGACAATATACTCTTCGCCGCGTTCGCAGTGGCTGAGCAGCGCCACCAGGTTGGCCTGTGTACCGGTGGGCAGGAACAGGGCGGCCTCTTTACCGCTGAGTTCTGCGGCATAGCGCTGCAGTTCGTTCACCGTTGGATCGTCACCGTAGACGTCGTCCCCGACCGGGGCGGCCATCATCTCTTCGAGCATGGCGCGACTCGGTCGGGTAACGGTATCGCTGCGTAAATCAATCATTTCACATCCCTTTATTTTAAGAGGTCATGCGAAATGTTTTACCTGAGCCAGTTGGTTTTTGCCAGTTCGATCACCTCATCACCACGGCCGCTGATTATGGCCCGCAGCATGTAGAGGCTAAAGCCCTTGGCCTGCTCCAGCTTGATCTGCGGTGGGATCGCCAGCTCCTCTTTGGCGACGACGACATCCACCAGCACCGGGCCGTCGATGGAAAACGCCCGTTGCAGGGCTTCATCCACATCGGAGGCTTTTTCCACGCGGATACCGGTTATGCCGCAGGCTTCGGCAATGCGGGCGAAGTTGGTGTCGTGCAGCTCGGTGCCGTCCGTCAGATAGCCCCCGGCCTTCATCTCCATCGCCACAAAGCCCAGCACGCTGTTATTGAAGACCACGATTTTCAGCGGCAGCTTCATCTGTACCACCGACAGGAAATCGCCCATCAGCATGCTGAACCCGCCGTCACCGCACATCGCCACCACCTGACGCTCCGGGGCGGTGGCTTTGGCGCCCAGCGCCTGCGGCATGGCGTTGGCCATCGAGCCGTGGTTGAACGAGCCGAGCAAGCGGCGTTTGCCGTTCATCTTCAGGTAACGTGCCGCCCAGACGGTGGGCGTGCCGACGTCGCAGGTGAAGATGGCATCGTCGTCCGCGAAGTGGCTGATCTGCTGCGCGAGATACTGCGGGTGGATGGCTTTGTCGCTCGGTTTGGCGAGATCGTCCAGACTCTTACGCGCATCGCGGTAATCGCTCAGGGCTTTGTCGAGGAATTTGCGATCCGTTTTCTCTTCCAGCAGCGGCAGCAGGGCGGCAAGGGTGGATTTGATGTCGCCCACCAGCGCCATATCGACCTTGCTGTGTGCACCGATGCTGGCCGGGTTGATATCGATCTGAATGATTTTGGCATCCGTCGGGTAGAACGCGCGATAGGGGAACTGGGTACCGAGCAGAATCAGCGTGTCGGCATTCATCATGGTATGGAAGCCGGACGAAAAACCGATCAGCCCGGTCATGCCCACGTCGTAAGGGTTATCGTACTCGACGTGCTCTTTGCCGCGCAGGGCATGAACAATTGGGGCTTTTAGCTTACCCGCAAATTCAAGGAGCTCTTTGTGCGCGCCCGCACAGCCGCTGCCGCACATCAGGGCAATATTGCTGGCGTAACGCAGCAGTTGCGCCAGCTTTTTTAGCTCCTCTTCGGCTGGCGTCACCACCGGCTGCGGGGCGTGGTACCAGTGGGTGCTCGCCCCTTCCGGCGCGGCCTTGAGTGCCACATCTCCCGGGATGACGACAACGGAAACGCCACGGTTCAGCACGGCTTTGCGCATGGCGATCGCCAGAACCTGCGGGATCTGCTCCGGCGACGACACCAGCTCGCAATAGTGGCTGCATTCACGGAACAGCTCCTGCGGATGCGTCTCCTGAAAATAGCCACTGCCGATTTCAGATGAGGGAATATGGGCGGCAATCGCCAGCACCGGCACGTGATTGCGATGACAGTCAAACAGCCCGTTAATCAGATGCAGGTTGCCCGGCCCACACGACCCGGCACAGACGGCCAGCTCCCCGGTGAGCTGCGCTTCGGCCCCGGCGGCAAAGGCGGCCACCTCCTCATGACGGGTCGGCATCCATTCGATGGTCTTCATCTTATTCAGGCTGTCGCTCAGCCCGTTCAGTGAATCGCCGGTTACGCCCCAGATACGTTTTACACCTGCCTGTTCGAGGGTCTTCGCTATGTATGCAGCCACGGTTTGTTTCATGGTTGTCCGTCTCCTTTTTGTGATATCGCTTACAAGCTTAGAAGAAAGTCACTGTATTGCCTGCACAATACCCCTCATTTCAGGGTGGTTTTCACCGGCAATGATTCGGCATACTCTGGCGACAGATTGGGTGAAAACGGGAATCATTTCAGATGGTTAAATCATTGTTAATTGCTGTAAACGAAAAGCTAACGTGCGACGATCTCGGCAAACTCTTGTTACGACTTGCCGTCGGTGGGCTGATGCTGTTTCACGGATTACACAAGTTATTTGGCGGTGTGGGCTTCATCAGCGGCCTGCTGGTGGAAAAAGGGCTGCCGGGATTTATTGCTTACGGCGTATTGATTGGCGAAGTGGTGGCACCGATCCTGATCATTGTCGGTCTCTTCACGCGTCCGGCTGCGCTGGTGCTGGCGTTTACCATGATTGTGGCGTGGCTGATGGTGGGCACGGGCAAAACCTTTGCGCTGGACGCCGTCGGTGCGTGGGCCATTGAGAGCCTGGTGTATTTCTTTATCGGTTCGCTGGCGGTGGTGTTTTTAGGGGCAGGGCGGTACGCGGTAGGGAAAGCGCCCGCGTGGCGGTAGGGCAAAAAAAAGCCCGGTGGCGCTGGCGCTTACCGGGCCTACGATGACACGTTTAACGATTACGCGAGCACAAGATCGCCCTGCGGATGGCAGGAACACGCCAGCACATAACCTTCAGCAATTTCTGCATCGGTCAGCGTCATGGTGCTGGTCACGCTGTACTCCCCGGAGACTACCTTCGTTTTACAGCATCCGCATACGCCCGCGCGACAGGCAGCCACCACCGGCACCTTATTGCTTTCCAGCGCCTCCAGCAGCGTGGTGCCGACGCGGCCAAAGAAGGTTTGTGCCGGTTGCAGTTTGGTGAACTGAATCCCGCTGGTTGCCGCCTCCGCCACCGGCGTGAAGAACTGCTCTTTGCAGAAGCGGGTTACGCCCAGGGCTTTCACTTCCTGTTCCACAATCTCCATATACGGTGCCGGGCCGCAGGTCATCACGGTACGGTTCGCTATATCGGGCACGCGTTGCAGCAGCTCGCGGCTCAGACGTCCCTCGACAAAACCGTGCGTCGCGTTGTGCTCCGCCACCAGCGTCACCGGGTAGTTGCGCCACTCATCGGCAAAGATCACATCGTCCGGCGAGCGCACGCTGTAGATCACCTGCACGTCGGCCTGCGGGCGGTTTTTGGCCAGCCAGCGACGCATTGACATGATCGGCGTGACGCCACAGCCCGCGGCCAGCAGCAGGAATTTATCTTCGCTTTTGTCGTCACAGGTAAATTCCCCCTGAGCGTCAGACAGCCATATGTAATCCCCGCGCTTGACGTCACGCGTGAGCCACTGCGAGCCTGCACCGTCATCGATGCGGCGGATAGTGAGCGTAATGTATTCGCTGACGCCCGGCGTCGAGGAGATCGTATAGGCGCGCAATGTGTCCGCCGCGTTGCGGACACTGACCAGCGCATACTGACCGGCACGGTACGGGTAGTAGTCATGGCACAGCAGCGACAGCGTCCACACATCCGGCGTCTCCTGATGGATGTGATGAACCTGCATCCGCCACGGGCACTGAGAGGTTGGCATGGTCATGAAATACTCCTTACGCGCTCAGCAGTTGCTGCATATCTTCTTCAACGGTGGTCACGGAACGCAGACCGAATTTCTCGTTCAGCACGGCCAGCAGGTCCGGCGTCAGGAAACCTGGCGCGGTCGGGCCGGTGACGATATTGGTTACGCCCAGAGAGAGCAGGGTCAGCAGGATCACAATCGCTTTCTGCTCGAACCAGGAGAGCACCAGCGACAGCGGCAGATCGTTCACGCTGCAGCCCAGTTTCTCCGCCAGCGTGACCGCCAGAATGATGGCTGAATAGGCATCGTTACACTGACCAGCATCCACCAGACGCGGCAGCCCTTCAATGTTGCCGAAGTCCAGCTTGTTGAAACGGTATTTACCGCAGGCCAGCGTCAGGATCAGGCAATCTTCCGGCACGCGGGTGGCGAAATCGGTGAAGTAGTTACGCTCACCGCGCGCGCCGTCACAGCCGCCAATCAGGAAGATGTGGCGCAGCTTTTCACGGCTGACAAGGTCAATCAGCGAGTCTGCGGCGCCGAGCAGCGTTTCGCGGCCAAAACCGACGGTAATGAGGTGCGGAATTTCACTGTACGGGAAGCCCGCCATCTGCTGCGCCTGGGCGATCACCGGACCGAAATCGTCACCTTCAAGGTGGCTCACGCCCGGCCAGCCGACGATGCTGCGGGTCCAGATGCGGTCATCATACGCGCCGACGGTCGGGTCGATGATGCAGTTAGAGGTCATCACAATTGGCCCCGGGAAGCGGGCAAACTCGACCTGCTGATTCTGCCAGCCGCTGCCGTAGTTCCCGATCAGGTGTTTGAATTTACGCAGTTCCGGGTAGCCGTGTGCGGGCAGCATTTCGCCGTGGGTATAAACGTTAACGCCGGTGCCTTCGGTCTGCTTCAGCAGGTTGTGGAGATCTTTCAGGTCGTGGCCGGAGATGAGAATACATTTGCCTTCGGTCGCTTTCACGTTGACCTGCGTTGGTGTTGGATGACCGTAGGTGCTGGTTTCACCGGCATCCAGAATGCTCATCACTTTGAAGTTCATCTGGCCGATTTCCATGGAGCACTCAAGCAGCGCATTCATATCGGCAGGCCAGGTGCCCAGCCACGCCATGATTTTGTGGTACTGCGCGTAGATGTCGTTATCGTACTGGCCAAGCACGTGTGCGTGCTCCATATAGGCTGCGGCACCTTTCAGGCCGTACAGGCACAGCAGGCGCAGGCCGAGAATGTTCTCGCCAATCGCCGCTTTGTCTTTGTTCGGGGTAAATTCTGCGGCCTGACGCTGTAATTCGCCCAGGTCGTCACTCACCAGCTGCAGTTCTGACATCGGGTTGTCCACGCGGGCGCTGGCATCGGCGTTCAGGCACTGCGCTTTCAGCGCTTCACGCAGGGCAATGGCTTCACGGGCGTACCCGACAATGCGCGGCGAATCAAAGTTAACGTTAGTCAGCGTGGAGAAAAAGGCGCGCGGCGCAAAGCTGTCTACGTAGTGGTCGACAATACCGTACTCGCGGGCTTTGAATGCCCAGGCGGAAAGCCCCTGCAGGGCAGCAATCAGCAAATCCTGCAGGTCTGATGTCTCTGCGGTTTTACCGCACATACCCTGCGCGTAAGAACAGCCATTGCCTGCCGGGGTACGGATAGTTTGTTCACATTGCACACAAAACATAATCACACCTGTTAAAGTTATATTTGATATACATGTTTAAGATTATGCCTGTGCCACAACGCTGAAAAGGGCTTTCTTGTACTAAGTGGAGGGAGATTGATTTAGCGCAATTTTGGCGGCAGGAGCCCTACCGCCAGAGAGGTATCAGGCGGAGAAAAAGGCCATCAGAACAGGCACCAGCAGGCTCAGAATAAAGCCGTGCACAATGGCGGCGGGCACCATCTCCAGACCCCCTGAACGTTGTAATACTGGCAGGGTAAAGTCCATCGACGTGGCACCGCACAGACCCAGCGCGGTAGAGCGGCTGCGGCGAACCAGACCCGGGATCAGCATGATGGCGATTAACTCCCGCGCCAGGTCGTTAAAGAAGGCTGCGCTGCCAATCACCGGACCGAATGATTCGGTCAGCAGGATACCGGAAAGGGAATACCAGCCGAATCCGGAGGCCATGGCCAGCCCGGTTTTCAACGGCAGGTCGAGAAGAAAGGCGTTAATCACCCCGGCGACCATGGAGCTGGCGACCACGATAACGGCAACAATCATTCCCCGACGATTCAGGACAATCTGTTTCAGCGTCATGCCATTATTGCGTAACTGGATACCAATAAGGAACAGCAGGAAGATCAGGGTATATTCGCTGGCTTCGGTGGCGTGCTGTAAAAAAGACCATCCGGTGAGCCCAAGCACAAAACCGAGCACCACGACGCCGCACAGTTTTAATGATTCCAGCGCCATCGCAATTCGGGAGGGCAGTTTTTCCTGATGGTGGTGGTTTTTCCACGGAATAGTACGCTCAAGCCAGAATAGCGCGGCGATATTGCAGAACAAAATAACCACAACAGTCACGGCAGAATAATGCAGGATCGCCAGCAGATTTGTCGCCAGGTTATCCAGAAAGGCCAGGCTAATCCCCATAAAGAAAAGAATGACGTAAACAATCCAGCTGAGAAAACGGTTGATGAGCCGTAATGCGGATTCACGACGCAGCGGAATCAGGTAGCCCACGATTAAGGGCAGGAGAATAATGAGGAGTCCTGAAAACATGAACAACCGGTCCTTGTGAGTATCTGTTAAGCGCCAGAGACACTACCCAATAAAGGCTGTTCAGTAAAGCGGCAAAAAGAAAGCCGGGTGGCGGCTGCGCCTTACCCGGCCTGTTGTCCTCACCCCGGCCCTCTCCCACAGGGAGAGGGAGGGAAAGATTAATCGCGTTTTTCCAGCAGGGTGCGATACAGCACGCCGCCCAGAATACCGCCGACGATCGGCATAACCCAGAACAGCCACAGCTGCTCAAGTGCCCAACCGCCCTGGAAGATGGCGACAGCGGTACTGCGCGCCGGGTTCACAGAAGTGTTGGTCACCGGAATGGAGATCAGGTGGATCAGGGTCAGTGCCAGACCAATGGCGATGGGCGCGAAGCCCGCAGGGGCGTATTTGTCGGTCGCGCCGTGGATCACCAGCAGGAAGCCGGCGGTCAGCACAATTTCAATCACAATGGCGGAGAGCATGGAGTAGCCGCCAGGCGAATGCTCACCGAAGCCGTTCGACGCAAAACCGCTGGCTGCGGCGTCAAAGCCGGCTTTACCGCTGGCAATCACGTACAGAACGCCTGCGGCAATAATACCGCCCACGACCTGAGCGACAATATAACCAATGACCTCTTTGGCCGGGAAACGACCACCGGCCCATAAGCCTAATGTCACAGCCGGGTTAAAATGACCACCGGAAATATGTCCCACGGCGAAGGCCATGGTTAATACCGTTAAACCAAATGCCAGCGCGACGCCGACAAAACCAATGCCGAGTTCCGGAAATGCTGCTGCCAGAACGGCACTACCGCAGCCACCAAACACCAGCCAGAATGTACCAAAGCATTCTGCTGCTAATTTTCTGAACATAACCACCTCAATAAACTTCCGCACGCTTTCCCGCGCGCGGGATATATCGCCATAAAGGGATGACGACTCAAAGAGCCCGTATTTTAAAAACCAATAACACCCCTTCGCCACTTAAATAAATTCGGTTAATTTGATTTAAGGCAATGTGATGTCGATCCTTGTTCAAACTGGAGGTGAATAGAGCATAGTCCAATTTGCGGGCAATAGTTTGTTGTGCTGTTGAAACTATTTCAAATGAAACTTGCCACGTAAATTCTTAATTTTTTCGCGCCTGCAAAGAATAATCGGGACGTATGGCAGTGTTCTGCACGGCATCCTCCCGCTATACTGCTGATAACTTAAAGGAAAAAGTGGTCATTTCTCGGGGGATGTATGCTTCTCGAACGTGTGGATATTGTCGGGTTTCGCGGTATAAACCGCCTGTCACTGCATCTGGAGCAGAACAACGTCCTGATCGGTGAGAACGCCTGGGGTAAGTCCAGCCTGCTGGATGCGCTGACGCTGCTGCTGTCGCCCGAAGGCGATTTGTACCACTTCGTGCATGACGATTTCTGGTTTCCGCCCGGCGATGTCAACGGCCGCGAGAAGCATCTCCATATTATTCTGACCTTCCGTGAATCCGAGCCAGGGCGTCACCGCGTGCGTCGTTTCCGCCCCATGTCACCGTGCTGGGTTCAGAGCGACGATGGCTTCCACCGTATTTTTTATCGCCTGGAAGGCGAGATGTCAGAGAACGACGGGGTACTGACCCTGCGTGATTTTCTTGACGAAAAGGGCAACCCCATCCCGCTGGACAATATCGACGACCTGGCCCGCCATCTGATCCGTCTCTCCCCGGTGTTACGCTTGCGCGACGCGCGTTTTATGCGGCGTATCCGTAACGGTACCGTGCCAAATATGCCGGAAGTGGAAGTCACCGCCCGCGAGCTTGATTTCCTGGCACGCGAGCTGGTTTCGCGTCCGCAAAATCTCACCGATGGGCAAATCCGCCAGGGGCTCTCTGCCATGGTGCAACTGCTGGAGCACTATTTTTCCGAGCAGGGGACGTCACAATCGCGCCATCGTCTGATGCGCCGCCGTTCCCACGATGAGCAGCGAAGCTGGCGTTATCTCGACATCATTAACCGGATGATCGACCGGCCCGGTGGGCGCACCCATCGGGTGATTTTACTGGGGCTATTTTCCACGCTTCTGCAGGCCAAAGGAACCGTTCGTCTGGATCGCGATGCGCGTCCGCTGCTGCTGGTGGAAGACCCGGAAACACGTCTGCACCCGATCATGCTCTCCGTTGCCTGGCACCTGCTGAATCTGCTGCCGCTTCAGCGCATTACCACCACCAATTCCGGCGAACTGTTGTCTCTGACGCCGGTCGAGTATGTTTGCCGCCTGGTGCGTGAATCATCGCGCGTCTCTGCTTACCGGTTGGGGCCGGGAGGGATGAATGCGGAGGATGGACGCCGTATCGCGTTTCATATCCGCTTTAATCGTGCCTCGTCGCTGTTTGCCCGCTGCTGGCTCCTGGTGGAGGGGGAAACCGAGACCTGGGTCATCAACGAGCTGGCGCGCCAGTGTGGTCACCATTTTGATGCGGAAGGGATTAAGGTCATCGAGTTTGCGCAGTCAGGATTAAAACCGCTGATCAAATTCGCCCGGCGGATGGGCATTGAATGGCACGTGCTGGTCGACGGCGATGAGGCGGGGAAAAAATATGCGTCTACCGTGCGTAGCCTGTTAAACGATGAGCGAGAAGAGGAGCGCGACCATTTAACCATGCTGCCGGCGATGGACATGGAGCACTTTATGTATCGCCAGGGGTTCGACGATGTGTTCCACCGGATAGCGATGGTGCCGGTCGATGTGCCGATGAACATGCGGCGCGTGATTGCCAAAGCGATCCACCGCTCTTCAAAGCCGGATTTAGCCATTGAAGTGGCGACAGAAGCGGGAAGGCGGGGGGTGGAGTCAGTGCCGACGCTGCTGCGCAAAATGTTCTCCCGCGTCCTGTGGCTGGCACGCGGGAAAGCCGATTAACGCCGGGTGGCCTGGGTGACCTGCTCCATCAGGCTATCCAGCAGCTCATAGCGGCGGCGGTATTCAGCCCGTTTTTTACTGGCAATCTCTTCCATGGACTTACGCGGCATGGCAAGCGGTAGCACGAAGTTACCGTTATCCTGTTTGTGTCCGCCGAGGGAGATCCAGAAGCTGTCGTAATCCGCCAGCAGTTTCCCCTCTTTTTTCTTCCGGTAACGCCAGCTGCGATAGATGTGGGTGGCATTACTCACCGCCACAATCTGTTCCACCGGGAAAGCTCCGCCAAGCGTCATCGCGGTTTCAACCAGCAGACGTTTCGGGAACAGGCCATGGCACGCCTTGGTTGCTTTCTGGATCAGCTCATGCGGAACGTGGGCTTTCGCCCCCTGCAGGCCGCCGATAAAGAGTGTGCTTTTGCCTTCAAACGGGCACAGCGTAAACGTTATTTCCGCCAGCACGGTATCCTGATGATCACAGAAGACGAGGGTCGCTTCTCCTTCTTTATCCAGGAACGCATCGGCGCATAACCGAACGGTAAATTGCTGTTCATCCTTACCGGTTAAAGTCAGGAGCGTCACGCCCTGTTTAGAAAGATAGCCTTTGAGCAGCGCGGCCGGCAGGTGGTTGCTCATGGTCTGGTAGTGCCAGTTCAGGGCTTCCAGCGCATGCGGGCGATCCATATTCACGGTCAGCCACGGGCGGTGCAGGCGGCACGGCAGACCGGGCTGAACCTGCAGTATTTGCATCAGACGAGGCTGCTTTGCCAGGCTTGAGAGCAGGCGCGCGGTGCTGAGGGGCGTCGCCAGGGTGCGAAGCGCAAACTTACGTCGATAAGCAGGGTTTTGCCATGCCAGACCCGGCGTAATGGCACCGGTGACCAGGTTTTTAAACAGCTGCCAGCCGGATTTTGGCTGTGACGGAGTGGAATACGGTGTATCGACGATGGAAGACATGTGAGATCCTGCTTCTTATGGAATAACGATATTTCAGCAGGCCCTTTGTCAACGTCGTGTCAACAAATCCAGGCATTTCCCGAAATCAGGGGTTTCGTTGAGGAGTGGTTTAGATAGAATCAACGTTGATGAAAGCCAGAACAATTATTTGGAATATTTATGAACCTTAAGGGAAAACGCAGAAAGTGGTTTCTGCTGCTGGCGATAGTGGTGGTAGCGGGTGGGTACTGGTTGTGGCAAGTGCTCAACGCGCCTGTTCCGCAGTATCAAACACTGATCGTCCGTCCGGGCGAACTGCAGCAAAACGTGCTCGCCACAGGCAAACTCGATGCCCTGCGCAAGGTGGACGTGGGGGCGCAGGTGAGCGGACAGTTAAAAACGCTGTCCGTTGAGATTGGCGATAAGGTGAAAAAGGGGCAGCTGCTCGGCGTTATCGATCCTGAGCAGGCCGAGAACCAGATCCGGGAAGTGGAAGCTACGCTGATGGAGCTGCGCGCGCAGCGTGCGCAGGCGCTGGCGGAGCGAAACCTCGCCCAGGTGACCCTGACGCGCCAGCAGGCGCTGGCCAAAACGCAGGCGATCTCGAAACAGGATCTCGACACGGCCGCCACCGAACTGGCGGTGAAACAGGCGCAGATTGGCACTATTGACGCGCAAATCAAGCGCAATCAGGCTTCGCTGGATACGGCGAAAACCAACCTCGACTATACGAAGATCGTGGCGCCCATGGCCGGGGAAGTGACCCAGATCACCACGCTTCAGGGTCAGACGGTGATTGCCGCCCAACAGGCGCCGAACATTCTGACGCTGGCGGATATGAGCACAATGCTGGTGAAAGCGCAGGTTTCCGAGGCGGATGTTATCCATCTGAAGCCGGGGCAGAACGCCTGGTTTACCGTGCTGGGCGATCCGCAGACGCGCTATGAAGGCGTGCTGAAGGACATTCTACCCACGCCGGAAAAAGTGAACGATGCGATCTTCTACTATGCCCGTTTTGAAGTCCCTAACCCGCAGGGCGTGCTGCGTCTGGATATGACCGCGCAGGTCCATATTCAGCTTACGGGCGTTAAAAACGTGCTGACCGTCCCGCTCTCTGCGCTGGGAGAATCTGCCGGGGACAACCGCTATAAGGTGAAGGTGCTACGCAACGGCGAAACGCGCGAGCGTGAAGTGGTGATTGGCGCACGCAACGATACCGACGTGGTGGTGGTGAAAGGGCTGGAAGAGGGTGACGAGGTAGTCACCAGCGAAACCCTGCCCGGAGCTGCGAAATGACGGCGTTGCTTGAGCTGACTGACATTCGTCGCAGCTATCCGTCGGGCGATGGTCCGGTGGAGGTGCTGAAGGGCATCTCCCTGCGCGTGGAAGCGGGCGAGATGGTGGCGATTGTCGGTGCGTCCGGCTCCGGCAAATCGACGCTGATGAACATTCTTGGCTGTCTGGACAAACCGACCAGCGGCACCTATCGCGTGGCCGGAACGGACGTTTCCACTCTGGACGGCGACGCGCTGGCGAAGCTGCGCCGGGAGCACTTCGGTTTTATCTTTCAGCGTTACCATCTGCTCTCTCACCTGAGTGCGGCGCAGAACGTGGAAGTGCCGGCGGTGTACGCGGGCGTGGAGCGCAAGAAACGCCTCGCGCGGGCGCAGGCACTGTTAACGCGTCTTGGCCTGGCGGAGCGGGTAGATTATCAGCCCTCACAGCTTTCTGGCGGTCAGCAGCAGCGCGTGAGTATTGCCCGTGCGCTGATGAACGGCGGGCAGGTGATCCTGGCCGATGAACCCACCGGAGCGCTCGACAGCCATTCCGGCGAAGAGGTGATGGCGATCCTCCATCAGCTTCGCGATCAGGGGCACACGGTCATCATCGTGACTCACGATCCGCAGGTGGCGGCGCAGGCTGAACGCATTATCGAGATCCACGACGGCGAGCTGGTGAGCAACCCGCCGCCTCGTGCGTCCAGAGCGGCCGCGCAAAAAGAAGCCTTGCCTGCTGCAACCGGCTGGGGACAGTTTTCCAGCGGTTTTCGTGAGGCGCTGACCATGGCCTGGCTGGCGATGGCGGCGAATAAAATGCGCACGTTGCTGACCATGCTTGGGATCATCATCGGTATCGCATCGGTGGTGTCGATTGTGGTGGTGGGCGATGCCGCCAAACAGCTGGTGCTGGCGGATATCCGCGCTATCGGGACCAACACCATTGACGTTTATCCCGGGAAAGACTTTGGTGACGACGAGCCGCAATATCAGCAGGCATTGAAATACGACGACCTGGCGGCCATTCAGAAACAGCCGTGGGTCAATTCGGCGACGCCTGCCGTGTCGCAAAACCTCCGCCTGCGGGTGGGTAACGTGGATGTTGCCGCCAGCGCGAACGGCGTCAGCGGGGATTATTTCAACGTCTACGGCATGACCTTCAGCGAAGGGGCCACCTTCAACGCCGAACAGCTGGCAGGCAGGGCGCAGGTGGTGGTGCTGGACGCGAACTCGCGCAGACAACTCTTCCCCAATAAAACCAACGTGGTGGGGGAAGTGATCCTGGTCGGGAACATGCCTGCGACGGTGATTGGCGTGGCGGAAGAGAAGCAGTCCATGTTTGGCAGCAGCAAGATCCTGCGCGTCTGGCTACCGTACAGCACCATTTCCGGGCGGATTATGGGGCAGTCATGGCTGAACTCCATCACCGTGCGCGTGAAAGAGGGCTACGACAGCGCCCTGGCCGAACAGCAGCTTGAGCGACTGTTAACCTTGCGCCACGGGAAGAAGGATTTCTTCACCTGGAACATGGATGGCCTCTTGAAAACGGCGGAAAAGACCACACGTACTCTTCAGTTGTTCCTGACGCTGGTGGCGGTGATCTCGCTGGTCGTTGGCGGTATCGGGGTGATGAATATCATGCTGGTCTCGGTAACGGAGCGTACTCGTGAGATTGGTATCCGCATGGCGGTTGGGGCCAGGGCCAGCGATGTGCTGCAGCAATTTTTAATTGAAGCGGTGCTGGTATGTCTGGTGGGCGGCGCGATGGGGATTGCGCTGTCGATGATGATCGCCTTTGCCCTGCAGCTCTTTTTACCCGGCTGGGAGATTGGGTTTTCACCGGTAGCCATTCTTACCGCATTTTTATGCTCGACCTTTACCGGCATCTTGTTTGGCTGGCTGCCGGCCCGTAACGCGGCGCGGCTGGATCCGGTGGATGCGCTGGCTCGGGAATAACCCGAAAATAAAAATGCCAGCCGATCGGGCTGGCATTTTGACGGCGGGATGTACACAATAAAACAGAGAGCTATGCAACCGTTTCTGCTTCAATCGGTACGATAAGGCTTGCGTGATTGCCTTTAGGTCCCTGATGTACATCGAACCGGACGGACTGCCCGGCTTTGAGCGTTCTGTAACCATCCATCTGAATGGTGGAATAGTGAGCGAAGATATCCTCGCCGCCGCCTTCGGGGCAGATGAAGCCAAACCCTTTGGCGTTGTTGAACCACTTAACAGTACCCATTTCCATGCTTCGACATCCTTCGTAAATCTTATAAGTTAAGATGGAATGAACCGGTGGTGGAGTGGGGGCTGTTCAAAACCTCGCCATCTCACGCTTGTACAATTTAGAGAATCGAAAGAAACCGTCAAGCGTTTGGCGCTGGAGATGGGACAATAATCAACCAAAGTTTGAAGCAGTTAACGCTATTGCAACAGTTTGTGACAGACATCGCGGATGACAGTAATAGATGATTGTTATCTAACATCTGAGGTAGATTCAAAGTGGTTATGCAAAATGGGTAAGACCAACGACTGGCTGGATTTTGACCAGCTGGCGGAAGACAAAGTGCGTGACGCGCTAAAACCGCCATCTATGTATAAAGTTATGTTAATGAACGATGATTACACGCCGATGGAATTTGTTATTGACGTGCTACAAAAGTTCTTTTCTTATGATGTAGAACGTGCAACGCAACTGATGCTTACCGTTCATTATCGTGGCAAAGCTATCTGCGGCATCTTTACCGCCGAGGTGGCGGAAACCAAAGTGGCGATGGTGAACGACTATGCGAGGGAGAACGAGCATCCGTTGCTGTGTACGCTGGAAAAGGCCTGATAAGGCATAAAATTGGGGGAGGTGCCTATGCTCAATCAAGAACTGGAACTCAGTTTAAACATGGCTTTCGCCAGAGCGCGTGAGCACCGACATGAGTTTATGACCGTCGAGCATTTACTGCTCGCACTGCTTAGCAACCCATCTGCCCGCGAAGCGCTGGAAGCCTGCTCCGTGGATCTGGTGGCGCTACGTCAGGAACTCGAAGCCTTCATCGAACAAACCACACCGGTGCTGCCAGCCAGTGAAGAAGAGCGCGACACGCAGCCGACGCTCAGCTTCCAGCGTGTGCTGCAGCGCGCGGTTTTCCACGTCCAGTCTTCCGGACGTAGCGAAGTGACTGGCGCAAACGTCTTAGTCGCCATCTTCAGCGAGCAGGAGTCACAGGCTGCCTATCTGCTGCGCAAACACGAAGTCAGCCGACTCGACGTGGTTAACTTTATTTCTCACGGAACGCGCAAAGACGAGCCTAACCAGGCTTCAGATTCCAGCAATCAGGTCAATAACAATGAAGAGCAAGCAGGCGGGGAGGATCGTATGGAAAACTTCACCACCAACCTTAATCAGCTTGCTCGCGTTGGCGGTATCGACCCGCTGATTGGTCGCGATAAAGAGCTGGAGCGTGCGATCCAGGTGCTGTGCCGTCGCCGTAAAAACAACCCGCTGCTGGTGGGGGAATCGGGCGTGGGTAAAACCGCGATTGCCGAAGGTCTCGCCTGGCGTATTGTGCAGGGCGACGTACCGGAAGTGATTGCCGATTGCACCATCTACTCGCTGGATATCGGCTCTTTGCTGGCGGGCACCAAATATCGTGGTGATTTTGAAAAACGCTTCAAGGCGCTGTTAAAACAGCTGGAGCAGGATACCAACAGCATCCTGTTTATCGATGAGATCCATACCATCATCGGTGCCGGTGCTGCTTCGGGTGGCCAGGTGGACGCCGCTAACCTGATCAAACCGCTGCTCTCCAGCGGCAAGATCCGGGTAATTGGCTCGACCACATACCAGGAGTTCAGCAACATCTTTGAGAAGGATCGTGCCCTGGCGCGTCGCTTCCAGAAAATCGATGTCACTGAACCGTCCGTCGAGGAAACGGTACAGATCATCAACGGCCTGAAACCGAAGTACGAAGCGCACCATGACGTGCGTTACACCGCGAAAGCGGTACGTGCGGCGGTGGAGCTGGCGGTGAAATATATCAACGATCGTCATCTGCCGGATAAGGCGATTGACGTGATTGACGAGGCAGGGGCGCGTGCGCGTCTGATGCCAGCCAGCAAGCGTAAGAAAACCGTCAACGTGGCGGATATTGAGTCCGTAGTGGCTCGTATCGCGCGCATTCCTGAGAAGAGCGTTTCTCAGAGCGATCGCGACACGCTGCGTACCCTTGGCAATCGTCTGAAGATGCTGGTCTTTGGTCAGGATAAAGCCATCGAGGCCTTAACCGAAGCGATCAAGATGGCCCGTGCCGGACTGGGGCATGAGCATAAGCCTGTCGGTTCGTTCCTCTTCGCCGGTCCAACCGGTGTCGGGAAAACCGAAGTAACGGTGCAACTTTCCAAAGCGCTGGGTATTGAACTGCTGCGCTTTGATATGTCCGAGTATATGGAGCGTCACACCGTCAGCCGTCTGATTGGTGCACCTCCGGGATACGTGGGCTTTGACCAGGGTGGCCTGCTTACCGACGCGGTGATCAAGCATCCACACGCGGTACTGCTGCTCGATGAAATTGAGAAAGCGCACCCGGACGTGTTCAATATCCTGCTGCAGGTGATGGACAACGGGACGCTGACCGATAACAACGGGCGCAAGGCGGACTTCCGCAACGTGGTGCTGGTGATGACCACCAACGCCGGTGTGCGTGAAACCGAGCGTAAATCCATCGGCCTGATCCACCAGGATAACAGCACCGATGCGATGGAAGAGATCAAGAAGATCTTTACGCCGGAGTTCCGCAACCGTCTGGACAATATTATCTGGTTCGATCACCTGTCTACCGAGGTGATCCATCAGGTGGTAGACAAGTTCATTGTCGAACTGCAGGTTCAGCTTGATCAGAAAGGCGTGTCGCTGGAAGTGAGCCAGGAGGCCCGCAACTGGCTGGCTGAGAAAGGCTACGACCGTGCGATGGGGGCTCGTCCGATGGCGCGTGTGATTCAGGACAACCTGAAGAAACCGCTGGCGAACGAACTGCTGTTTGGCTCGCTGGTGGACGGCGGCCAGGTAACGGTGGCGCTGGATCAGGCGAAGAACGAACTGACGTACGATTTCCAGAGTGCGGCGAAGCACAAGCCGGAAGCGGCTCACTGAGTGTAATATGTGTGTTAAAAACCGGGCATCAGCCCGGTTTTTTTATGCCTGCCTTTCTCCCTCTCCCAGTGGGAGAGGGGCGGGGTGAGGGCAACAGCCCGCAGAGCAATTTTGCGAGACGCTTTCCAGTTTCGTTCGATGTTGGTTCTGGATTAATCCACAGCCATAAATTGGCGCTTCTGTACGACCCTGGATGACACTACATCAACATTAAAGCCATGAATAAAAAAAGGCCGGGATTATCCCGGCCTTTTTTAATATTCATCTGCCATTACAGGCGAAAACAATTAGCGACTACGGAAGACAATGCGGCCTTTGCTCAGGTCGTACGGGGTCAGTTCAACAGTCACTTTGTCGCCCGTCAAAATGCGGATATAGTTTTTGCGCATTTTACCGGAGATGTGCGCAGTTACCACGTGACCGTTTTCCAGCTCTACGCGAAACATGGTGTTAGGCAACGTATCAAGTACGGTACCCTGCATTTCAATATTGTCTTCTTTGGCCATCTAATCCTCTGGGGTATCACTACCAAGTTTTGAACCGGCAAGATAATGCCGAAATTCATCAATTAAGTAAAGAATTGCGCGTTTAAAACGCAGCAAAACAGTTTCGGCGCATTGCCCAAGCGTCACGGTACAACCGAACGGAAAGCGCATTCGTAAAGGGGATACAACAGGATAAACGTCAGGACGTTATCTGAAGCGAAGGTCCCAAACGGCGGCGGGGCAACAGGCAGAAGCTACTCTGCGGCATAATTATAACACCCTCATAAAAAATATGCGGAAAACATTTAGGCATTGGGCAGAAAGAGTGTCCGCGGTACCCAAAAATCGCGCGGCAGCTTCTCCTGACGGCAGTTATCCAGGTGCTCAATGTAGTGGCGGCGGGAGATTTCAACAGCACCGAGGGAGGCGGTATGCTCGTTCAGAACCTGACAATCCAGCAACTGCCCGCCGCGTTGAGCAAACTCCTGGCAGAAAACCAGCAGGGCCGTTTTCGAGGCGTTTACCGCACGGGAGAACATCGACTCACCGCAGAACAACGTCCCCTGCGCGACGCCGTACATACCGCCAACAAGTTCGCCACCTTCCCACACCTCAATGGAGTGGGCATAGCCAAGCTCGTGCAGTTGATGATAGGCGGTGATGATATCGCGGGTGATCCATGTTCCTTCATGACGATCTTCTGCGCACCCCTCAATCACCTCGCCAAAGGCATGATTCAGCGTGACCCGGTACGGTGACTTAGCGTGGAAACGTTTCATGCTGCGGCTCAGGTGAAACTCTGCTGGCCACAGCACAGCACGCGGATCGGGAGACCACCATAAAATAGGGTCGCCAGGTGAAAACCACGGGAATATGCCGCGCTGGTAGGCCATCAGGAGCCGGGCAGGGCTGAGGTCGCCGCCAAGCGCCAGCAGCCCATTGGGTTCACGCAGCGCTCCCTCTGGCGACGGGAACGCAATGTTATGACGAGAAAGCTGGACCAGGCGCATGACAGCAAAACTCCAGTACGCGAGTGAGGACGCTACAAATATAGTCTACAGACGCTGTTTAAACTGGTAGTAGCGACCCTGTTTCGTCAACAGCTCTGCGTGACTACCTTGCTCAATAATGTGTCCGTTGTCCATCACAATTATCTGATCGAAACTCGCCAGTCCGCGCAGACGGTGTGTCACCATCAGCACGGTTTTACCGGCCATAACATTCGCAAGTAAATCAAGGATCTGGCTTTCAGTTGTCGCATCAAGCCCTTCTGTGGGCTCGTCGAGCAACATCAGCGGCGTATCATGCAGCAGCGCGCGCGCAATCGCCAGACGACGCAGTTCACCGCCAGACAGTTGACGACCGCCTTCACCCAGCCAGCTGTTCAGGCCATCGTCTTCAAGCAGCTTATGCAGCCCGACCTGCTCCAGCATGGCGCGAAGAGCATCATCAGAGGCGTCCGGCGCGGCCAGCAGCAGGTTATCACGCAGCGTGGCGCTAAAGAGGTGTACGCGCTGCGGAACCACGCTGACAGTTTTGCGCAGCGCCTGTTCGCTGAAGTCGGTCAGCGGTGTACCGTTAAACTGGATCTGACCCTGCTGCGGATCCCAGGCTCGCGTTAACAGCTGCAAAAGCGTGGATTTGCCGCAGCCGGTACGGCCGAGGATCGCAATCCGCTGACCCGCATCCACAGCGAGGCTGATGCCTTCCAGCGCATTCTGTGCCTGCTTGTCATAGGCGAAGGTGACGTTATTGAGCGTCAGGGCAACCTGCTCAGGCGTGGCCGTTTGCTCTGCGGTGAACTTCACCTCCGGATCCTGCTCCGCAATCTCCGTGATGCGCAGGGCAGAGGCGATCACCTGGCCGAGATGCTGGAACGCGCCTGTCACCGGTGCCAGGGCTTCAAAGGCCGCCAGGGCGCAGAAAACGAATAGGGCAATCAGGGGACCGGGCTGTGCGTTATTACCCACGCCGCCCGACGCCATCCACAGCATCGCAATGACCGCGATACCGCCGATTAGCATCATGAGGGCCTGGGAGAAGGCAGTGAGCTCAGACTGACGGCGCTGGGCTTCATGCCAGTTGAGCTCCGTGTTCTCCATACGCGCACGATAGCGCTCGCTGGCGCCAAATATCGTCAGTTCGGCCTGCCCCTGTAACCAGGCGGTGAGCTGCTGGCGGTACTCCCCGCGCAGACGCGTCAGGTTCTCTCCGGTGGATTTACCCGCGCGGTAAAACAGCGGCGGCAGGATAATGAGCGTCAAAAGCATGATCCCGCCCAGCGTCAGCGCAACAGAGACATCCAGCACCGACAGGCCCAGCGTGACCACCACAATCACCACAAACGCGCCGGCTATCGGGGAAATCACGCGCAGGTAGAGGTGATCCAGGGTGTCG
Source organism: Enterobacter sp. WCHEn045836 (assembly GCF_003965585.1). Classification (NCBI taxonomy): domain Bacteria; kingdom Pseudomonadati; phylum Pseudomonadota; class Gammaproteobacteria; order Enterobacterales; family Enterobacteriaceae; genus Enterobacter; species Enterobacter sp. WCHEn045836. Next base: position 352,446 of record NZ_RXPT01000003.1, read on the forward strand.
ACATCCGCAACCACACGGTTGAGCAATTCCCCCTGACGAAAACGCGCCAGTCCGGCAGGGGAGAGGGGCAGCAATTTACTGAAGGTGTAGATACGCAGGTGTTGCAGCACGCGGAACGTCGCGTCATGGCTGACCAGTCGCTCGAAATACCGTCCTGCCGTGCGGGTAATGGCGGTGCCGCGTACGCCCGCCGCCGGAAGCATATAGTTGAAGCTGTACAGCCCGGCAACGCCCGCGACGGCAGAGGCGGACAAGAACCAGCCGGAAAGCGTGAGCAGGCCGATGCTGGCAAGCAGGGTCACGATCGCCAGCACGATGCCCAATGTCAGCATCCACTTGTGGCGTTTATAGAGCGCGAGATATGGAAGCAGGGCACGCATCAGATGTCCTCCTGACGATTCGCCAGCAGGGCCGCGAAGGGGCCCTGCGCGGTAACGAGAGAGGCGTAATCGCCTTGCTCAACAATACGACCGTTTTCCATGACCCAGATCTGGTCCCAGTCGGCAATGCCTTCCAGTTGATGGGTTACCATCAGGGTGGTTTGCAGCAATGAGGCGGCGTTCAGGGCAGCCATCACGCGCTGCTCACTGTGTGCATCCAGGCTGGCTGCGGGCTCGTCCAGCAGCATCAACTGACATGGATTAAGCAGTGCGCGGGCGACCGCCACGCGCTGCGCCTGGCCCACGGACAACCCGGCAGACTGATCGCCGACAACGGTATCGACACCCTGAGGAAGCAGCGGCAGAAACTCGCTGACCCAGGCGCGGTCGAGAACAGATTGCAACTCATCTTCACGTGCATCCGGACGAGCCAGCAGGACATTTTCCCGTAGCGTCGGAGCAGGAAGCTGGGGATTTTGCCCCACCCAACTGAGCTGTTTACGCCAGGCGTCCGGATCGAGATCGCGCAGTTCGGTTTTGTTGATTCGCAGTGAGCCGGTATAGGCCATAAAACCGGATAACGCATTGATCAGCGAGCTTTTTCCTGAACCGCTGGTACCCACCAGTACCGCACGTTGCCCGGCAGGCAGAGTGAAGTTCAGTGGGCCTGCCAGCACTTTCCCTTCAGGTGACAGGATAGAGAAATCACGGGCTTCAAGGGTTACCGGTTCTTTGGCGTTCAGCGTAACCTCTCCACGTTCCGGATGCGCGAGTGGCGTCTCCATAAACGTTTTCAGGCTGTCAGCCGCGCCAACCGCCTGCGCTTTGGCATGGTAAAAAGTACCAAGATCGCGAAGCGGCTGGAAAAATTCCGGAGCCAGGATCAGCGCCAGGAAACCGGCCGACAGGGTCACCGCGGTGCCGTAGTGGCCAAAATCCAGGGCGCCAAGATAGGAGAAGCCAAAATAGACCGCCACGAGGGCAATCGACAGAGAGGTAAAGAATTCCAGTACCCCTGATGACAGAAACGCCAGACGCAACACTTCCATCGTACGCTGACGGAAATCCTGCGACGCCTGGCGAATATTTTCGGTTTCCGCTTCACCCCGGCCAAAAATGCGTAACGTTTCCATGCCGCGCAGACGGTCAAGGAAATGGCCGCTCAGGCGGCCCAACGCAAGGAAGTTACGCCGGTTAGCATCGGCCGCTCCCATCCCGACCATCGCCATAAACAGCGGGATCAGCGGGGCGGTACCCAGCAGGATCAGCGCCGCCACCCAGTTGATTGGGAAAATGGTTATCACAATCAGTAGCGGAACGAACACGGCCAGCGCCATCTGTGGAAGATAGCGGGCATAGTAGTCATGCATATCGTCAATCTGTTCAAGGATTAACGTTGCCCAGCTTCCGGCAGGTTTTCCCTGGATCCACGCGGGTCCGGCTTCCTGAAGACGGTCAAGCACCTGCCGGCGAATTTCGTAGCGAATATGCTGCCCCGCGTGAAACCCAACGCGTTCGCGCAGCCAGACGACCCAGGCACGCAGAATAAAAACCAGGATCAGGACGATGAAGGGCAACAGAAGCGCTTCACGCGGAATGTTCTCCATGATCATATGATTAAGAATGCGGGCCAGCAGCCATGCCTGGGCAACAATCAACAGACCACTGATCAGTCCCAGAAGACGGGAAATCATGAGCCAGCGGCGGGAAAGAACGCTCTGCTGTTTTAGCCAGCGTGTTAACTCTTGTTGACGGGTTTTTTCCATTGCGTGCTTTGCAGGTGATGTTATTAGAAAGTGGGCAGCGCAATGTTACAACGGGGAGACAATAAAGGCGACTTATCGCCGCCTTTATTTACGTTTGTTACTGACTTGTAAAGATTATTTACCTTGTTCAGCCAGACCATCAAGGTAGCGTTCAGCATCCAGCGCGGCCATACAACCGGTGCCTGCAGAGGTGATCGCCTGACGGTAAATGTGGTCCATTACGTCACCGGCAGCGAACACGCCCGGGATGCTGGTCTGGGTCGCGTTGCCGTGAATACCGGACTGTACTTTAATGTAGCCGTTTTCCAGTTCCAGTTGTCCCTCGAAGATCGCCGTGTTCGGGCTGTGGCCGATAGCCACAAACAGGCCCGCCACTTCCAGCGTTTCGACGTTATCGGTGTTCTGGGTATCACGAATACGCAGACCGGCAACGCCCATCTGATCGCCCGTCACTTCTTCCAGCGTACGGTTGGTGTGCAGCACAATGTTGCCGCTCGCCACTTTATCCATCAGACGTTTGATCAGGATCTTCTCGGCGCGGAAGGTGTCGCGACGGTGGATCAGGTGCACTTCAGAAGCGATGTTCGCCAGATAGAGCGCCTCTTCTACGGCCGTGTTGCCGCCGCCGATGACCGCGACTTTCTGGTTGCGATAGAAGAAACCGTCGCAGGTTGCGCAGGCAGAAACGCCGCGGCCTTTGAACGCTTCTTCTGATGGCAGGCCAAGGTAACGGGCAGAGGCACCCGTGGCGATGATCAGCGCGTCGCAGGTGTACTCACCGCTGTCGCCCGTCAGGCGGAACGGACGGTTCTGCAAATCGACCTTGTTAATGTGGTCGAACAGAATTTCGGTTTCGAATTTAGCCGCATGCTCGTGCATACGTTCCATCAGCAGCGGCCCGGTCAGGTCATTAGGGTCGCCTGGCCAGTTTTCCACTTCTGTGGTGGTGGTCAGCTGACCGCCTTTTTCCATGCCGGTAATCAAAACCGGTTGCAGGTTAGCGCGTGCAGCATAGACCGCCGCGGTATATCCCGCAGGTCCAGAACCAAGAATTAGCAGCTTACTGTGTTTGGCCGTGCCCATGAGATCCCCATTGTTGTTGGCAGACAGTTGGCAGGATTGTAGGGAATTTGTTGCCGTAAAAAAAGAGCGCAGCAATGTTGATCTCAATCTGTACGATAGGTGATGACGATAAATTGAGCGCTATAACGTCACGCTTTCTTCTCAAATTCGCTTGTTTATGAGGCAATAAAATGAGGATTAATACCCCACCGAAATGAATATCCGGCATGTTGTACTAAAAATCGATGTTTTGCTTTGACAATCCCCTGCGCTTTTGCGAAAACATTCAAGGAAGAAAAAAAACCGCGTTAACCGTGTGCCGCATAGGCATGCACGTAAATGCCATTTTTACCGGGTCAATGAAATCTACGCATGGCGTGGACAGACGCCATACGTGATGTCGGTGACTGCTTTCGGGCAACGGTCTTCTTACCAACAGAACCCGAATCCGCATCGCGTCTAATAGATAACCAGGCGATGTGATGACTAACGGGTACAGGCTCTGAACAGTGATGTGCACAGGGTCCAGGCAGGAGTAGGGAAGGAATACAGAGAGACAATAATAATGGTAGATAGCAAGAAGCGCCCTGGCAAAGATCTCGACCGTATCGATCGTAACATTCTTAATGAATTGCAAAAGGATGGGCGTATTTCCAACGTCGAGCTTTCAAAACGTGTGGGACTTTCCCCGACGCCGTGCCTTGAGCGTGTGCGCCGACTGGAAAGACAGGGTTTTATTCAGGGCTATACGGCTCTGCTGAACCCGCATTATCTGGATGCCTCACTTCTGGTATTTGTTGAGATTACTCTGAATCGTGGTGCACCGGATGTGTTTGAGCAATTTAACGCCGCTGTACAAAAACTTGAAGAAATTCAAGAGTGTCATCTGGTTTCTGGCGATTTCGACTACTTGTTGAAAACCCGCGTACCAGATATGTCCGCCTACCGTAAGCTGCTGGGTGAAACCCTGCTGCGTCTGCCAGGCGTGAACGACACCCGTACCTATGTGGTGATGGAAGAGGTCAAACAGAGCAATCGTCTGGTTATTAAGACGCGCTAACACGGAACAGGTGCAAAATCAGCGTAGTTTGATTACACTCCTGTTAATCCATACAGCAACAGTGCCGGGGAGTCCCGGCGCTGTTGTCCGTTTTAGCAAACAGGCAGGATATGCCTGATACCTGGAGAGCCTTTCTTGAGCCAGGAATACACTGAAGACAAAGAAGTCACATTATCGAAGCTAAGCAGCGGACGTCGGCTCCTTGAGGCGTTGCTGATCGTTATTGCCCTTTTTGCCGTCTGGCTGATGGCAGCCTTACTCAGTTTCAACCCCTCAGATCCCAGCTGGTCACAAACTGCATGGCATGAGCCTATCCATAACTTAGGCGGCGTTCCCGGTGCCTGGCTTGCGGACACCCTGTTTTTCATTTTCGGTGTGATGGCCTATACCATTCCCGTCATTATTATTGGCGGATGCTGGTTTGCCTGGCGCCATCGTCAGAATGACGACTACATCGACTATTTCGCGGTTTCGCTGCGCCTGATTGGCGCGCTGGCGCTGATCCTCACCTCCTGCGGGCTGGCGGCCATCAACGCTGATGATATCTGGTATTTCGCCTCGGGCGGGGTGATTGGCAGTCTGTTGAGTTCTGCGCTGCAGCCTATGCTTCACAGCAGCGGCGGTACCCTGGCATTGCTGTGCATCTGGGCGGCAGGATTAACGCTGTTCACCGGCTGGTCGTGGGTGAGCATTGCCGAGAAGATCGGCAGTTTTATCCTCACCATTCTGACCTTTGCCAGCAATCGCACCCGTCGTGATGATACCTGGGTCGATGAAGATGAGTATGAAGACGAGTACGAAGAGGAAGACGATGCGCCTGTACAGCGTCGTGAATCTCGTCGTGCACGCATATTGCGCGGAGCGCTTGCGCGTCGCCAGCGCGTCGCCGAGAAATTTGCCAACCCGCTGGGTCGTAAAACCGATGCGGCGCTCTTCTCCGGTAAACGTATGGACGAGGACGATCATGTTGAGTACCGTTCAGCCGGTGCCGCCGTCGATCCTGATGATGTGCTCTTCTCCGGAAGCCGTGCCACGCCGGGCGATTTTGACGAATACGACCCGCTGTTAAACGGTCACTCTGTTACCGCACCGGTTGCTGCCGCGGCAGCCGCGACCACGGCCGCGCAGGCTTATGCAGCACCGGCAGAAGCCGTGATGCCGTCTGCGCCGGTTCCCGCTCCCGAGTCCGTGATTCAACAGCCTCAGGTAGAGTGGCAAACGGCGCCGGGCGTTCATACGCCAGAGCCGGTTATCGCGCCAGAGCCAGAAAGCTATACACCGGTCCAGCAGGAACCGTGGCAGCAGCCTTATCAGCCTGAGCCCGTACATGAGCCTCAGGGGTATCCGCACTACGAGCAGCCCGTCGCGCAACCGTATCAGGAGTATGTGCCTGAGCCAGTTCAACCTGCCGAGCCGTACGTCGCGCCACAACCAGAACCTGAGGTGGTGGAAGAGGTGAAACCGTCTCGTCCGCCAATGTACTATTTCGAAGAGGTTGAAGAGCGCCGTGCCCGTGAGCGCGAGCAGCTGGCGGCATGGTATCAGCCGGTTCCCGAGCCGGTGCAGGAGCCTGTTGTGAGTACGCCGTCTGTTTCCGTACCGCCAGTTGATCCAACGCCTGCGGTTGCGCCGGTGGCAGAGAGCGTGAAGCAAGCCGCTACCGCCGCATCCGTTGCGGCACCGGTCTTTAGCCTGGCGGCAGGTGGAACGCCACGTCCTCAGGTAAAAGAGGGAATTGGCCCGCAGTTGCCGCGCCCTAACCGCGTGCGTGTGCCAACCCGCCGTGAGCTGGCCTCCTATGGCATTAAGCTGCCTTCTCAGCGTATGGCTGAGGAGAAAGCCCGTGAATCTGATTACGACGATGATGCTGACGAAATGCAGCAGGACGAACTGGCGCGTCAGTTCGCCGCGCAGCAACACCAGCGTTATGGCGAGGAGTATCAGCACGATCATCCTGCTCAGGCGGACGACGATGATGCCGCAGAGGCAGAATTAGCACGCCAGTTTGCGGCCACTCAGCAGCAACGCTATTCGGGCGAGCAGCCTGCTGGCGCGAATCCGTTCTCGCTGTCGGATTTTGAATTCTCACCGATGAAAGATCTGGTGGATGAGGGTCCGAGCGAACCGCTGTTCACGCCGAGCGTCATGCCGGAAGCCGAGCCGGTGCGTCAGCAGCAGACCCCTGCGCCACAGGCGTACGCCCAGCCGCAGCAGCCTGCACCGCAACCTTATGCGCAGCCACAGCAGCCACAGCAGCTACAACAGCCGCAGTTCCAGCAGCCTCCGGCACAGCCGCAGGAAAGTCTCATTCATCCGCTGCTGATGCGTAACGGTGACAGTCGTCCGTTGCAACGCCCGAGCACGCCTCTGCCGTCGCTGGATCTGTTAACGCCACCGCCAGCAGAAGTTGAGCCGGTCGATACCTTCGCGCTGGAGCAGATGGCCCGTCTGGTAGAAGCGCGTCTGGCTGACTTCCGCATTAAAGCGGACGTGGTCAACTACTCCCCAGGGCCTGTGATTACCCGTTTCGAACTCAACCTGGCGCCTGGCGTTAAAGCCGCGCGTATTTCAAACCTGTCACGTGATCTGGCGCGTTCCCTGTCGACCGTTGCGGTACGTGTGGTTGAAGTTATTCCTGGTAAACCTTATGTCGGCCTTGAGCTGCCGAACAAAAAACGTCAGACCGTTTACCTGCGTGAAGTGCTGGATAACACCAAATTCCGCGACAACCCTTCACCACTCACCGTGGTACTGGGTAAAGATATCGCGGGTGAGCCGGTGGTTGCCGATCTGGCTAAAATGCCTCACCTGCTGGTGGCGGGTACGACCGGTTCCGGTAAATCGGTCGGTGTGAACGCCATGATCCTCAGCATGCTCTACAAAGCGCAGCCAGAAGATGTGCGTTTCATCATGATCGACCCGAAAATGCTGGAACTGTCGGTCTATGAGGGGATCCCGCATCTGCTGACGGAAGTCGTGACCGACATGAAAGACGCAGCCAACGCCCTGCGCTGGAGCGTCAACGAGATGGAGCGCCGTTATAAGCTGATGTCGGCTCTGGGTGTGCGTAACCTTGCCGGTTATAACGAGAAAATCGCCGAGGCGGCACGGATGGGGCGCCCGATTCCGGATCCGTACTGGAAACCGGGTGATAGCATGGATGCCCAGCATCCGGTGCTGGAAAAACTGCCTTACATCGTCGTGCTGGTGGATGAGTTCGCCGACCTGATGATGACCATCGGTAAGAAAGTGGAAGAGTTGATTGCTCGTCTGGCGCAGAAAGCGCGTGCGGCCGGTATTCACCTTGTACTGGCGACGCAGCGTCCTTCCGTGGACGTCATTACGGGTCTGATCAAAGCCAACATTCCAACCCGAATCGCCTTTACCGTCTCGAGTAAAATTGACTCGCGTACCATCCTTGATCAGGGCGGTGCAGAATCGCTGCTGGGGATGGGGGACATGCTGTACTCTGGCCCGAACTCCACCTCTCCGGTGCGCGTTCACGGCGCATTTGTTCGCGACCAGGAAGTGCATGCCGTGGTGCAGGACTGGAAAGCGCGCGGTCGTCCACAATACGTTGACGGCATTACCTCCGATAGCGAAAGCGAAGGCGGCGGCGGTGGCTTTGACGGCGGCGAAGAGCTGGATCCGTTATTCGACCAGGCGGTTAATTTTGTTACCGAAAAACGCAAAGCGTCTATCTCCGGCGTTCAGCGTCAGTTCCGTATTGGCTACAACCGCGCGGCGCGCATCATCGAGCAGATGGAAGCCCAGGGCATTGTCAGCGAGCAGGGGCATAATGGTAACCGTGAGGTGCTGGCTCCGCCGCCGTTTGATTGATCTTCAGCGTGTGCAAAGAAGGGTAAATCAGCCAAATTTAAGCATTTTCTTCTGTCACCTGCCTGCGGGCAGGTCCAGAATAGAAAACGGAAACCCCATTTCGGGATGACGTATTTTAAGGATTAACAATGAAAAAAATCGCAATCGCCTGTGCATTACTCACCAGTTTTGTCGCCAGCAGCGTCTGGGCTGATGCGGCCAGCGACCTTAAAAGCCGCCTGGATAAAGTGAGCAGCTTCCACGCCAGCTTCACGCAAAAAGTGACTGACGGCAGCGGTAATGCGGTGCAGGAAGGTCAGGGCGATCTGTGGGTAAAACGCCCAAATCTTTTCAACTGGCATATGACTCAGCCGGATGAGAGCATCCTGGTGTCTGACGGTAAAACCCTGTGGTTCTTCAACCCGTTTGTTGAGCAGGCAACCGCCACCTGGCTGAAAGATGCGACCAGCAATACGCCTTTTATGCTGATTGCCCGCAACCAGGCCAGCGACTGGCAGCAATATAATATTAAGCAGAACGGTGATGAGTTTGTCCTGACGCCGAAAGGCAGTAACGGCAACCTGAAGCAGTTCACTATTAATGTGAGCTCCAACGGTACCATCAATCAGTTCGGCGCTGTTGAGCAGGACGATCAGCGCAGCAGCTATCAGCTCAAATCCCAGCAAAATGGCGCTGTCGATGCATCAAAATTCACCTTTACCCCGCCGCAGGGCGTAACGGTGGACGACCAACGTAAGTAAGAGGCATGAGTGGGCAACCTGTCGCTCGATTTTTCGGATAATGCGTTTCAACCTCTGGCCGCGCGTATGCGGCCAGAAAATTTAGCTCAGTATATTGGCCAGCAGCACCTGCTGGCTGCGGGGAAGCCGTTGCCGCGAGCCATAGAGGCCGGGCATCTGCACTCGATGATCCTCTGGGGACCACCCGGTACCGGTAAAACCACGCTTGCTGAAGTGATTGCCCGCTACGCTAACGCGGACGTTGAGCGCATCTCGGCCGTCACATCCGGTGTGAAGGAGATCCGTGAGGCGATCGAGCGCGCGCGGCAGAACCGTAACGCCGGTCGACGAACCATCCTCTTTGTGGACGAAGTCCACCGCTTCAATAAAAGTCAGCAGGATGCGTTCCTGCCGCACATCGAAGACGGCACCATCTTCTTCATCGGTGCCACCACCGAAAACCCGTCGTTTGAACTCAACTCGGCACTGCTTTCCCGGGCGCGCGTGTACCTGCTCAAATCGCTGACCACCGAGGATATTGAAAAAGTCCTCATTCAGGCGATGGAGGATAAAGCGCGCGGCTATGGCGGGCAGGATATTATCCTGCCAGACGACACGCGTCGGGCCATTGCTGAGCTGGTCAACGGCGATGCGCGGCGGGCGCTGAATACGCTGGAAATGATGGCCGATATGGCCGAAGTCGACGACGCCGGCAAACGGGTGTTAAAACCGGAACTGTTGACCGAAATTGCTGGTGAGCGTAGCGCGCGTTTTGATAACAAAGGCGATCGCTTTTACGATCTGATTTCGGCGCTGCATAAGTCGGTACGTGGCAGCGCGCCGGATGCCGCGCTTTACTGGTACGCACGCATTATCACTGCCGGTGGCGATCCGTTGTACGTGGCGCGTCGCTGTCTGGCGATTGCCTCAGAAGATGTTGGCAATGCCGATCCGCGCGCCATGCAGGTGGCGCTTTCGGCCTGGGACTGCTTTACCCGCGTCGGGCCAGCAGAAGGTGAGCGTGCCATTGCTCAGGCGATTGTCTATCTGGCCTGCGCGCCGAAAAGCAATGCCGTCTATACCGCGTTCAAAGCGGCTCTGTCGGATGCACGTGAACGACCGGACTACGATGTGCCGGTGCATCTGCGTAATGCACCAACGAAGCTGATGAAAGAGATGGGGTACGGGCAGGAGTATCGTTACGCCCACGATGAACCCAATGCATACGCGGCCGGGGAGGAGTATTTCCCGCAGGAAATGGCACAAACCCGCTATTATCACCCCACAAACAGAGGTCTTGAAGGCAAGATTGGCGAAAAGCTCGCCTGGCTCGCCGGACAGGATCAAAATAGCCCTATAAAACGCTACCGTTAGTTCAGTCGTTGCGGTAATGTTGGCATTGTATCCCTGTGGCCGCAGGCTGTGGCCACTTTTTCCTATTTTAATTCGATAAGCACAGGATAAGCATGCTCGATCCCAATCTGCTGCGTAATGAGCCAGACGCAGTCGCTGAAAAACTGGCACGCCGGGGCTTTAAGCTGGATGTAGATAAGCTGCGCGCTCTTGAAGAGCGTCGTAAAGTTCTGCAGGTACAAACTGAAAATCTGCAGGCAGAGCGTAACTCTCGATCGAAGTCCATCGGCCAGGCGAAAGCGCGCGGGGAAGACATTGAGCCATTACGCCTGGAAGTGAACAAACTGGGTGAAGAGCTGGACCAGGCGAAAGCTGAGCTGGATGTTCTTCAGGCCGAAATTCGTGATATCGCCCTGGCTATCCCGAACATTCCTGACGACAGCGTTCCTGTCGGTAAAGACGAAAATGACAACGTTGAAGTGAAACGCTGGGGGACACCCCGCGAATTCGACTTCGAGGTTCGCGATCACGTTACTCTGGGCGAAATGCACGCGGGCCTGGACTTTGCGGCAGCCGTGAAGCTGACTGGTTCTCGCTTCGTGGTGATGAAAGGTCAGATTGCCCATCTGCACCGTGCGCTGGCACAGTTCATGCTGGATCTGCACACTGAGCAGCACGGTTACAGCGAAACCTACGTTCCGTATCTGGTTAACCACGATACCCTGTACGGTACCGGACAACTGCCGAAATTTGCCGGCGATCTGTTCCACACCCGTCCGCTGGACGAGGAAGCCGACAGCAGCAACTACGCGCTGATCCCAACCGCGGAAGTGCCGCTGACCAACCTCGTGCGTGATGAGATCATCGACGAAGACGACCTGCCAATCAAACTGACGGCGCACTCTCCGTGCTTCCGCTCTGAAGCAGGCTCTTACGGCCGTGACACGCGTGGTCTGATCCGTATGCACCAGTTCGATAAAGTTGAGATGGTTCAGATCGTTCGTCCGGAAGAGTCCATGGACGCACTGGAAGAGATGACTGGCCACGCGGAGAAAGTGCTGGAGCTGCTGGGTCTGCCTTACCGTCGTATGGCGCTGTGCACCGGTGATATGGGCTTTGGCGCCTGCAAAACCTTCGATCTGGAAGTGTGGGTACCTGCGCAGAACACCTACCGTGAAATCTCCTCCTGCTCTAACGTCTGGGATTTCCAGGCGCGTCGCATGCAGGCACGCTGCCGCAGCAAGTCCGACAAGAAAACCCGTCTGGTGCATACCCTGAACGGCTCTGGTCTGGCTGTCGGCCGTACGCTGGTTGCCGTGCTGGAAAACTACCAGCAGGCAGACGGACGTATTGAGATCCCTGAAGTGCTGCGCCCGTACATGAAAGGCCAGCAGTACATCGGCTAATTCTTTGCCTTACAACAAAAAAGCGCCTTTTGGCGCTTTTTTTATACCCTGGGTTTGATAAGACGCAATACCCCCTCCCTCTAAAGTAGTAATACTCCTCCGAATGAAAGCCAGCATAAAACACGCATAACGCATTTGCTCGTTATCTATAAAACGATATCGCGGTTAATTCCGCCCCTTTTTCTTTGTGAGCAACCAAAGTGAGTCTTTATGAAAATCAAAGCGCCTGAAGCGTTAATGGCTGCCGAGGTCACTCGCCGTGGGTTGATGAAAACCACGGCAATTGGCGGTCTCGCCGTTGCCAGCAGTGCCTTCACTCTCCCTTTTACCCGACTGGCGTCGGCGGCGGATGCATTGTCCCCGGCTACAGCCCCGGAAAATGTGGTGTGGAGTGCCTGTACCGTAAACTGTGGTAGCCGTTGTCCATTACGGATGCATGTGGTGGATGGCGAAATTAAATACGTCGAAACAGACAACACCGGTGACGATAACTACGACGGGCTGCACCAGGTTCGCGCCTGTCTGCGTGGCCGCTCAATGCGACGCCGGGTCTATAATCCGGACCGTCTGAAGTACCCGATGAAACGCGTCGGTAAACGCGGAGAAGGGAAGTTCGAGCGCATCAGCTGGGATGAAGCCTACGAGATCATCGCCAGCAATATGCAGCGTCTGATAAAAGAGTACGGCAACGAATCCATCTACCTGAACTACGGCACCGGAACGCTCGGGGGAACGCTGACCCGCTCATGGCCACCAGGCAAAACGCTGGTGGCGCGTCTGATGAACTGCTGCGGCGGTTATCTCAATCACTACGGCGATTACTCTTCTGCGCAGATTGCTGCAGGCCTGAACTACACCTACGGTGGCTGGGCAGACGGTAACAGTCCCTCCGATATCGAAAACAGTAAACTGGTGGTGCTTTTCGGAAACAACCCCGGTGAAACGCGCATGAGCGGCGGTGGGGTAACCTATTACCTCGAGCAGGCTCGTGCCAAATCTAACGCCCGTATGATCATTATCGATCCGCGTTATACCGATACAGGCGCAGGCCGGGAAGATGAGTGGATCCCTATTCGTCCGGGTACCGATGCGGCACTGGTCAGCGCGCTGGCGTGGGTCATGATTACCGAGAACCTTGTCGATCAGCCGTTCCTCGATAAATACTGTGTCGGCTATGACGAGAAAACCCTGCCCGCCAGTGCACCTGCCAACGGGCATTACAAGGCGTATATTCTGGGCCAGGGCAGTGACGGCGTGGCGAAGACCCCGGAGTGGGCATCCACCATCACCGGGATACCGGCGGAACGTATTGTCCAGCTGGCGCGTGAAATCGGTTCAGCGAAACCGGCCTATATCAGCCAGGGCTGGGGGCCGCAGCGCCACGCGAATGGCGAAATCGCCACCCGTGCTATTTCCATGCTCTCCATTCTGACCGGTAACGTGGGTATTCACGGTGGGAATACCGGCGCGCGTGAAGGTTCGTATTCGCTGCCGTTTGAACGGATGCCAACCCTGGAAAACCCGGTTCAGACCAGCATCTCCATGTTTATGTGGACCGACGCCATTGAGCGTGGCCCGGAGATGACCGCCCTGCGCGATGGCGTACGGGGTAAAGACAAGCTGGATGTGCCGATCAAGATGATCTGGAACTACGCCGGTAACTGTCTTATTAACCAGCACTCAGAAATCAACCGCACCCATGAAATCCTGCAGGATGACAAGAAGTGCGAGATGATTGTGGTGATCGACTGCCACATGACCTCATCGGCGAAATATGCGGATATTCTGCTGCCGGATTGCACCGCCTCTGAGCAGATGGATTTCGCGCTGGATGCCTCCTGCGGCAACATGTCCTACGTGATCTTCACCGATCGGGCCATCAAACCGCGTTTCGAGTGCAAAACTATCTATGAGATGACCTCTGAGCTGGCGAAACGTCTTGGCGTCGAACAACAGTTCACCGAGGGCCGTACTCAGGAAGAGTGGATGCGTCATTTGCATGAACTTTCCCGTAAAGCGATCCCTGACCTGCCGGACTTCGATACCTTCCGCAAGCAGGGCATCTATAAACAGCGCGATCCGCAAGGGCACCACGTGGCGTACAAAGCCTTCCGCGACGATCCGCAGGCGAATCCGCTGACCACGCCATCGGGCAAAATCGAGATTTACTCCGAAGCGCTGGCGAACATTGCCGCGACCTGGGAATTGCCGGAAGGGGATGTTATCGATCCACTGCCGATCTACACGCCAGGGTTTGAAAACTATAACGATCCGCTGACCGCGAAATTCCCGCTGCAACTGACCGGTTTCCACTATAAAGCGCGTGTTCACTCCACCTACGGCAACGTTGATGTGCTGAAAGCCGCCTGCCGCCAGGAGATGTGGATAAACCCGATGGATGCGAAAGCGCGCGGCATTAGCAATGGCGATCGCGTGCGTATCTTTAACGGTCGTGGGGAGGTGCATATTGAAGCCAAAGTGACGCCGCGCATGATGCCTGGCGTTGTCGCGCTGGGAGAGGGCGCCTGGTACAGCCCGGATGCAAACCGCATCGACCAGGCGGGCAGTATTAACGTACTGACCACGCAGCGCCCGTCGCCACTGGCGAAAGGCAACCCGTCCCACACAAACCTTGTTCAGGTTGAGAAGGT
>NZ_RXPT01000030.1:0-31145 GCF_003965585.1 Enterobacter sp. WCHEn045836
CGCTATCGTAGGGCATATGAATCCGTTTTAAGTTTGTTTGTCATGCTTTATGTCTTTTGAAAAATTCCGCCATTATCAACATCTTGCCTGCTCTAAATGCTTTATTTTTGTATATCACGCATTAATTTGAAGGTTATCAATTTACGCAAAATGTGTACACTATTGTGTATATCTTTTCCCGGAGTGTACACATTGCTAACCGATACAAAACTGAGAAAAGCTCTTGGCAAAAAGAGAGACAAAATCGAGGTCATTTCAGACGCTCACGGCTTGAATGTCAGATTGTCTACATCCGGCAGTATAACATTCTTTTACCGCTACAGATGGAACGGAAAAGCGGCTCAATTGACGATCGGCGATTATCCGACCATATCATTAGCTCAGGCGCGAGAGCGTAGACAGCAGTTCAGAACCTGGCTTAAAGAGGGGTTCGATCCGAGACGACAGACCGTACTGGAGAAACAGAAAAGAACAGATGCGATTACCGTAAAAGAAGCCTTTGATTACTGGGAAAAGCATTACTGCGTTCCTGAAGGTCTGGTAAAAATCCACGTGAACCGCCGGGACTTCAACAACCATATCAATCCTGTGCTGGGGAATATGAACGTAGATCAGACCACAAAGGCACATTGGCTTAGCCTGTTCGACGGTATGGGAAGAAGGGTGGTTACTGGGCAAATGTTAGGGTTGATGCAGCGTGTTTTTCGTTTCTGCTCTAACAGAGGAGTAATCAACCTAAACCCAATTGAGAGTCTCAGGCGATCTGATGTGGGGCTCACCGCGGCAGTTAAAGACCGAAGATTGAGCGATGAGGAAATCAAAACTGTGTGGAATGCTTTGCCTGAGATGAGAGAACGACAACAGCTGATCATGAAATTTCTCATTCTGACCGGTTGTAGGAGTACGGAAATAAGAACGGCAAAGTGGGAATGGTTCGATTTTATGGATCAAACATGGACCATTCCAGCAAGTGATTATAAAACAGGTAAATCGGTCAGGAGAGCGTTGCCGGATGCTGTTGTAAAGATGATGAAATCTCATAAAGAAACATCAATGTCAAAGCATGTTGTTACGTTGTCACGCTACAAGGGGCCAGAGGATGACAGGCCGCCTCTTCAGCCCAACGTTGCGTTATTTTCTGCCCAAATAATTTCCAAGACAGGAATGAAGCCGTGGTCCCTCCATGACCTTCGACGAACCGTGGCGACGCGACTTTCTGAATTAGGTGCGCCGCCACATGTTGTTGAGAAACTGCTTGGCCATCATATGGCAGGTGTCATGGCGAGGTATAACCTGCATGACTACATTGATGATCAGCGCCATTGGCTTGCGGTATGGCAGAACCATTTGGAGAAACTGGTTGGTCATCCTCTGGTTTGATGCCCACTTTTTCTTCCCACTCCAGGAGGTCTGAAAGTCTCCAGCGCTTCGGGCTTCCATTTATCTTCGGCTTCGGAAATGGTTGTGAAAAATATGCCGGCATTCTGGAAGGGGTGCTCCAAAAGTACAGCGTGCTCCGCGAAATTTTGTATCTTGATAAAACTTCACTGGTGATCAAGATATCAACATTCGTATAAGTTGTTTCATTCATATTGCACCTCTCAGTTGCATTGTCCCGGCAGATTGCGCAGCCTGCGCGCACCATTCATGGCTGTCGCAACGTAGCTGGCCCGGCGGTTAACGACTTCCACTGTTACCTTTATTCCCTCAACCACTACGGTGTATGTGGTCTTGGTTTTCTGTCTGGCGAATTCACCGTAAGTTTCGACGTGCTTCGCGAGAGCGGCATCACATGCCTGGCGAGCCAAAGGGGATTGCTTACTGCGATTAATCAGTCGCATTTCTTCTCCTTGAGGGAGGGTTTCCCCTCCCGATCTCGTTAGTTCACGTATTCCGGTTTCATATCCGCCAGGGTGATGCTGAACTGCTCATGCAGTTCATCGCCCAGGTGACGCTTTGAAGAAGCCAGCACGCGTTCAGCTTCGCCAAAGCGTTCTGCCGCGTCGGGTTCATCCGGAGATGGTAGGGAGTTGATCGCCGCTTCCACCTTATTGCGAGCATCAACCAGGTAGTAGCGCTTCACTGCTTTGTTCTTGAGCTCGGTAAACAGGGCGGAACCTAGCGTTGCTTTGACGGTTTCGATATCTGCGCGTAGAGCTTTTGCACTATCGACATCCTGGGCCGCCTCGATGCGGTCGCGGAAATCATCAGCAAGCGCATCGATGTTTTGAGCTGATTCCTGAGCCGTTTGAGTCGTAGTGACGTTGTCACCTGAAATGTCTGCAAGGCTAACGTGCTGCGCCGGTGCTGGGTTTACCTCTTGTTCTTCACGGCGATCATCCAGTTCATCCGGGGTGTAGACGCCCAGAATCACATCCGGGCAGAACAGTCTCGCCCAACGTTTGACGGCCAGATATGCCAGCTGCTGGCGAGGGTCATCAGCCCATAGGGTAGAGTTTCTGGTGCGGGCCTGAGCCAGCAGTAAATCAAGTTCCCTCGGCTGCTCTTCGCCTTTCAGAGTTGCGCGGATAATGATGCCGATCCCGGCTTCGTCTGCCAGGGTCCAACCCGGAACGCGGTACTCGCCTTTGTCGCCTTTACGGATATTGAATTTTCCAACGACCTTTTCCCATGGCCCGTACCATTCATATTCAAAGCGGCTGGCCAGCACGCCGCTTCGTGAAATGACGGCATTAACCAGCTGCGCTTCATACCCGAGCACACCGTTAATCAGGTGCGTTTTCTGCGCCACGGCAAAGGGATTCATCTGCCACTGTGCCGCTTGCATCGCTACAGCCATGCAGTCGGCCTGATTGCCCTGCAGGTGCTTAGGAACGGTGGCGGTGCCCTGCGCCATAATTTGCGCGAACGTGCTGATGGCGTTCAGATACTGGGAATCAAACAAAGCCACGTTGGAGTTAATAACGGTGTTCTGGTCAGCAACGGTAACGTTAGTGTTATGCATAAATCCCCCTTAAGCCTGAGCGCGCAGCGCTTCGAGGCGGCGCAGGTCGAAATCGTTCAGTTCATCTGTGTAATCGGTAGTGATCGGCGCTGGCCATTCGCCCGTGTCGAAACCCATGGCGATGGAGCGCATCGTTTTGCGGTACTCGAGCATGCCCAGTTCCAGCAGGTCTGCGGATGCCTCGATGATGGCGATCCAGTGGTAGTTCTCGTCTTTGTTGACGAAAATCCAGAAGAACTGGTCCAGCGCTGCGGTCTCGCAATACATAGCCGCACTGAGGTGGTAGTCCCGGTCAATGATTTCCCGGTGCAGCCGGGCTCGCAGGTTTTCCTGCTTGACGTTCCACATGCTGATAGTTTTCAGGTCAGCACCGATGCGAACGCCGTCCAGGTCGATCTCAAGGTCAGGACGTACACGAACTTCTAGGCCCGTCTCCTCGTCAAAGCCGAAGTAGCTCACTTCAACGGCACGGCTTGGATGTGTCAGCAGCATGCCAGCGGTCGGGTGCGCCAGGAGCGCAGACTGAATTGCCCGTGCCGTTGCCAGCTGCTGGCGGGTAACCAGAATTTTTTCGCCAGGGTTGTCGCGCCAGGCATCCAGCAGTTCGTCGGCGAATATGGCATCGGGCTTAACCGACTTAACTGCCTGGATCATGTCTGCTTTGCTGCCAGACACTTTCAGCGGTGTCGGTTTCTGCGCTTCCTGTGCGACCAAATCAGGATTGATGATTGCTAATTGCTCAAGTAACGCATCACGGCTGCCGCTGGTTTTAACCGGCACGGGCAGGGTGGCGTTGTACTCTTTAATGCATGCCTTCATTGCCGTTGCTGTCTGCTTCTGGCCTTCTTCAATACGCTGGTACTCAGCTGGGAGAGCCATATAGCTTTGAGCCGTTTCTTCCATGCTGGCGCCAAGCGGCACTTGAGCGGGAAGGGATGCGTTATGTTTTTCAAGCAACGCTTTAATCTCGTCAGCGCTTAGCAGCGTCGGTAGGCTGGCGTTGTAGGCATTGATGAACTCGCGCAGAGTTGCGGTGGTCGTAAACGCACCTTCAGGGATCTCCGGTTCTACGCTGAACTCTTCTTCGAGGTTTTCCGGTTGCAGTGCAAGAGCGTGCACCAGATTTCCCATATCCAGCACTTTGGATGCTGTGCGCGGGATAGTTTTAGCCACATGGCGCGCGTTAAAGTACATCAGGCTGACGCGGGCATCTTTCACCTGGGTTGAGCTAATGCCGTTCGCAGCGTGATAAACGTCATTCGGTAGGCCTTCATAGCGACTAGGTTCGAAGTAGGCTGGGTATTCGATTACTGACTTCGACTGCTGCTCTTCCGGGGCTATGGAATCTGTCTGCGAATTAGCTGCATCAGTGCTTTCGCTCGGTGGTACCGAACCAACATCTTCGTCTTTCTCTGGCTTAGCCGTTTCCATCTGCACATCGTTGGTGGTCTCCGCTGCGTTTTCCGTTTTTTCGACTTCATTTGAGGAGGTATCGGCGACCGGTTCAGTATTTCCGCCCATCAGGCCATCGATGGAGAACACTCCACTGCCGAGATTTTCAACCTGCGGTTGTTCAACTGGGGCTTCAGTCTCAACTGCAGGAGTAGGCAACGGCAGTAGCTCCACAGCAGAGTTAAACTCAGCCGTCATGGTTTTATTCACAAACTCAAGATGAGCCGCTGGCGTATGGTGGATGTTCTCTGGTGCGATACGGATCAGATTGAAGATTGCCGCACGGTTCACCGCCAATATGCCTAGTTGATTGCGTAAGATTGCGCTCCATGACTTCCATGGTTCTTCTTTCTTAGCCACGATTTCTTTGGCGCGTCGTAACACGCTCGAAGGAATTTCGAAGTGATGGAAATCCATAGGCAGCAGGGCGCATGCGATCTCAAGATCGAGAGTGTCCAGAGTGTGGTGCGCGCCTTCGCCGCGATCCGTTACATGGCCGCCGTCTGCATTGGTACTAGAATCAGTGCGCTGAACATTACTGATGCGATTACCGTTAGCCCATTCGCGAACGAGAATGCCGCGATCGATATGCTCGGTGTTGAACCAGGTCTTAAAGAAATGAATTACCAGCGATAACTCTGTCCGTTTCCCGTCTAATGGGAAGACAGTCTTCAGAGCCTCAACAACCCGGGCAATTTCGAATTCAGTCGCTTTTTTGAACGCATCGACATTCTCTGCAGCGAGCAGCATGTTTTGAACGTAGCTGTTATCTACATCCATCTCGAGTTGCTGAATTTCTCTCTTCTGCTCAGTGTCGATGTGATAGGCGTACTCGTCAGAAATGAACTGAGCCAGAATGCGCTGACGCAGTGGGAGCGTAGCAACGGTGAGCAGCTCAGGCATCTTTGTGTCGGTAACAGTAATACTGCAAGTCGACTGCTCAGAAGAGTTCTGGTAAGAATCTTCATGCTGTAACTTCACTTTCCACGTACGCTGGTCTTCGTCCAGTTCGTAGCGTTTGCACCAGGTGTAATCCACGGTACTTTCTTCCGGGAGGTCGTTATACACCGGGAAATCGGTGCGAACCGGTTTGGCGTAATCCTTACCGCGTCCGGTTTCAATACCAGCATCTTCCAGCTCAACATCGAGCTGTAGGTTGGCACGGGCTTCTGATTTCGCAGTGAACCAAATCACTGCGTCTTCTTTGCCAGATTTCTGCGTAGCCTTAACTACATAGAAAAATTCCATGTGAGATCCTCTTTTTTGGATGTAAGATCCCCGGGCCAGAGATAGCGCCCATTGGGTGAACTTTGGTTTTTTAAGTAGTTTTCCGGTGTAACTTTGGTCGGGAGCACCGGACGTACGGGCCGCCTTGCGCGGCTTTTACGTTAGCTTTCGTGGGCCATCTGGTCGTACGAAGCACAACGTTCAGAGCAGTATTCTTTTTCTTTGCGCGTCATCTGCGCGCCGTTGCGAAAGAGAAGGGTACTTTTGACTACTTCCTCCAGTTCAACCGGCTTGCCGCAGTACCCGCATTTCGTTGAGTTACACATCTGGATTCCCCTTTTGCGCCAGTAGGTAGCACAGGCGGCGAAGAATCACCTCGAAGAAGTTCAGCTTTACTGCCTGTTGCCGTGATGGCTTACGCGCGTAATCAGTCACTTTGATCTCCTTGTAATGCCTGTCTTTTGACCACATCAGGCTCGGTGGATCCTGCTATTCCCCAACAACAAGGATTCGTTTAATCTGGATATCCCCAGCAACAAGAAGAGTATTCGTAGTGATTGCCGAACTATCAGCTGCCATGGCCGCCATAAAAGAGACCGCAGGTTTAGCCAAAGTCATCAACGACGCAAAAACTGATGCGGAAGTTAAAGCTGCCACGATTGAACTTCAGAACAGGTTAATTACACTTCAGGCGGAGTGCTTCTCTCTCGGTGATGTGATCCGTCAACGTGAAGAAGAAGCAATGCTTCTCAAAGCAAAAATTGCAGAGTACGAAGATTTTCAATCCCAGACTGAAGGTTATGTTTTCAATCAACTTGAATCTGGTACGTTTGTGTATTCGAAGGAGCAGATTGTGGGTGAAAAGAAGGTAACAGTGCATCTTTGCCCACAGTGTTTTACAAAGAGAATAGTATCGATACTTCAGCCTACTGGAGAGCCGTACTATAACGCTCATGCCAGATGCTATTTTCACCAATCTATTTGCCATAATTGTAATGCCTCTTACTCGATGAATACCTCTAACTACACTCTTGATGCCAGCTGGATTAGCTAACATTCAGGGATACCCAGATTTTTAAAGAGCGAAGCGTCCTGCTGGGCGCTTTTCTTATGCCTTATCGCCGGCCAGCGGAACGTTTACACCTGATGCGCGTTAATATCTCCACCTCATCCGACTATTCGTATGCCGTCGGC
Organism: Enterobacter sp. WCHEn045836; assembly: GCF_003965585.1. NCBI lineage: Bacteria > Pseudomonadati > Pseudomonadota > Gammaproteobacteria > Enterobacterales > Enterobacteriaceae > Enterobacter > Enterobacter sp. WCHEn045836. The sequence goes on from NZ_RXPT01000030.1 coordinate 6,839, forward strand.
GACTACTTCGTGGGCGTCCTGCCTGGGTGGTTCGTAGTGCGTCTTGGTGTAGTGATATTAAGTCCTAGGCTTAATTAAAGTCAAGCTCAAGGCGAAGTTGATAGCTAAGTTTTAGGCTTAAATGTGATGGTTTCGATAATTTTGGGGTTGTAAAAGCCGGCAAAGTACTGAAGAACTGACCGTTGGTTTACAGGGAGTGATTTGAGGTAAGAGATATGGAAATGAGTACAAAAAACCCGGCCATTGGCCGGGTCGCTGTGTACTAGTCTTTTCGGATGTCTGACTTCTTCATGTCATAAAAAGGAGTTCTTATAGGATTAACTCCTAACCTGGAGCATGTTGATTGAAGATATTCCCTCCAGTACGGCCAAACATGATAACCGACATTATTAGCACCAAATGCTTCAAGTTCTTCTTCTCCAAGCTCTTTTTTGGCTGAGTAAATAGCTTCGAAGCAAGACTCAATAGTAAGTATCGCATCATCATCTTTGCCATCATCATCACTTTCAGGTGTGACAAGGCGAGCGCCCACATCATAAAGAAATGAATAAAAGAGTTTTTTATCGTTCGGATCATCTTCACGAACCATTTCGATTAACTCAATTTTTACAACATTTCTAAACGACTGATTCTTCCTTGGAATAGAATTAATGTTAAGGAAATTATATGAATCATCCATTTCAACCTTAGCATTACGTAAATGAACTGACAGTATTGCCAAGTTTTCAATTGCTACCTTTAGTGATTCCTTCATTATGCAGCTTTGCTCCAGAACTCTTTCTGGGCCCTTACAATAACGTTGGATTTATTTACTGTACTAGTTCCCTGAAGCAGGGTGTCAGTAAAGCCATTGAATTCATTAATAACATCTTGCCAGCCACAAGTTTCTTTCAACAGTATAGGTTTTGATTCTATAGAAGTGGTTGCTTCTTCTTCAAAACAAACAGTTGGTTTAATATCCAAAGCAAAACAAATATCTGCAAGGGTTCGTAAAGTCATGTTTCTAGAACCACTTAGCAATTGTGAGATGTAAGCTTTTGTTTTTCCGAGCTTCTCTGCAAGATCCGATTTAGATACACCTCTGTCTTCCATTTGGATCAGGATATCTTCAGTGACATTAAACGTTAATTCTTCGGCTGCATAGAGGCGCTTGTGTTCTTCAGAATGCATTTCAACTTCAGTATGATAAAGACTGTCATTTCTCATCGCCGTCTACCTCAATTCTCGTCCAATTCCCTTGGACTTTTGTTGTATCTTTCTGTGCGAGCTTATCTTGATTCTTATAGATGTAATGGCTGATGAAAAACGTTTTTTCATACCTTTCTGAAAACCAACCATAAGCTCGAATAGGAATCTTTTTGAATGCGTAAAACTGTTTTGCCGGTCTTCCGGGGCGACAGGGAAGAGGGCCTTCAGGCGGAAAAGAGTCTTTGGATAGTCTTCCCCCATCGGATAACCGCTTAACCAACAGATCCATTTGAGTTTTTACTGAGTCTCGTTTACTTGCAGATACGCTATTTAAAGCCTCGATAAATGTGTCCCAAGCCCCTTCGCAATGGACGACTCGTAGCATTGAGCCAACAATCAAGTTAGGACATTTGGATGGCGACTCATCGTTGCTCATCAGTGACCTCGTGTCAGTTAATATATATGTTAACTCTGCAATGTCAAGTTTGCTGGCTACCGTTTCGCACAAAAAGTATCAACTGTTTTTATACGAAAAAAGACTTAATGACATGAGATATCTATATGTTTATATTGATAAAAAATGTTAAGCTTTATCTAACGCTTATCAAAGAACACATAATTCATAGCAACAGATTTCATGGGGGACTTTACGTCACTGCTGTGAACGGATCCGTCCTTTCATGTACTTTTCGTACATCTCGTCGAGCTCTTTAAGGCGAAGTGAAAAAATACGCAACATATTTTTCTGTTCTTCTTCTGGAAGTTGTCTATAGAGCTCTAACATTCTCTGTTCGTCCGGTTTGAGCCCTTCTTTTTCATCTACATTCTCACCAAGCAGCCAAGGTACTGATACTCCAGCAGCATCAGCAACTGCAAGCGCTGATTTTTTACTTATAACCCCTTTTTTGAACCAGCCGTTAACAGATTGCGGGGTTACACCAGCAACCCTTGCCATATCGGATTTAGTCATACCTCGCCCGTTCAATTCGGACAAGCGTTGAACAAGCGTCGGATTAAGTAAGATTTTCTCTTTCATAGTTAAAGAATAAGCCTTTTGCTTAAACTTGGAAATTCGCCAGGGGCTTGACATTAATGTAAGTCTGGGGCTTAATTTGATTTGCATTCATAGCGGAGAACAAGATGAATGGGTTAACAAAAGCCATAAACAGGGCTGGTAATGCGACAAAGCTAGCCTTTCTACTTGGAATCAAACCAATGTCAGTTAGTCGCTGGAAAAATCGATATCAGGGTGTAGTACCTGCTGAGCGTGTTCTACCAATTTTCAAAATAACTGGCGTAACTCCGCACGAGCTGCGCCCAGATCTCTACCCAAATCCCACTGATGGTTTACCTAAAGAGGAGCCTTAACAATGCAAACTGTTTCATTTCAACAGAGTAGCAGAGCTTCTTCTAATCGACTGATATTCCCGTGTCATCAAAGCGAATCGGCAGCGCAGGGTATTGATCATCGAAATATTTGTTCTGCAGTCCGGGCGTGGGCGGCAGCAGAAGGGCGCGTAGCTGTAGCACTTCAAATCCAGGAAGCGGCGGAAGAACTTCAACTTGATGGCGTAGATTTTTCAGGCCAGGCCGATGTCTGGAACGTGAAGCTGTTCCGCTGGCTCGACAACAAAGAAGACTCCGCATCGTACCGAAAGAACGTTGAACAGCTGTCGCCCGCGATCATGTCTGTATTGCCGCTTCGATACCGCGACCGTGTCGTAAAGAACGACTCGTTTGCTTACCGAATGGCCCGGCTGGAAAAAGAGGTAAGTGAGGCGAAGCAAGCTCTGATGCTCGATGCACCGAAGAAGGAAAAGCTGAAGGAGTTAGGCGAAGGGATTTTCGAAATGTTCCGTGTCGATCCGGATCTAACAGCGCCTCTGCTGGCGATGGTCACAACCATGCTGGGGGCAATGTGAAGACTTCAGAAAAGGCGAAAGCCGGTCTGCGCTAACAGAACCGACTTTCAGGTGCAAAAACGGAGTGTAATTGCGGAGCTAAGTATGTCAAACACAGCTGAAATTATCAATTTCCCCCACAGAACCGAACAACCGGGAGGTCGTATGACCGACCTGTCGAACGGGTATACCAAGGTCGCTAACGAGATCCAGCAACTCAAGCCTCGTCTGAGAATGTCAGGCCGGGAGTGGCAGTGTTTTGAGGCGGTGATCTGGCTTACCTACGGCTGGAACAAGAAGCAGGACCGCGTTACGAACACGGTGATCGCCGAGCTTACAGGGCTGAGTGATTCGCATGTCTCTGATGCGCTCAAATCGCTCGCAGAACGCAAAATTATCTTCAGTCAGAAGCAGGGCGTGATGAAAACGGTCGGTATAAATACTGACCTTTCTGCCTGGATTTTAGACAAACCGAAAACGGGAAAAGTCTTCCCGAAATCGGGAAAAGTGTTACCGAAAACGGGAAAAACCTTCCCGGAAACGGTAGACACCCAAGACTATAACAAGAACAATATTAAAATATCCTCGTCTCGGAATTCTGACGAATCCCGAAACCAGAAAACTCAACAGTTTCTCTCACGCCATCCAGAAGCTGCCGCTGGGATATACACCCCAGCAGGTAAATCATGGGGATCCGCTGATGACCTCAAGGCCGCACGCTGGATTTACGACAGGCTTCTTACCGTCAACGCATCGCTATCTGAACCCAACTGGGCTGAATGGGCGAATACCATCAGGCTGATGCGTGTCCAGGACAAGCGTACTCACTACGAAATCTGTGACCTGTTCCAGTGGGCTAACCGGGACGAGTTCTGGAAAGACAACATCCTGAGTCCTTCCAGTCTGCGCAAGCAGTGGGATCAGCTCACCACCAAGCGGCTGCGCGCAACCGGAACGGCAAAGCCATCCCGGGGCGGCATTGACCTGCATAACACCGACTGGATTGACGGGGTGCTGAAATGAAAAACCTTGCCGAGAGTATTCGCGATTTTGACCGGGAACAGGCACGCCGTGTGGCACACAACATGCCTGAGCAGTACACCGAACGCGAACAAACGCAGCAGGTGGCGCAGATTATCAACGGGTTATTCGTACAGCTGGCGGCCGCGTTTCCGGCAAGCCTGGTTAATCGAAGCCAGGAGGAAGTAAACGAGATCCGCCGTCAGTGGGTGCTGGCCTTCAAAGAAAACGGGATCACCACTCTGGAACAGGTTGAAGCGGGCATGTGCATGGTACGGCGCCAGGAGCGTCCATTCCTGCCTTCGCCAGGCCAATTCATCAAGTGGTGCAGGGAAGGGCGCAGCGTACTGGGGATCACCACCGCTGACGTCATGGCTGAGTACTGGAAGTGGCGTAAGCTGGTGTTCCGGTACCCGAGCAGCGAGCTGTATCCGTGGCCGAAGCCGGTTTTTTATCACATTTGTCTCGAACTGCGGCGCCGCGGAACCGATGGCCAACTGAGTCACAAAGAGCTTGAGCGTGAGGCTGGAGATATACTGGGTATGTGGGAAAAGCGGGTGCTGGCCAGGAAGCCGATTCCGCCCGTTCGACGGGCGTTGGCTGCACCAGTTGATCCGAAAGGGCCGACACCGGCGGAGCTTTTGAAAGCTAAATATCAGCGGATGAAAGCAGATGGCAGGGCATAGTGAGGAAATGGTCTGTTATGAGCGAGAAGCGGACTCTACCGTGGATTTTATCAACACTCAGGGATTGCTTTTAAAAATTGTTATCCAGTTTTACTGCATGAGGTATCCCATAATTGTCCTACCGTTTTACTCATTTTTTGTCTCTTTTATCTATGACATCAATGGTTAAGATTACAACGTCTGAGCAGACGTACTAATTTAAATTCTGTCATTCAGTCGTAGCGATTCTGTGAGGCATCTTTTTATTTTAAACAACTCAAAAAGGTGGAAATAACGATGAAGCGTCCAAACTGGTTTCAAGTTTCCGATAAAGGTGGCAAGGCTATAGCAGCGCTCCATCATTACGCCACTACTGGTACAGGTTTACCTGCCGAGCTGATCCATTTAATTTTTTTAAGAGTTTCCCAGATCAATGGTTGTGCACACTGCATAGATATACATACTCGCGATCTTATCAAGAGTGGCATGTCCGTCGAAAAGATTGTATTGGTGCCTGTCTGGCGAGAAGCTACCTATTTATTCTCGGATATAGAGCAAGCTGCCCTCTCATGGGCGGAAGAAGTTACCCGTGTTAGTGAAACACATGCTTCCGATGAAGCATATTCCGCAGCGCTTTCTGTATTCGGTGAAAAAGATTTGGTTGAACTTACCATTGTTATTGCCACCATGAATGCCATTAATCGTATGGGTATTAGTTTTCGAATGAAGCCGCTTGCTAAAGCTTGACAGATGTAAATAGCTCCCATAAGGGACTCTGGAGCTATATTAAAGTCTGCTTCTGGCACACAAACGACATCCCAGCCTGTGCATGACCGTAAAAACTACCTTCACTTGATAAGCCGCTTCGGGTTATGACGAGGCGCTTGTGTGACATGCTGGAAAACCAATTTAGGCGTTTACTGAAAGCCTGGTTGTCCTCAAGTGAAACGACCCTTAGAAATTTCTATGGCGAAATAATCACATAAGTCTTCTCCACGTGTGTTATAAGCGAGTTTGAAATCGCCACCACTGGCGGTTAAGAGGCATCTCATGAAACTACGTATCACAAGAGCAATCGGCCTCAGCAAGTTCTCGCCACGTTGGGTTAAGGTTATCTGTTTACGGTTGACTAAAAACGATATTGAGCGCTCCCTCAACGCTCTTCTGGCCACAATCGATGAATCTGAACTTACCCCTGAGCAAGTCAAAGCATTAAGGGAATGCATTGACAGAATTAACATCGCAAGGGGGAAGGGGATGCAGGCGTGAGCACGTTTGATAAAAGGTAAGCCAGCACTGTATATGCGCGGCACGTTTGCTGCGCAAGTATCGCTGACTGCTCGATACCAGCTGAGCTTTAAAAGCCAAATATGATTGGATGAAAGCTGGTAGGAGGGTATGGGGATGTGTGAGCGAAAATGAGACCAACTATTTAAGCCTGCTCCGTTTACCGCATCTCAACTGAGTTCTTTCTTCTTTGCGTAGCAGGCTAAATCTTCATTTAGCTGGAGTTAGCATACGCCGCAACCCTGAACGGCATTGAACAATACGTGCAAGAAATCCAGCAAAAGCATAGATTGAAAGGCTCTTGACCTCAAGTTAACTTGAGTTTTTAAGATGGCGACTCTGGAGATAGTCAAAGGATTAGCCTAATGAAAGATATTGATGTAGGTTTTACGCACGTTGCGTTTGTTGTTAGAAATTTGGAAAAAAGCATTGATTTCTATAGCCGTTATGCTGGCATGGAAATCGTACACAGGCGAGAGCCTGATCTTCCGGAGGTACGTAAAGTCGCGTGGTTAAGTGACCGAACTCGCCCTTTTGCACTTGTCCTTGTCCAGGTTGATGCTGTGACTGACACCCCTCTGGGTAATTTCGGTCACTTGGGAGTAGCTTGTTCAAGCATTGAAGAAATCGACAATAAGGTAGCGATGGCCAGAATGGAAGGCATCTTGCGAAAAGAACCGGTTCAGGCAGGCGAACCGGTAGGTTATTATGTCTTCTTCGCTGATCCTGATGGTAACACACTTGAACTTTCTTATGGTCAGAAAGTCGGGATCGAGGCTTTCCGTCAGGATGATAAAGTGCCTGCATCTCAGTAAATTTCGATAACCGGTTGGATTACATTACGCACTGGTAATGTTTCATGTCGTTTTAGAGCTTGCTGACAAATTTGTTGCTTAGTAACAGCAAGCTCCATAATAGCCTTTACGAATTTTCATTTTATAAATCTCATATCGAAACCACAATTTAGTAGTGAAACTGCACTAAACTCCTCTGAAATCTATTCAACATAACTATTGTGTAGACCACCAAATCTGAGATCTGTCCCAAATCGTTCTTAAAACCGATACCTGCAAGCTTGGAAGCGCTCCATCCTTCTAACACTCTTTAATCGTTGCAAAATCCGTAAGATACGTTTATAAATATACTGTATATACATACAGGTGTTTGTTGCGGAGGGAAAAATGAAAATCGAGTTAGCCATTGATCGCATGAAGAAACTTCCTGATGGAGCTATACCTGCACTAGAGTCAGAACTGCTCAAAAGGCTCAGCAAGCAGTTTGATAATTGTCAGCTAACGATCAAGCGTGCCAGCAATGATGGTCTGAGTGTTTTCGGGGGCGACAAGAAAGAGGTTGAGCAAATCGTGCAGGAGACCTGGGAAAGCGCCGACGAGTGGTTTTATTAATCGCGTGAATTTCACTGGAGCAGTTTCAAAGAGTATCGCTGTTTGCGTTCCCCTGGCTGTTCCCGATTACTGTTTACCGCGTCAATAAGTCGCTCTGGGGGAAATAGTGTGTAGTGCAGATGCCTTTAATGCAGATGATCAATGGTACGACGTGGTCAGAAGGGCCGATAAAGCAGTTATCTATAGCTTCCCGGCTGAGGGCAGATATCTGGTTTATCGAGTAAATGGAATAGTTTCATTACGACCGTTGCTCGAAGAGGAAGAAATATTCACTCTCAACGGGTTTATGCAATTTGCAAAACGACTGGGGTACCGAGTTACACCACCGTCTGATATTATTATTTCATAGGCCTGAACAACCTATACCTGATGCGCCACGGAGAGAACCATGGCGCTAGAATTACAACTTATCAAACACCATTCAGGAATACTGATCCCGGCCACACCCGAGACCAGCGATATCCTGCAATCCAAAACCAGGCTCGGCGATGTTCTTGTTGCCGAGTTCAGGCGGGTACGAAACCCTGCATTTCACCGGCGCTTTTTCGCGCTTCTTAATCTCGGTTTTGAATACTGGGAACCAACCGGCGGGGCTATCTCTAGCAACGAGCGAAAGCTGATCACCGGCTACGCCAAGTTCCTGGCTTCTTATGGCGGGAATGAGGGCGCGCTTATCGATGCTGCTGAACAGTATCTTGAGCAGGTTGCTTACCGGCGCGTCACAAATGGCATTAGCCTGTGCAAATCCTTTGACGCTTACCGCTCCTGGGTGATCGTCGAAGCAGGGCACTTTGATGCCATTCAGCTGCCTGACGGCACACTCAAAAAGCATCCTCGTAGCATCTCGTTTGCCAACATGGACGAACTCGAGTTTCAGCAACTCTATAAAGCTGCGCTCGATGTTCTCTGGCTCTGGGTCCTGTCCCGTTCATTCCGCAGCCGTGACGAGGCCGAAAACGTCGCCGCGCAGCTGCTTGGCTTTGCGGGGTGATGGGGATGAAGAAGACCTGGTTCCAGCATACCGACTGCAGCACCGAACAGGCCGACGAACTGGTTAAGCGTTATAAGGCCCGCGGGGTACGAGTTGAGCGTAGCCTTAACCCAGATTACGTGTCATGGACAGTCAGTGCTTTCCTTCCTACCTCAAAAACACCAGCGCGCCCGGATAGCCGCTGGCGCAGCCGGATGTGGGGGTAAACGTGAAGATATATCAAATCACTTTGCCCTGGCCGCCGAGCAATAATCGGTATTACCGGCACAACCGTGGGCGTACGCACATTAGCGCTGATGGCGTCGCGTACCGCTATGCCGTGGCCAGTATCATTCGAAGCGGCCGGCTAAATATCCGAACGGCGGCACCACTCAAAATCCGAATTGAATGTCACATGCCCGACCGCCGGCGCCGCGATCTGGATAACCTGCAGAAAGCTGCTTTCGACGCTTTAACCAAGGCGGGATTCTGGCTGGATGACTGCCAGGTTGTTGATTATCGCGTTGTGAAAATGCCTGTCGTTAAGGGCGGGAAATTAGAACTCACCATCACCGAGCTGGAGATCGCATGAATCTTGAAAATACCCTCAAATATCACTTCGCCAAATCGACCATGATTAGCGATTCTCCGCGTGCAACGGCGTCAGACTCATTAACCGGAACGGATATCATGGCCGCTATGGGTATGACGCAGGAACGGGCAGCCTTGGGTTATAGCGCCTTTCTCGGGAAGATGGGGATCAGCAACAACGACCGGGAGAGGGCGATCGAATTGCTGGCCCAGTACGCGCTGACCAAGTGCGACCGGGTTGCTGCACTTCGCAAACTGGATGCCAAGGTTAAGCCATTAGTGATGAACCAGCTGGCCACCTTCGCGTTTGAGGACTATTCCCGCAGCGCCGCCAGCGTGAAGCAGTGCGATGGCTGCAATGGGGAAGGGTTTATTGACGCTGAGGTATTCAGCATGAAGTCTCACACTCCGGCAAAAGAGAAGAAGTTCGTGAAGATGTCATTGAAAATGGGCGTCGAGCATATTCGTCCTTCTGAGTATGAAGTGCGCAGGAAGGTCAGGGAGATAGCGCGAGTTCTCTGCCCTCAGTGTAAGGGTAAGAAGGTAGTTAGTTGTGCCTGTAGAGATTGCCACGGGCGCGGTAAAGCAGTGAATCAGGAGCTCACTGAAAAGCAGGGTGTGCCGGTTCTGGCTGACTGTAAGCGCTGCAGCGGGCGGGGGTATGAACGAATTCCTTCCACTGAGGCTTACGCCGCGGTGTGTCAGATAACGGATGCAATCAGCCTCGATACCTGGAAGAAGTCTGTAAAACCCTTCTACGATCAGCTCATCACGAAGTTTGATATTGAAGAGGCGTGGGCAGAAGCACAGCTCAAGAGGATAACAAAATAGGGTATGAATTTATCGTGAGCTATTTACTTTTCCCGAATCTGTGGTAATTTTGCTCTAACGATGGGTTATTGCCTTCGTTTAAAGCCCTGCGGTTAACCCCGTGGGGCTTTTTGCTTAATGGCGATTTAAGTATTTCTAAAATCATCAATATTCATTGCCTCTTATAATCTCTATATCGAAGAGGAGGAGGGAATGATGAGAGAAGGCTATTACTGGATCCAGTACAATGGCAGCAGGCAGATCGCTTACTACGAGCACGAAAAAATTGACGATTTAGAGTCGGGTGAAACTATCTACGGCGCATGGTATGTGACTCGTGGAGATGATCTCGCCAACAATGGAGAGGTCGAAGTGCTAAGCGAACGTATTGAAGAGCCAAAGCTGTAACAGGAAAAATAAGTGAAGCCTCGTTACTGTGCGAGGCTTTTAGTATCCATGAAAGAAGTAGCGAACCTTCAAACCGATAAACTTTAACACTGGCCAGACATAATGCTGGATTAAATATAGGGCAGGTGGAATAACCAATGTCGCACCAGTTGCGCAGATTGCGTATACCGCCGAGTCCTTAGCGATTAATGAGTAATTTAGGTTAAGTGTTTCAAGGTTAATTGCATTGGCTGTACTCGATCCTACAAATCCAGAGCCAAAAACAACCAGAAACACATAAAATGATGCTGTTATGAGCTTTAAAATTAGCCGAATGTATTTCACGATGAATACCTGATGATTGATGTCATCTTTTTACACAAAAACAACGTGTTTAGCTAGCTTATGGCTTGGGATGTTCTGACTAGGCCTCTTGATCCTCACACCGCCAATCTTCCCGGACTCTACCCGGATATTTAATTCAGGCCACAGTTAATCACGTTCAAATACCCCTTAGATATTTAGTCTGATGGCCTTTCAAATTCCTTTGAAAAGCACCCGCTCAAAGCGAGGTGAGAGTATGTATCGCATGGACAAACTAACCACCGGTGCTGCATATGGCGCTTCAGCCGGTAGCATCCTCAACGGCGTGTTGAATGCCTACAGTCCCGAGCAATGGAATGCTATTGGCGTGCTGGTGGGCATCATTGTCGCCGTACTCACGTACCTAACGAATCTCTATTTCAAGATTCGCGAAGACAACCGCCGCAGCAGGAGCCGAGATGAATACGACACTCAGAAATAAGCTGGTTGGTGCCATAGTTGGCGGATCCGGAGCAATCACAATTGCTGCTGTTATGCTGGGCAATGCGGATGGTCTTGAAGGACGTCGGTATTACGCTTATCAGGATGTTGTCGGCGTCTGGACTGTATGTGACGGTCACACAGGTGCAGACGTTCGCCGCGGTCACCGATACACCGATAAGGAATGTGACGCCTTGCTGGAATCAGATCTGCGTAAGGTGGCAAATGCTATCGACCCGCTAATTAAGGTTAATATTCCTAAGCCTACCCAGGCTGCGCTTTACTTCTTCACTTACAACGTGGGAACTGGAGCGTTTAGCAGATCGACGCTGCTGAAGAAACTGAATGCCGGTGATATTCCGGGTGCATGCAACGAACTGCAGCGTTGGACGTATGCCGGTGGAAAACAGTGGAAGGGGCTGATCACCCGTCGTGAGATTGAGCGGGAAGTTTGCGAGTGGGGCCAGAAATGAGCCGTTTAACAGCCATCATCTGCGCTGTCTTTATCTGTCTGCTGGGTTTCATGGCCTGGGCGGTTAACCACTACCGCGACAACGCCATCGCTTATAAAGACCAGCGCGATAAAGCCACTGAGAAACTCAGCCTGGCGAACGCCACCATCAAAGACATGCAGACCCGTCAGCGAGATGTCGCTGCACTGGATGCCAAATACACGAAGGAATTAGCTGATGCGAAATCTCAGCTTGAAGATCTGCAGCGTTGCGTTAACTCTGGTAAGTGTGGGCTGCACGTCAACGCCAGATGTCCCGCGAACGGAACGGCCGGTGCCAGCGGCGTGGGCGATGCTTCCGGCCCCAGACTTACTGACTCCGCTGAACGGGATTATTTCACCCTCAGAGAAAGAATCGTCACAGTGACAAAGCAGGTCGGATATTTGCAGGACTATATCAAAGAGCAATGTCTGAAATAGAGCCTCATCCGTAAGGTTCTGTCACTATCTCGCTCTTGGACACTAGCATTATCAAAAATTTTAAGCGCAACCTGATAGGTTGGGTGATTCCAAAAAAAAGCCCTCGCAAGGAGAGCTAAAGGAGTCTCAGTTTCACTTGCTCTTTTTATCGATGATTCCCTGGAGTTGGCATTCTCCGCATCAGAGTCCTGAACAGTCTGGCAGTCAGGCAGTAATCAACAAGCATAAGCGCTAGTGATTAAGATAATCCTTACCTAATCATTTGGGCCGGGCAGTAACATCAAATGCTCTGATTATCCATAGGGCTGACATAGCGACTGTAAAGGTATAGAGTTGAGCTGTCTTTATGGAATGAGGATTAACATGAAAGGTAAAGTGATTATCGCTGCTATGGCTTTGGTTTCGTTCAGCGCTGTTGCTGAGGAAGGGCAGTATCTTTCTGACTTCGCCAGTGCAAAAAGCACGTCTAAGAGCTACTCCCAACTGATAAGTCAAAATAAACTACCTGCATGGGTAAAAAGTGGTGGCACGAGCACGCCTTCAACCGAAGTTATAGTTGCAGGTAAAAAGTATATTGCACTGTCAGGGTGTAAACCTCATAGTTGTCCAGAACAGAATATTGCTGTTCTCTACTCACCTGATAACGGTGATATCCATGGTGTGTTTTCTGATTTCAATGCAGAAAAGAACCAAGAGACATTGACCTGGTTAAACCTGGATTCGATTGATTCTGATGCGATGAAAAATGCGCTTTTCAATCGGCTTTACGGCAATTAAATAACCCAAGCTTCAAACTGAAATCCACCAGTTTGAAGCTTCAATACACGAATCAATCGTCTCACAGGATGTTGGTCGCTCACATCGCACCCTCATTCCGCTTAACTTTAGCAATGAATTCCTCTGTGATTGATAGACCCGCTATGATTTCCGAATTTAAGACGGAAGCACCAAATTTGCTTACAAGATCCAGAAGAGTTTCATATGTCTGAATCAGTTCCATTAGATCGGAAATCACTAATTGATCATGCTCAGTGCGCAAATGAGATCGGGCAGAGGCTTGATGCACTATCCACTCGAGATTGGCCTTGATTTTCTGTACGTCATCGTAGTTATACATATTTCATAAGCTTAAATCCTCATTTCAAGATTTCTTTGAGAAAAAATACTTCATTGCTTCAAATACTGAAGCTGTGAGTGACGTCTAAAGTTCATTCAGTTTAGAGGTAACAATGGCTAAGCCGGACTGGGGCGAGCTGCAGAAGCGGTTCCTGTCTGATCACGCTGCTACTGGCATATCCCCTAAGGAATGGTGCGAGACACATAACCTTAATTATGTAACTGCTCGTCGCTATATCAAGAAAACTGCTACGCAAAATACAAAAATTTACCCGCGAAAGATAGCACGCACTGCGCAGAAAGATAAAAGCGCTGATGAGCTGGTGGACATGGGAACCTGAAAGGCGTATGCGATCAGCTGCGGCGCTGGACTCATGCTGGAGGCAAACAGTGGAAAGGGTGAGTAACGCGCCGGGAGGTTGAGCGCGAAGTCTGCATGTGGGACCAGAAATGAGCCGATTAACCGCAATCATCTGCGTTGTCGTTTTCTGTCTGCTGGTTTCCATGGCTTGGGCGATTAACCACTACCGCGGCAACACCATCATCTACAAAGGGCAGCGCGATAAAGCTAGCGAACAACTGAGCCTGGCGAGCGCAACCATCAAAGATATGCAGGCCCAGCAGCGTGATGTCGCTGCACTGGATGCTAAATACACGAAGGAATTAGCCGATGCGAAATCTCAGCTTGAAGATCTTCAGCGTTGCGTTAGCACTGGTAAGTGTGGGCTGCACCTCAACGCCAGATGTCTCGCGAACGGAACGGTCGGCGCCAGCAGCATGGGCGATGCTTCCGGCCCCCGACTTACTGACTCCGCTGAACGGGATTATTTCACCCTCAGAGAACGAATCGTCACAGTGACGAAGCAGGTTGGCTATCTGCAGGATTACATCAGCACCCAGTGCTTGGAATAAAAATTTTTCCTAAATTGCCACATTTGGATGTATTGTAGACTTAGTTTCCTACAAAATAAGGTGCGGATGAAATGCAACAGTTGCTCAGTGGCATAGATGATTGCCTGTCTAAAGAGAATTGGTTTGGCGCTTTATTCATAGCAATCTCCCTTCCTGATATTTGCGGTGCGACAGAGGACAAAATCAAAGGGAATGGTGCGAGATACAAAGACTGGTTTAATCGTTATCTCAAGCCAAGGTATAACGCGGATAACATGTATGAATATTTAAATCTTACCAATCCTTCGATGCTTCAGGGCATGCCTGAAGAAATGAAAGATAGCTTTAGGGCTAGACTTCCCATTGTTTCATTCAGCGCAGATGACTGTTGGAGTTTAAGGAATGCATGTTTGCACGAAGGTGTTGATGAAACAAAATTAAGGAAGTTTAAAATAACTATCCCGGCGCGAGAGAACCTGCATACCCATATGAATATTTTCAATGGCGTGCTGCAATTAGATGTTATTGAGTTTTGTAATGACATTGCTGCTGGCGCAAGGAAATGGCTTTTTGATATGCAAAATGAACCTGATGTAATGGCGAAACTTAATAAAATGATGACTATAGATAGTCTTATTTTTGATGGGTTTATAGATTATAAAAATGTCAAATAAACCGCCCGGACGGCGGTTTGTGATTGCCAAGAAATGGACTGAGTCTGCGAAGATGCCATTTACATGAGGTGGGTTTAAGGAAGTAATTCTGTAATTGCCGATTTTATCCCATCCCACACAAAGTCAGGTTGTGGAACTACATTGGGTTTGATTTTGTTAATAAGGTCATCGATTGTATTACCTGTTACTGTGACATCGCCGTTGATCGTATCATTACCAGAAACTTGAGCAACATACTGACCTTTTTCGTTTTTTACCGTGCTTAACCACGGCATTATTAGCATCACTGCTTGCAGGGTTTGGAGGTGATTCTGTACCAATGCCCAAATCACCCACAGAAAGGAGATCACCGGAAGTGCTGAAAGTGTTCCGGGTGGCAGCACTTCCTAAACCGACGTTTTATAGATTGCTCTTGAGCGGCCTGGCCGATAACGTCACCTGATTTTTTCGTACAAAAAAGGTGACTAAAAAACATGCAATATGGGTACGCAAGGGTATCAACTTTTGACCAAAATCTTGAATTACAGTTAGAAGCACTTAATCGATTAGAATGTGACCACATTTTTGAAGATAAAATATCTGGTTCAAAATCAAAACGCCCGGGACTGGATAAAATGATGAAACTGCTACGGCCAGGCGATACCGTTATTGTTTGGAAGCTTGATCGTCTTGGGCGGTCCCTGATCCACCTTGTGGATTTGTTGCGTTATTTCCGTGCGAACAAGATTGAATTTGTTTCAATCACTGAAGGGATAAGAATCAGCACTTCAATAGGCCGTTTCGCATACACCATGCTGAGTGCAGCTGCCGAAATGGAAAGGGAAAATATTATTGAAAGAACGCGTGCAGGGTTAGCTGTGGCGAGGGCAAAGGGGAGAATCGGAGGCAGGCGACCAAAACTTACTCCAGAGCAATGGGCGCAGGCGGGGCGTTTGATCGCAAACGGCGTGGACAGAAAACAGGTTGCGATAATTTATGACGTTGCCGTATGCACGCTTTATAAAAAATTTCCCGCTTCAAAGTCGGCTTAATTTTGCTCACATAGAATTGCGGCCATAAAATTTACAAAACTCATAATTCGAAGCGACGTAGAAAATTAGAAACGAATTGGTGAAGCTTTAATCAGCCATGACAGACCCTGTATCTTGCGTGCATACCCAAATGAAACCACTGTATATAAAAACAGTTTTTGAGGTGTGCATTATGGAGTTTACCAGGCCTACAGAACTGCGAGAAATATAACTTCCAGTGATTTAGTTCACATTTTTATGGATGCTTGTTGTATTAAAAAACTTTCGAATTATATTTTGTAATCGATTACTTTTTAATGAGAACGATAATGATTAAAAACTCGATTTTTTGTGGAGTCCTTATGATGGCAAGCATGGTGGGGTATGCCCGCACCGAAGCGCAGGACGATATTGCTATTCAGATGTACACGCTTAGAAATGTTGGTGATACCGATACACAGTTTGCCATGGCTAAAAAAGCGGGATTTTCACATGTAGAACTTGTCGGTGATCATCACCTGGATTTACCGACAATGCAGGAAACGTTGAAAAAATATCAGCTTAACGTTATTGCATCGCATGTACAGCTATCTGCTCTTGAGAGCGAGCGCGGAAAAATTGTTGCATTTAACAAAGGCATAGGAAACTCTCACCTCGTTGTCCCATGGATTGAGGTTAATGAACGACCTACGACAAAACAGGGATGGATAGATTACGCCAAGAGGCTTGATCGTATGGGGGAGACGTTAAGAAATGAAGGAATGTCGTTGTCTTACCATAATCATAACTTTGAGATGAAGAAGTATGATGATGTGACAGCCCTGGATTTGATTATGATGCACACCCACAAAAATAATCTTAGCCTTGAACTCGATGTGGCATGGGCTGCGCGTGGAGGGCAGGATCCTGCGTCAATAATTGCAACATATTCAGGACGCATCTATGCGATTCATGCAAAAGATAACGCTGCTATCGGGATTCGTGATGACGAAATGAATTTCACTCCGGCAGGTGAAGGTTTGCTGGAATGGCGTTCAATCATTAGTGCGGGTAGAAGCAGTGGGGTTGAGTGGTATATTGTTGAGCATGACGCGCCAAAAGATCCCTGGACTATCATTACGACCTCACGTCATAACCTTGAGAAAATGCTTCAAAAACATCCATAACAGGTTATGAAACTCAGGCTCAGGTGATTTGCAAACCCCCGAGCCTGATTCAGGCTGAAACTGCATGTGTTAGTTCTATTTCTTCTCTCAGAATTTCGATAAGTTCCTTTAATCCTTGGGGAACTTGTCTGTGACCTGGATAGTACAGATACATCGGCTCTTCCAGAGGGGCCCATTCCGGAAGAACAACCCTTAGTCTGCCTTCACGAATGTCATCACGCACCCGGTCTTCTAGGCAGTAAGCAATACCCACGCCAGCTAATGCCATTTCAATTGCCAGCGCCGTTTCGCTCACACAGAGCTGCCCCCTGACGTCAACCACGCGATAGTCTTCTCCTTTACGGAATTCCCATTTGTAGATGACGCCTTGCCCGGTGCGCAGTTGAATGCAGTTATGCAGGCGCAGATCCTCAGGCACGGCAGGGGGAGTATGTTGATAAAGATAGCGTGGCGATGCCACCGCTACCCATCTGAGTTCTCCACCCAGTCGGACTGCAACGAGATCTTCAGGAACGGTTCCGCCAAAGCGGATCCCGGCATCAAATCCTTCCTTGACGATATCTACCATCCTGTCATCAACGCTGATTTCGAGCTCCACTTCAGGATATTTGCTGATAAAGCGTGGAAGATGTCGCGCCATAATGAGGCGGGCACCATCACTCAGCACATTAAGCCTGAGCTTTCCCACGGGCCGATCGCGCATGCGGTTAATTTCCTCAAGCGCGTCACCAATTTCTTTAAATCCTGTTTCAAGGCGCAGTGCCAGGCTTTCGCCCGCTTCGGTCGGAGAGACCGTGCGGCTTGTTCTGTTCAACAACCTGACACCGAGGCGCGTCTCGAGGTTGCGTATGGTATGGCTCAGTGCAGAGGTGGTTATTCCCAGTTCTATGGCGGCCTTGGTAAAACTGCGCCTTTTCTCAGTGATGAGAAATGCGTTGAGCTCAGCAAGATCGCTTCGGGTGAGTGTGGTAGACAGTCTGGAGGACATGGCGTTAAACCGTTGATTAAAATTCAATGCAATGTCAAATGACATTGAATGGAATCGTTCCTGAAGGATGGTAAGTTTAGATTCATTCAACAAAACGTTGCAACCCGACGCCACGGCAAACTAAAAGTTTTTCATTCCCGGGAGATTTCCGCGTGTTTCATATCTGGACCCTCATTCCAGCGCTTTACGTGCTGTTTCGGTTTATCAAGCCGCTTCCCGCCCCGCTTACGGTTAAAATTGCCGTCGCAGGCGCAATGATTCTGGCTTCCGAGTTTCACCTGATCACGAAATTATTTACGGGGAATATGTTTTCTCCAGAGATACCAAAATCGCTGCTGCTGCTTACCACCGGGCTTTTCGGTATGACCGTTTTTATGGCTGTCCTGTTAGTACTGCGTGACCTATTCTGGATACTGCATCGAATGGTATCAGGACGCTGGATGAAATGGCATGCAGCTTGCTGGTTTATCCTGCCTGTTCTGGCGGCCATGCTGACAACGCAGGCCCTGAAAAATGGTACCGGGGTTCCTGAAGTGAAAAAGATAGACATCACGCTCAGGAGCTTGCCCCCCCGTTTTGAAGGCTACCGGATAGTTCAGCTGACGGATTTGCACGCCAGCAGGCTGCTGCCGAGAAGCTGGATACAGGATATTGTTACCCGCACCCGTGAGCTGGATGCGGATATGATTGTGGTTACCGGGGATATGATTGATGGTTGGCCAGAAGCGCGTTTCTCCGACATTGAACCGCTTGCCCAGTTGCGGGCTAAGGACGGCGTTTTTGCCGTCACGGGCAATCATGAATATTACTTTGGCGCTGAAAACTGGATCCTGGCCTTTGAAAAACTGGGCCTGCATTTTCTTAATAATGCCGGTTACCGTGTAAGCCGTGACGGCGACTCGCTGTATCTGTCGGGTGTGACGGATGCCGTTGCGCCAACATACGATCTGCCGGGCCCTGACCTGTCCACAGCTCTGAAGTCTTCCCGCCCGGGTGAAACCGTCATTCTTCTTGACCACAGGCCTGAAAATGCTGTCCAGGCCGCAGAAAGTGGAGTTAGCCTCCAGCTTTCCGGACATACTCACGGCGGTATGATCGCCGGTCTGGACAGGCTGGTCGCACCTGCTAATAACGGTTTTGTGTCCGGGCTCTACGAAGTAGGGGGCCTGAAGCTTTACGTCAGCAACGGTTCCGGTATCTGGAACGGCTTTCCCTTCCGGCTTGGGAAACCCGCCGAAATAACGTTTATCACCCTTCATGGAGAAACAAGCAGCAGAATTGTTGAATAATATTCACCGTTACTGACTATCTGATTCATCAATAACCAAAAGGAAGGGCTTATAGTTTAATTCAGTTCAATATACCACTGCCTGTTGCCGTTCTTTTCGAAACGTTGTGACCCATAAGCTGCACATAGCTGAGAGCCGTTACCCAACAGGTAGCGGTCCTTCTTTTTTGCATCCGGCAGTGAAAGAGATCAGGAGCCATAGTCAATGTCAGAACAAACGCTTTCACGACAGGGTGATCGTATTCATCCGCCTGTGGGTCTTTTCCCCGCCATGCTTGCGCTGGGCGCGGGCGGATTGTGCATCGGAACGGGCGAGTTTTCTCCCATGAGCCTCCTGCCGGATCTTGCGCGTGGAACCGGCGTTTCAATCCCTGCCGCGGGTGGCTATATCAGCGCATACGCTACAGGCGTGGTGGTCGGTGCCCCGGCGATTGCGGTGCTTGGAGCGCGCCTGGCCCGTAAAAACCTACTGCTGATATTGTTAATTATTGCACTTGCAGGTTATGCCCTGAGCGCCCAGGCCATGGGCTTTAAATCCATGCTGGTAGCCCGCTTTATTTCCGGTATGCCTCATGGTGCCTGGTACGGCGTATCCGCGCTCGTGGCGGCCTCAATGGTCTCGCCACAGCACAAAGCCCGGTATATCGGTTACGTTATGCTGGGACTGGCCCTAGCGAACGTTGCCGGCGTTCCGCTTGTTACATGGGCGGGCCAGACGCTGGGCTGGAGGATCTCTTTCTGGGTGGTAGCAGCGGGCCTGGTGCTGACGTCCATAATGATTATGCTTTTTGTTCCGTCTGTGGCGGCCGACAGCTCCGCTTCACCGCTCAAGGAGCTTGGCGCGCTGAAGAGCCCACGAATCCTGGTGACATTTGCCGTCGCTTCAGTCAGTTTTGCCGGAATGTTTGCCGTATACAGCTTTATTAGCCCGGCACTGACGGAAGCTGCCGGATTTTCAGCCTCAGCCGTGCCATGGATCCTTGTTCTCTGGGGGGCCGGCATGATTGCTGGCAACATTATCGGTGGCAGGCTGGCGGACATTGCGCTGATCCCATCAATATTTGGCATCATCGTCTGGAACATCATCTTTCTGGGATTGTTTTCCCTTACGGGAACGCTGCAGACCCCGGTTCTCATCGTACTGTTTATGCTTGGGTGCGGTTTTTCCCTCGTTCCGGCACTTCAGGCGCATATGATGAACATTGCCGGTGAGGCACAGACTCTCGCTTCATCCCTGACGCACAGTGCGTTTAATATTTCGAATGCGCTTGGCGCAGCCGGGGGAGGATTCGTTATCGCTTCAGGAGGAAGCTGGATCTCCACTGGGTGGGTTGGGGCTGCTTTTTCCCTGTTAGCACTTCTTCTTATGTTCTTATCGGTACGCATTACTGACGGGAGTAAATCATGAATAATAAAGTCATCAGTACAGGTAACGTTGCCGTAATAACAGGTGCAGCGAAAGGTATTGGCGCCGCCGCTGCGAGGGAGCTGGCCCGAAAAGGCATGAAGCTTTGCCTATTCGATCGGAACAGGCAGGCGCTTGAGCAGTTGGCTGGCGAACTGGCGACTGAAACGCTGCTTGTTACTGGTGACATAACCCGTCAAGAATACCAGCTGCAGCTCAAAGACACCGTTTACAGCACCTGGGGAAAGGTAAACCTGCTGTTTAACAATGCCGGCGTGAAGATAGCAGCCGGCGCCTGGGATTCCCCCAATCTCTGGCGACAGCAGATGGAGGTCAACCTGTTGTCCATGGTCGCCATGCAGCATATTTTTCTACCAGAAATGTTAAAAATGGGGGAGAAAGGTGCGATCGTAAACCTCGGTTCGAAGGAGGGTATTACTACCCCGCCAGGTTTTGCTGCCTATAACGCCTCAAAGGCAGCCGTAAAGGTACTGACAGAACAGCTGTCCCATCAGCTTCTGAAGGAAACCGGCACCATGCTCACCGCTCATCTTTTGGTCCCGGGCTATACCTGGACCGACATGAACGATCCCGGCATGGACGAGCGCAGCGGCAAAAAGCCCGATGAAGCGTGGACAGCGGCACAGGTCATTGACTATTTCCTCCCACGCTTTGAGCGGGGTGACTTCTATATCATCTGCCCTGACAACGCTGTGACCCGCGAGATGGATGCCAGACGGATTATGTGGGCGGCTCAGGATATGCTGGACAATCGACCGGCCCTGTCGCGCTGGCATCCTGACTGGAAGACGGCTTTTGAACGATGGATAAAAAGCTAATGTGTCATCGGTAGCCTGCTCTGGGGCAGGTTGCCTAAAAGATGAAATGAGGCTAACAGCAACCATGCTTTTGGCATTGGAATTATGCTGCTGAAAGAGGCGCTAGGCTGATGCCCGGCGCCGTGCGGATTTACTTTTTTGTGGCCGAATCGGGTTCAGAAATTATTCGGTGACGCTGAGCCTTGTGTGACTCACTCATCATTCTGTTCATCACCTCGCCCTCATACTCAGCATACTCACTGCCATAGACAAATTCGTGTCCTGTCATCAGGGCATACCAGGCACGTTTTGCCACTTCTTTGGGATCGTCCTTTTTCATCGAACCTACGGTCGTGCTGGCTTGTCCTGCATTTTTGAAAAAATTGGTCTCCGTTGCCCCAGGCATCAGAAGCGTCATTGATAAACCGCTCCCCATCAGCTCGTTACGTATGGCGTAAAAAAAGGAGTTGACGAAAGCCTTTGACGCCCCGTAAACCGCTTCGAAAGGTATAGGCGCCGAGCCGGAAAGCGACGAAGTGATAAGAACGTACCCGTTACCCTGCTCAACGAGCCGCGGGATAAATATTTTAGAAAGATGTATCACAGCATCAACGTTGAGCCGGATTAATCTAATCTCTTTTTCAAGATCGGTACCGTCGATAAACGCGCCGCCGAGTCCCTGGCCGGCGTTGATGACCAGTGCATTAGGGGCTAAACCGGCCTCATCCATTCTGACCTGCAGGTCTGTTATCTGGTCATACTCACTCAGGTCAGCACTGAACGCGTGTACGTTAACTGAAAAACGTTTTTGCAGGTTTTGACCCGCGGCTGAAAGTTTTTTTTCATCCCTGGCGACGATGACAAGATCGTATCCGTTATCTGCAAATTCTTCAGCAAGTGCAAGGCCGATACCGTTGCTCGAGCCAGTAATCAGAGCCAGTTTTTTCTCACTCATATGATTCTCCGGTTAAAGAGGGTAACCGACCCTGTGCAGGCCGGTAGCAATGATCATCACACGCTATCGGTCCAGCGGTGCGACGGGCGGTATCCCAGGACGCGCATTGCCTTTTCGCTGCTGAGTACTGACTCATTACCTGCAAAAATTTTACGCTGTTCAACTCCTGGATAGTAGCGGTCCAGAAGCTCCTGTGTGGGGGTTCGCATGCAGGTCACATCGCTGGTAATAAAGAACTCATCTTTACCCCTGACATCATATTCGACAGCTTTCTCAATCGCCTGGGCAACATCCCGGACGTCAACATAAGTCCACATATTCCATTGCCTTACGGCAGGATCGTTCTGCCAGCTTTCAAACTGCGCGTATTCTTCAGGCGCCATAACATTAGAAAGCCGCAGGCAGGTAATGCGCATGTCAGCGTTATTGAGACAGAACTGACGTGCCATCTCTTCACCCAGCACTTTAGTAAGCGCGTAAATGCTTATTCCCCGGGTCGGGTAATGCTCATCCACCGGAACATAGGGGACATCCCACCGGTCGTAAGGCACGCCAGTAGGGACTTCGCTTGATGACCAGATGATATTTTTAATCCCCAGGCGCCTGGATGCCTCAAACACGTTGAAGGTAGCCAGCATATTATTTCTGAACTCGTCAGAATCGGGGATCATTCGGGGGTGAGGAATACTGGCAAGGTGAACCACGGCATCGAAGGCTGCAGATTCAGGTCGTGAATAAACGTCTTCCCCGACGGAGGAAAGTGCGTCGAGCGTTGCACCAAAATCCTCTAAATCCGAAATCATCGCGGGATGGGCATCGGTTAAGGGTTCTTTTTTATCGATGAGAAACAGTTTATAACCCGCTTTCTCAAGCCACTCTACTGTAACCCTACCAATTTTCCCTGAAGCACCGGTAATGGCTATACGTTTTTTATCTGACATACTTCGTCCTTATGGTTGAGGTGCAAATCAACCATAAGTTTTGTCGACAAAAAACAATATGTGATGAGAAAGACTAAAAGCTTCTGTTAATTCAATTCATCAATCGAAGTTTGTTTGTAGAACAGGCGGAATCCGTTAAGTGATAAGCTTGCTTACACTGAAGCTCCATAAATGAATGTCTACTTATCGCTCATTTCAGACGTGCCTAGTCTCTTTTACTTTTCATTGCACTGCCTCGATTAGCTCCGGCCCCTGGCTCTTCACATTCCCCACGGCACGCGTCACGGCGTGCCAGATAAACTTGTCGGCTGGCACAACGCCGTCGGCAGCTATCTCTTCAGCTTCTTTCCCTCCTATATCCTGTCTCATCCATTCGCGTGCCGCTTCCGGAGACAGAACCAGTGGCCTACGGTCGTGAATGTCGACCAGGCCTTTATCAGCTGCGGACGTTACGATGAGGAAACCTTCAGCCTCATCGCCGCGCTCGAATGGCGTACTGCCGATCGCCGCCATAAATATTGGCAGGCCGTCGGCGCGGTGAATGAAGTAGGGCTGTTTCTTATCACTTTCCTTTTTCCATTCGAACCATCCATCTGCAAAGCAGATCGCCCGACCATGCTGCCACAAAGGTTTAAACATTCGACTGGTGGCCGCAGTTTCGACGCGCGCGTTAATCAGTGGCGGCTTATCCCACCACCCAGGCGCGTACCCCCAGAATACCGGATCGAGGTGCAGTTGTTCGTCGCGTTCACTCAACAGCAGGACTTTAGTACCGGGAGCCACGTTGTACCGACCAATAGGTTCAGGGTCATAGGCAATGTCACGATCAGCTCTGTCGGCCAGGTAAGCCAGATACTCTTCACGGGTTTGAGCTTGTGCAAAACGTCCGCACATGATTACCTCCAGTCGTCAAACTGAAAGTATAGAAGAAACGAAGAGGGGCGGAATCGATAGCTCCAACAGCCCATGTTTCGATTGAGACTGTTGGAGCAAATAAAACAATGTGTACAAAATTGCGTATTAAAACTCAAGATCGATAGTAGATTTATTAACTATCACATTGATTTTAAATGAAAAGCAATGCAGTCCTATAGC
>NZ_RXPT01000031.1:0-28950 GCF_003965585.1 Enterobacter sp. WCHEn045836
GTTCTCCGCAGGCCGCAACCGCTAAATGACAGAAAAATGACTGACTGCTGCATTCCCCAGCAAAACCCCGCCTTATACCCTTTTACGCACAGACTTATCCACAGCGATGCGAAAAAGTGAAAATTCGCGAGCGTTGCGCAAACGTTTTCGTTAAAATGCTCGCGCTTAACAAGGATGCCTCGTCAGGTGTGTTAGATGAGTTTTTCGCTGGAAAATTCATCTAACGCTCTCTGTAATCGTGAAATCCAGGGGATTTACCATGCAACAACGTCGTCCAGTCCGCCGCGCTCTGCTCAGTGTTTCTGATAAAGCCGGTATCGTCGAATTCGCTCAGGCACTTTCTGCACGTGGTGTAGAACTGCTGTCCACAGGTGGTACCGCACGCCTGTTAGCAGATAAAGGTCTGCCGGTAACCGAAGTGTCCGATTACACCGGTTTCCCGGAAATGATGGATGGACGCGTCAAAACCCTGCACCCAAAAGTCCACGGCGGTATTCTGGGTCGTCGCGGTCAGGACGACGCGATTATGGAACAACATGAGATCGCGCCAATTGATATGGTTGTCGTTAACCTTTATCCGTTCGCTCAAACCGTAGCGCGCGAAGGCTGCTCTCTGGAAGACGCCGTAGAGAATATTGATATCGGCGGACCGACGATGGTGCGCTCCGCGGCCAAGAACCATAAAGATGTGGCCATTGTGGTGAAGAGCAGCGACTACTCCGCCATTATTAATGAGATGGATGCGAACGAAGGGTCACTGACTCTGGACACCCGTTTCGACCTCGCGATTAAAGCATTCGAACACACCGCCGCGTACGACAGCATGATCGCCAACTACTTCGGTAGCCTGGTGCCTGCTTACCACGGTGAAAGCAACGATCCTTCCGGCCGCTTCCCACGCACGCTGAACCTGAACTTCATCAAGAAGCAGGATATGCGTTATGGCGAGAACAGCCACCAGCAGGCTGCCTTCTATATAGAAGAAGAGGTAAAAGAAGCCTCTGTCGCTACCGCGCAGCAGGTTCAGGGCAAAGCGCTCTCTTATAACAACATTGCCGATACCGATGCTGCGCTGGAGTGTGTGAAAGAGTTCAGCGAGCCTGCCTGCGTTATCGTGAAGCATGCGAACCCATGCGGCGTAGCGGTGAGTACATCCATTCTGGATGCTTACGATCGCGCCTATAAAACCGACCCGACTTCTGCTTTCGGCGGCATTATCGCCTTTAACCGCGAACTGGATGCCGAAACCGCACAGGCCATTATCTCTCGTCAGTTTGTTGAAGTGATCATCGCGCCATCTGCGTCTGAAGAAGCCCTGAAAATCACCGCTGCGAAACAGAACGTACGCGTGCTGGTTTGCGGCCAGTGGGCAGAGCGCGTGCCGGGTCTTGATTTCAAACGTGTAAATGGTGGGCTGCTGGTACAGGATCGCGATTTAGGCATGGTGACAGCCGCAGACCTGCGCGTCGTGACCAAACGTCAGCCAACAGAACAGGAGCTGCGCGACGCGCTGTTCTGCTGGAAAGTGGCGAAGTTCGTGAAATCCAACGCCATTGTCTACGCCAAAGAGAACATGACCATCGGGATAGGTGCAGGCCAGATGAGCCGCGTTTACTCCGCGAAAATTGCCGGGATTAAAGCCGGTGACGAAGGTCTGGAAGTGAAAGGCTCCGCCATGGCATCTGATGCCTTCTTCCCGTTCCGCGACGGTATTGATGCTGCCGCAGCAGTGGGCATCACCTGCGTGATCCAGCCTGGCGGCTCAATCCGCGACGACGAAGTGATTGCCGCCGCCGACGAACACAGCATCGCGATGATCTTCACCGACATGCGCCACTTCCGCCATTAATCCACGGAGCAGAAAATGAAAGTATTAGTGATTGGTAACGGCGGACGCGAGCATGCGCTGGCGTGGAAAGCAGCTCAGTCGCCGCGGGTGAAAACCGTCTTCGTCGCGCCGGGTAATGCGGGTACGGCACTGGAACCTGCTCTGCAGAACGTCGCCATCGGCGTGACGGATATTCCCGCGCTGCTGAGCTTTGCACAGAACGAGAAAATCGATCTCACCATCGTCGGCCCCGAAGCTCCGCTGGTGATTGGCGTTGTTGACGCGTTCCGTGCCGCGGGTCTGAAAATCTTCGGCCCAACGGAAGGTGCCGCACAGCTGGAAGGATCTAAAGCCTTCACCAAAGATTTCCTCGCGCGTCATCACATCCCGACGGCGGAATACCAGAACTTCACCGAGGTTGAGCCCGCCCTGGCTTACCTCCGTGAAAAAGGCGCGCCGATCGTTATTAAAGCCGACGGTCTGGCTGCCGGTAAAGGCGTTATCGTCGCGATGACGCTCGAAGAAGCCGAAGCCGCGGTTCACGATATGCTGGCCGGCAACGCCTTTGGCAACGCGGGCCACCGCATCGTGATTGAAGAGTTCCTCGACGGTGAAGAGGCGAGCTTTATCGTGATGGTCGATGGCGAACACGTTCTGCCAATGGCCACCAGCCAGGACCATAAGCGCGTAGGCAATGCGGATACCGGGCCGAATACCGGCGGTATGGGTGCTTACTCCCCTGCACCTGTGGTAACTGATGAAGTGCATCAGCGCACCATGGACCGTATCATCTGGCCAACCGTAAAAGGAATGGCTGCCGAGGGTAACACCTATACCGGTTTCCTCTATGCGGGCCTGATGATCGACAAGCAGGGCAATCCGAAGGTAATCGAATTTAACTGCCGCTTCGGCGATCCAGAAACACAGCCAATCATGCTGCGCATGAAATCCGATCTGGTGGATCTTTGCCTGGCCGCATGCGACGGCAAGCTGGATGAGAAAACCTCCGAGTGGGACGAACGCGCGTCTCTGGGCGTGGTGATTGCTGCGGGCGGTTATCCTGGCCACTACAACACCGGGGATGAGATCCACGGCCTGCCGCTGGAAGAAATTGAAGGTGCGAAGGTGTTCCACGCCGGTACGAAACTGTCTGACGATGATCGCGTACTGACTAACGGTGGCCGCGTACTGTGCGCCACCGCGCTGGGCAATACCGTTGCCGACGCGCAGAAACGCGCCTATGCGCTGATGGCGGATATTCGCTGGAACGGCAGCTTTAGCCGTCAGGATATTGGCTATCGTGCGATTGCACGTGAGCAAGGGGAGTAACACCCCCTCACCCTAACCCTCTCCCTCAAGGGAGAGGGGATTTACGTCAAAAACTCTTTTCTGTCGGCTGCCAGGTGCAGAAATCTTCGTTCGCGACCAGCAACAGCTGAGAGCCTTCCGGCGCTTCAAGCCATGCCACACTCACTTCCATTGATGAATGACGCTGACGGCGCTGAATATGTTCGGTTGCCCAGGATTCAAGCTCAGGTTTAACTGTCTGTCCTTCGCAGGTGGTGACCGTACCATCGGTATGCCAGCGCCCCTGGCGCAGCACCACGCGTCCCAGACGCAACGCGTCGCTGGTCTGGCGGATTTGTCCGGCACGATAACGATAGAGGGCAACCTGATCGCTGGAGAGTTGCTGTTTTTGACCGTTGACTTCACGCTGCATAAAGCTCAGCTCGCCGTGGTCATCAAACCGCACTTTTACATGTTCGGGGGTTTTGCCGTAGATATTGAGTTCGATGAATGACAGGTCGTCTCCCTGCCAGCGATACTCTGCGGTCGATGTATTGCCGTTATGCCACGGGCTAAAAGCGGAAAGCAGATGCACTTCACCGCCGGAATCTTTACGCCAGATCCTGACCGCCCCCTGGTTGTCAGCGTAGCCGCTGGCGGTAAACGGTGGCAGAGAGGTGTCGTGGCTACAGGCTGACAGCAGCAGCACGCCCGCCAGCGCAAACAGACCACGCCAGACAGACAAAAGGGGCGTTACCGCCCCTTCGCTAAAACTGTTCACTGCCACGCGTCTTACTTAACAGCGTCTTTCAGTGCTTTACCAGAAACAAATGCCGGCACGTTAGCTGCGGCGATTTTGATTTCTTTACCGGTCTGCGGGTTGCGGCCAGTACGCTCAGCGCGGTGGTTCACTTTGAAGGTACCGAAACCAACCAGTTGTACAGCATCGCCTTCTTTCAGAGACTCAGTAATAGCAGCCAGGGTAGATTCCAGAGCAGCTTTAGCCTGCACTTTAGACAGATCAGCCTTGTCCGCAATTACATCAATCAGTTGAGTCTTGTTCATAAGTTATCCTTTCAATGTGTTTATCGCTTGCTAAGCATCGAGTGCGACGAAAAGGCCAAAATAGCACTCTCCTGCATACACGCACCGATAGCCACTTTTTTTCGCCCCCCAAATGTAGACCAGACGGGGGGCAGAAGGGAAGAGTTGAGGTGTGACAAAACAGGCGTTAAATCACGTTTTGTTGTCTCACTGGTTAAAAATTATACCAATATTGCTCTCACCCGCCTCACGCAAGTCCGCACGCAGCCCTTTTATCAGCTCGATATCGCGTTCTTCACACTCTGCCAGCAGGCGGAAAATTTCCCACTGGATATCCCATTCTTGTTCGACCGCGGGGTTAGCGCGCAGCTCTTCGTCGGTCATTTCGCGTCCTGCCTGGGTCATTTCCAGCATCGCCACGGTCGTAATGGATGCCTTACTGACTTCGATGGCATGCTCCAGCGTTTCACCGCTCAGACGAGAGTGGATCAGTTCGCTTAACGCCACGCAGGCATCGATCGCCGGATAGACACCGTAGAGATCAAAATCATCCGCTACCGGAATAGCCTCTTCGAGCTTTTCCAGCTGAGAGTCGAAGTTCACCTTCGCGTCTTTGACCGTCAGCGTTTCCCAGATGAGGTCCAGGATCCGGCGATAAATATGGCCATCACCAAACTCCGTCTGCTTGCAGAACGCGGCGTAGTTCGGATACATGCGCTCGCACAGGCAAGCCATAAAGGTGACGTGCTGCCAGCTTTCCAGCTTCTCAAGGCGCAGGTGAATCGGGTTTTGTAGCATGATGATGTCTCGAATCGAAAATTAGCCGCAGTTTACCTGAATCAGCGCTGAATTTCCTGCCAACGAACAAAAGCCGGACGGGCAGAGGCCACGGCGTCCGCCCAGCGGGTGGGCTCAGGTAAACGGTAACCCTTCGTACACCGTTGTACCCATGTCAGGGCGCTGTCCATACTCACGCGATGCCCGGTCGCGATAAACAACGGATTACAGCGCGCTTTACTGCGCCAGACCCACGCCAGCTGCTCACCCTTATCGATAAGCGGCGCCAGCGCGCCCGGCTCAGCGGAGAGCGGCTCAAACGCACCGCACAGGCGTTTCTTGGCGACGCCGATGGTGGGCACATCCACCAGCAGGCCAAAGTGGCTGGCAACGCCTAAGCGACGTGGATGAGAGATACCGTGTCCATCAACAAACAGCAGATCGGGTTTTTGCGAGAGTTGCTCCCACGCTGCCAGCAGCGCGGGGTATTCACGAAAGGAGAGAAAACCCGGTATGTACGGCATGGTGGTGGCGATACGCGCCACTTTGTACTCCACCAGCTCAAGTGAGGGGTACTTCAGCAGCACCATTGCCGCTCGCGTCACTTCACCGCCCTGCTCAAATCCGACATCCGCACCGCCTATATACTGCGGGGGATCCTTATCCAGACGATCCTCGCGGATCACGGATGAAGCCAGTTCTATCTGTTGAGCGCGTAATGACGCGAGATCCATAACCACTCCTTATTTGTGATATTGCGCAGAAAGCCGGTGCACCGCCTCCACAAACGCGCCAGCGTGCTCTGGCGGAACGTCCTGATGGATACCGTGCCCGAGGTTAAACACGTGCCCTTCCCCTTGGCCAAAGCCAGCCAGAATGGAAGCCACCTCTTCTTCAATACGGGCAGGCTGCGCGTAGAGCATGGATGGGTCCATATTGCCCTGCAGCGCCACTTTGTCACCCACACGACGGCGCGCGTCGGCGATATCGGTGGTCCAGTCGAGCCCCAGCGCGTCACAGCCAGTGGCGGCCATCGCCTCCAGCCATTGACCACCGCCTTTGGTGAACAGCGTGACCGGCACACGGCGGCCTTCATGTTCACGCAGCAGGCCATCAACGATTTTGTGCATGTAGTAGAGAGAGAATTGCTGATAGTCACGCCCGGTCAGCACGCCGCCCCAGGTATCGAAAATCATCACCGACTGCGCACCCGCTTTGATCTGCGCGTTCAGATAGAGGGTGACGCTTTTCGCCAGCTTGTCGAGCAGCGCATGCAGGGCCAGCGGCTCGGCATACATCATCTTTTTAATGACGGTAAAGGCTTTACTGCTGCCGCCTTCAACCATATAGGTCGCCAGCGTCCATGGACTGCCGGAGAAGCCAATCAGTGGGACTTCGCCTTTCAGTTCGCGACGAATGGTGCGCACGGCGTTCATCACGTAGCCCAGTTCACATTCCGGATCGGGGATCGGCAGCTTATCCACGTCGGCTTTGCTTTTGATTGGGGAGGTGAAGCGCGGGCCTTCGCCGGTTTCGAAATAGAGCCCAAGGCCCATCGCATCCGGAATGGTCAGAATGTCCGAAAAGAGAATGGCGGCATCCAGCGGGAAGCGGCGCAGCGGCTGGAGCGTGACTTCACACGCCAGCTCGGCATTTTTGCACAGCGACATAAAATCGCCCGCCTGCGCACGCGTGGCTTTGTACTCTGGCAGATAACGTCCCGCCTGGCGCATCATCCACACCGGGGTGACATCAACGGGCTGGCGCAGCAGCGCACGCAGATAACGATCGTTTTTCAGTTCGGTCATTTTTGCAGTTCCTTAAGCGTCATGGCCTCAGTGTAACATGTCACTCAGCATCAGCCCGACACATTGCTACGGTATCTTCTATCAGCCGACGAGCGACGGTGCCTGGTGGTGGCAGCAGCGGTAAATCGTCGTAGCGATACCAGTTCGCTTCCAGTAACTCTTTCTGGTCGATAACAATCTCCCCGCTGTCATAGTCGGCCATAAAGGCCGTCATCAGCGACTGCGGGAACGGCCACGGCTGCGAGGTGACATAGCGCAGGTTCTTAACCTTAATACCGCTCTCTTCCATCACTTCACGCGCCACCGCCTGTTCCAGCGT
Source organism: Enterobacter sp. WCHEn045836 (assembly GCF_003965585.1). NCBI lineage: Bacteria > Pseudomonadati > Pseudomonadota > Gammaproteobacteria > Enterobacterales > Enterobacteriaceae > Enterobacter > Enterobacter sp. WCHEn045836. The sequence goes on from NZ_RXPT01000031.1 coordinate 7,064, forward strand.
TTCGCCCACTTCGACGAAGCCGGCCAGCACGGTATGAATGCCGTTGCGATGGCGGGTATGCTGCGCCAGCAGGATGGAATCGTCACGACGGATAGCGACGATAATGCACGGCGCAATTTGCGGGTAGTAGCGCTCACGGCAGTGACTGCAGAGCATTGCCCACTCGGTTTTACTGGGGTGCATGGTGTGACCACAGTAGCCGCAGTACTTATGCGAACGGTAAAACTCAGCCAGTTGAACGCCCCGGCCCGCCAGCTGGAACAAGCCCACATCCTGATCCAGCACCTGACGAACCGATCCCATGTCATTGCGGCGTGGCTGTTGGATCAACCACACGGGTTCTCCCTGCCATTCCCCGATCCTTAGCGCGGGCAGGCCTACAAGATCGAAACGATCTGCCGCACCGTAGGGTATCTCACCGGCAGGCAACCATAATTTTTGTTCGTGACTGACGATCCACCAACCGAGATCTGATTTTTCAATAATACGATCCATATCTATTGCACTACCTTCGCTTCACTGACATGTTGTTAGCATTGTGGTTACATTTTGGATAAGCAGATCCCATTCTAAACCTTGCGGAGTCGACCATGTTAAACCAGCTAGAAAGCCTGACTGAGCGCGTTAGAGGAAGTAACAAACTGGTGGATCGCTGGCTACATGTGCGCAAGCATCTACTCGTGGCTTATTACAATCTGGTCGGTATTAAGCCTGGCAAAGAATCGTTTATGCGGTTGAATGAAAAAGCGCTGGATGATTTTTGTCAGAGCCTGGTCGACTATCTGTCCGATGGCCATTTCAATATTTATGAACGTATTATCCGTGAAATGGAAGGGACGACGCCGTATTTAACCGCCAGCAAACTCTATCCGCTGCTGGAAGCCAACACCCAGCAGATCATGGATTACTACGATTCCACGCTTGAGAACGCTATCGATCACGATAACTATCTTGAGTTCCAGCAGGCGCTTTCCGACCTTGGCGAAGCGCTGGAAGAGCGATTCACGCTGGAAGATAAGCTGATCGCTCTCGCCCTGGATAACAACCTGAACATCAGCAGCGAAGATAACATTGCGCGCCCTGCTTGAGTTCTTAATCGTTAACGAGTAATTTACAACCATTCGCCCCTCTCTGGAGGGGGATTTTTCTTGTCGGAGTGCCCAGTGTGAAAGCACGGGCTGAGACCGTTAATTCGGGATCCGCGGAACCTGATCAGGCTAATACCTGCGAAGGGAACAAGAGTCACACTGCTGTTGTATCGCCCCAGGGCGATCCTCTCTTGCTTCATCCGTCGTCTGACAAGCCATGTCCTTCACTTTTGGAATGAGCTATGTCTACAACAAAACTGACCCGCCGCGAACAGCGCGCACAAGCCCAACACTTCATCGACACCCTGGAAGGTACCGCTTTCCCGAACTCAAAACGCATTTACATCACCGGCTCACAGGCGGATATCCGTGTGCCAATGCGTGAAATCCAGCTTAGCCCGACGCTTATCGGCGGCAGCAAAGCGCACCCGCAGTATGAAGATAACGAAGCCGTGCCGGTGTATGACACCTCTGGTCCGTACGGCGATCCTGCGGTTGCCATTAACGTTCAGCAGGGTCTGGCGAAATTACGCCAGCCGTGGATTGACGCGCGTAACGACTGCGAAGAGCTGTCTGACCGCAGCTCGGCTTACACCAAAGCGCGCCTGGCGGACGACGGTCTGGATGAACTGCGCTTCACCGGGTTGCTGACGCCGAAACGGGCGAAAGCGGGCAAATGCGTCACCCAGCTGCACTACGCACGCCAGGGTATCGTCACGCCGGAGATGGAATTTATCGCCATTCGCGAAAATATGGGCCGTGAGCGCATCCGCAGCGAAGTGTTGCGCCACCAGCACCCGGGGGAAGGATTCGGGGCACGTCTGCCAGAAAACATTACGCCGGAGTTCGTGCGTGATGAAGTGGCCGCTGGCCGTGCGATTATTCCCGCCAACATCAATCACCCGGAATCTGAACCGATGATCATCGGCCGCAACTTCCTGGTGAAGGTCAACGCCAACATCGGCAACTCAGCCGTGACCTCCTCCATCGAAGAAGAGGTCGAAAAGCTGGTCTGGTCGACGCGCTGGGGCGCGGACACGGTGATGGATCTCTCCACCGGGCGTTACATCCACGAAACCCGCGAGTGGATCCTGCGCAATAGCCCGGTGCCTATCGGAACGGTGCCCGTTTATCAGGCACTGGAGAAAGTGAACGGTATTGCCGAAGACCTCACCTGGGAAGCCTTCCGCGACACGCTGCTGGAGCAGGCTGAACAGGGCGTAGACTACTTCACCATCCACGCGGGCGTACTGCTGCGCTACGTACCGATGACGGCGAAGCGTCTGACCGGTATTGTCTCGCGCGGCGGCTCTATCATGGCCAAATGGTGCCTGTCGCACCATAAGGAAAACTTCCTCTACGAACACTTCCGCGAGATCTGCGAAATCTGTGCCGCGTACGATGTCTCCCTGTCGCTGGGTGACGGCCTGCGTCCGGGCTCCATTCGTGATGCCAACGACGAAGCGCAGTTTGCAGAACTGCATACCCTGGGTGAGCTGACCAAAATCGCCTGGGAGTATGACGTACAGGTGATGATTGAAGGCCCGGGACATGTCCCGATGCAAATGATCCGCCGCAACATGACCGAAGAGCTGGAGCACTGCCATGAGGCGCCGTTCTATACCCTGGGGCCGTTGACCACGGATATCGCACCAGGCTATGACCACTTCACCTCCGGGATTGGTGCGGCGATGATCGGCTGGTTCGGCTGCGCCATGCTCTGCTATGTGACGCCGAAAGAGCACCTCGGTCTGCCTAACAAAGAGGATGTGAAGCAGGGGCTGATTACCTACAAAATCGCCGCCCACGCCGCGGACCTGGCCAAAGGCCACCCTGGCGCGCAAATTCGCGACAACGCCATGTCGAAGGCGCGCTTTGAATTCCGCTGGGAAGACCAGTTCAACCTGGCGCTCGATCCTTTCACCGCCCGTGCGTATCACGATGAAACCCTGCCGCAGGAGTCGGGCAAAGTGGCTCACTTCTGCTCCATGTGTGGGCCAAAATTCTGTTCGATGAAAATCAGCCAGGAAGTCCGTGACTACGCCGCCGCGCAAACCATCGAAGTGGGTATGGCGGACATGTCAGAAACCTTCCGCGCGAAGGGCGGCGAAATCTACCTCAAACAAGAGGAGGCGTAATGTATCAGCCTGATTTCCCCTGCGTTCCCTTTCGTTTAGGACTCTATCCGGTGGTAGACAGCGTGGCGTGGATCGAGCGCCTGCTGGCGTGCGGCGTTCGCACAATCCAACTGCGCATCAAGGATAAACGTGATGACGAGGTGGAGGCCGATGTGGTCGCCGCCATCGAGCTGGGACGTGGTTACGACGCGCGCCTGTTTATCAACGACTACTGGCGACTGGCCGTTAAGCACCAGGCTTACGGCGTGCATCTGGGTCAGGAGGACCTGGAAACAACGGACCTGAGCGCAATCCGGGACGCTGGATTAAGACTGGGGGTATCAACACACGACGACATGGAGATCGACGTGGCGCTGGCGGCTCGCCCTTCGTACATCGCACTTGGCCATGTTTTTCCGACGCAGACTAAACAGATGCCCTCTGCCCCACAGGGGCTGACGCAACTGGCGGCGCACGTTAAACGCCTTGCCGATTACCCTACCGTCGCGATCGGTGGGATAAGCCTGGAACGCGCTCCTGCCGTGCTGGATACCGGTGTCGGCAGTATCGCTGTCGTCAGCGCCATTACCCAGGCGGCAGACTGGCAGGCCGCCACCGCACAGCTCTTACAGCTGGCAGGAGCAGGCGATGAATGATCGTGATTTTATGCGCTATAGCCGCCAGATCCTGCTGGAGGATATCGCCATTGACGGGCAGCAAAAGCTGCTCGCCAGCCGGGTTCTGATTATTGGCCTGGGCGGATTGGGTGCACCTGCCGCGCTCTATCTTGCAGGGGCGGGCGTGGGCACGCTGGTGCTGGCCGACGACGACGAGGTACATCTCAGCAACCTGCAGCGACAGATCCTTTTCACCACTGAGGACGTCAACCAGCCCAAAGCACACATTACCCGTAAACGCCTGAATGCGTTGAATCCGGATATTACGCTTATTGCACTCCAGGAGCGGCTCAGCGGCGAAAGCCTGCAGCGCGAAGTTGCCCTTGCGGATGTGGTACTGGACTGCACCGATAATATGGCGACCCGTCAGGCCATTAACGCCGCCTGCGTGGCACAGAATACGCCGCTTATCACCGCCAGCGCGGTAGGATTCGGCGGCCAGATGATGGTACTGACCCCGCCCTGGGCGCAGGGCTGTTATCGCTGCCTGTGGCCGGATGATGCCGAGCCGGAGCGCAACTGCCGCACCGCAGGCATTCTTGGTCCGGTGGTGGGCGTGATGGGCACTCTGCAGGCGCTGGAGGCCATCAAATTGCTCAGCGGTATGGAAACAGAGCGTAATACACTGCGGCTGTTTGATGCCCGCTCCAGCGGCTGGCGTCATCTGGCGCTGCATCGCGCCAGCCACTGCCCGGTGTGCGGAGGTCAGAATGCGCATTCTGTTTAACGATGAGCCGATGAAATGCGATGACGGCCTCACCGTTGCCGCGCTGCTCAGGAAGCTGCGCCAGCTCAGGCCGGGAACGGCGCTGGCGCTTAATCAACAGATCCTGCCGCGTGAGCAGTGGGAACATCAGCAGGTGAGTGAAGGCGACCAGATCCTGCTGTTTCAGGTAATCGCAGGGGGCTGAGATGTTACGTATTGCTGATAAAATCTTTGATTCACATCTGTTTACCGGAACCGGAAAATTCGCCTCGCCGCAGCTGATGGTGGATGCCATCCGTGAAAGCGGCAGCCAGCTGGTAACGCTGGCGCTCAAGCGCGTCGATCTGCGCCATCACAGCGACGCCATACTGGCACCGTTGCTGGATGCTGGCGTTACCCTGCTGCCCAATACTTCGGGTGCGAAAACGGCTGAAGAGGCGATTTTTGCGGCTCAGCTGGCCCGTGAAGCGCTGGGCACACACTGGCTGAAACTGGAAATTCACCCGGATGCGCGCTGGCTGTTACCCGACCCCATCGAAACGCTGAAAGCGGCGGAAAAACTGGTGCAGCAAGGCTTTACCGTTCTGCCCTACTGCGGAGCCGATCCCGTGCTGTGTAAACGGCTGGAAGAGGTCGGCTGCGCTGCCGTCATGCCGCTGGGCGCCCCAATTGGTTCTAATCAGGGCCTGGAGACCCGCGCCATGCTGGAGATCATCATTGAACAGGCCACCGTGCCGGTGGTGGTGGATGCAGGTATTGGCGTGCCAAGCCATGCCGCACAGGCGCTGGAGATGGGAGCCGATGCGGTGCTGGTGAATACGGCCATTGCGGTAGCCGACGACCCGATCATGATGGCGCGCGCGTTCCGCATGGCGGTGGAGGCCGGCTTGCTGGCACGAGAGTCCGGCCCGGGAACGCGCAGTTTTCAGGCACAGGCCACCAGCCCGCTGACCGGTTTTCTGGAGGCGCTCTCATGATCACCTTTACCGATCGCTGGCGGCAACTTGACTGGGACGATATTGCCCTGCGTATCAACAGTAAAACGCAGGCTGATGTGGAGCGCGCCTTACAAGCCCGTCATCTGTCCCGCGACGATATGATGGCCCTGCTCTCTCCGGCGGCGAGCACCTTTCTTGAGCCGATGGCCCAGCGCGCTCAGAGGCTCACCCGCCAGCGTTTTGGCAACACGGTGAGCTTTTACGTACCGCTCTATCTCTCCAACCTGTGCGCCAATGACTGCACCTACTGCGGTTTCTCCATGAGCAACCGCATTAAGCGGAAAACGCTCGATGAGGGCGAAATCGCCCGTGAGTGTGCCGCCATCCGTGAGATGGGCTTTGAGCATCTCCTGCTGGTCACGGGTGAACACCAGGGCAAAGTCGGGATGGACTATTTTCGACAGCACCTTCCGGCCATTCGTCGGCAGTTCGCGTCGCTACAGATGGAGGTTCAGCCCCTGTCGCAGGAGGAATACGCGGAGCTTAAAGCCCTCGGGCTGGACGGGGTGATGGTTTATCAGGAAACCTACCACGAGGCGACGTATGCCCGGCATCACCTGAAGGGAAAGAAACAGGATTTCTTCTTCCGGCTGGAGACCCCGGACAGGCTGGGCCGTGCGGGGATCGACAAAATCGGTCTGGGGGCGCTGATTGGGCTGTCCGATAGCTGGCGAGTGGATTGCTATATGGTGGCGGAACACCTGCTATGGCTGCAGCAGCACTACTGGCAGAGCCGTTACTCCATCTCCTTCCCCCGATTACGCCCGTGTACTGGGGGTGTTGAACCCGCTTCGGTGATGGACGAACGTCAGTTGGTCCAGGCCATCTGCGCGTTTCGCCTGCTCGCCCCGGAGGTTGAATTATCCCTCTCGACGCGTGAATCTCCTGCGTTTCGCGATCGCGTGATCCCGCTTGCGATTAACAACGTCAGTGCGTTCTCAAAAACGCAGCCAGGGGGCTATGCCGATGACCATCCGGAGCTGGAACAATTCGCGCCACATGATGGACGACGTCCGGACGCGGTCGCTGCCGCCCTGACCGCTCAGGGATTACAACCGGTATGGAAAGACTGGGACAGCTGGCTGGGAAGAGCCTCGCAAATACGTTGAAACGAACTGCAAGCCGGTAAAAAATTGTCGAGGCGCTCTGGAGAGTCACAACCGGATGATTGTCAGCTGTCGTCCGGTTTTTTATTGTCATACCGTCAGCAACGGAAGCTGTCCAGGGCGAAAAGCTTCTTCCTCGTTTCGCCCTGCCTCTGATTCTTTGCACAAACGACCCCGGCCAGTTTAATGAGTATTTTCTTAGTGATTCTTAAGATAAATCATCTCGCCTGAAATCGTGTTCCGTATAATTCACAACTAACCGCAGGGCAGCGACTATGCTGAGAGGATGTCGGCAAACGAAAAAACTCACCATCAGGATTGATGTACAACTCATGGCACTTCACAGCAGAAAACTCTCTTTTACCCGACCCATTATGGTTAGCTTTGCAGGGATCCTGTGCAGTTTTGCGCTGATCGCGGTCGTGGTTACCCTTTCACAACAAAAGGATTTTCTTGAGGATTATCATAAAATTAATGGTAACTTTACCCACAACCTTGCAGTGAACTACACCGAATCTATCCTGCGTGAAAACGACTATATCCTTGGGCGTTCGGCAATATATTTTTCGCGTAACGACACGCTGAACGAGACCCTGATCGTCAATCCGACGCAGGGACTACAGATGTTGATGCATTTGCAGAACCTGATGCCGACCGTTTCTTCCATCTCTCTGACAGACACCGAGGGGCGTTATCTGCGCGCGCCGGAGGTGCTCCCCACGGAAAAGAGCAAAACTTTCGATCCCCGGACGCGTCCGTGGTTTATCGCCCAGGCGGAAGCCAGCATCTTCAGTCACTATACCCGTCCCTACATGGACTATTTCACCGGTCACCCGACTGTGACGCTGTACAAGCCCTTGATTTCGCCAGAAGGCAGGCTGAAGGGCACAATCGCTTTTCATCTTGATTTGACCTCCATGGGGTTTACCCTTCGTCAAATGGTGGCGCCTGTGCAGGGGGAGTTTTTTGTCGTCGAACGCGACGGTGCTGTGGTGCTTCACCCTGACACGGGTGCGCTCTTCAAACACTATGTGAGCGAAGCGCTGATGGACAAAATGACCAGCGGCGAAGGCCATCTGTATGATAAGAAAACCAAAGCCTGGTATTACTACTACTCCTTCACTAACCCGGACTGGTTTGTCATCTACCGGGTATCGGGCGCGACCCTCACCGATATCACCCGCCATGAAACGACCATCGTCGGCTGGGGCTTTGCGCTGGCGGCCATCATTATCATCCTCTTCGGTCTGTACCTGCGTCATGCGTCACGTACCGTGCTGATGACGATTATCAACGCCATCAAAACCGGCGACGTCAGCCAGGCACCGCGTCTGGAAGCGATGCTTAGCCATACCATCCAGTCCAATAAAGAACGTGAGATGGCCTATGTGCGCCAGGCAACTCACGATGCACTCACCGGCTGCAAAAACCGCCGGGCGTTTGATAGCGATGTGAATGAGTTACTGAGTGCCCACCAGCCTTTCGCCCTGGCGCTGATTGATATCGACAACTTCAAATCGATTAACGACACCTGGGGTCACCTGAGCGGTGATATCGTCCTGCGTAACGTGGCGCGTGAAGGGATCCAGATAATGCAGCCGCATAACGTCTCGGTTTACCGCTACGGTGGAGAAGAGTTCGCGGTGATTTTCCAGGCCGAGCAGATCGCTGCCGCATTCTCGTTACTGGACGCGTGGCGTACCGCCGTTGAAAGACGCGTCTGGCGGGAAGAAAACCTGCGGGTTACGTTCAGCGCCGGTCTGGGAGAATGGCATTTCGAACCGCTGGAGCAGCTTGTAGGGAGTGTAGATAACGCACTCTACAGCGCGAAACAGCAGGGAAAAAACCGCATTATTCGAACGTCCGTCGGCTGATTTTCTCTGCTCGACGCAAAATTGTAACCGGTTTCAGAAAAATGCCGATTTCTTTGTGATGCCAGACACACAATCGCGGTAAAGCGGTTGTTGAAGCGGTCTGCACGGGATAATTATCAATAAACACATGTAGATCGAGGCTGACTATGAAGAACATCGTTTTATGCTGTGCAGCGGGAATGTCAACCAGCATGCTGGTTCAACGTATGAAAGACGCCGCGCAGAAAAAAGGGGTTGAAGTAACCATTAAAGCCGTTCCGGTCGCGGAGTTTAAAGATAACATCGCGACGGCCGACATCGTATTACTGGGGCCACAGGTTAAATACGAGCAGGCGAAACTTCAGGCCCAGGCCGACTCGCTGGGAAAAAAGGTCGCGGTGATCGACATGATGGATTACGGCATGATGAAAGGTGATGCCGTACTGGAAAAAGCGCTCAAACTGCTGGAGTGACCCGTGGAAGATTTAGAAACAACGATCATGGAACTGCTGGTCAACGCGGGTGCGGCGCGCAGTGCTGCCCTGACGGCGTTGCAGATGGCTCGCAAGGGTGATTTTGACGAAGCCGAAAAAGCGATGGAAGAATCGCGCGAATATGTGAAACATGCGCACACGATCCAGACACAGCTTATTGGTCTTGATGAAGGTTCCGGGAAGCTTCCGGTTAATCTGATTACCGTCCACTCTCAGGATCACCTGATGAACGCGATGGTCATCCAGGATCTGGCGGGCGATATGATTGAGCTTTATCGACGCATCCCGTTGCTAAATTAAAAGCTACAGCTGTAAAAAAACCCGCCGAGGCGGGTTTTTTATTTACTGCATCAACGATTACTCGTTGTCGGAACCGCCCAGACCTGCGTTCAGCAGTTCTGCCAGGCTCGCGGATGCATCTTCAGCAGTCACCTGCGGTGCAGCTGGCAGTTCGCCTGCAGCACGACGACGCATACGATCCTGATGGTACGCATAACCGGTACCCGCCGGGATCAGACGACCCACGATAACGTTCTCTTTCAGACCGCGCAGTTCATCACGTTTACCTGCAACAGCGGCTTCGGTCAGGACACGAGTGGTTTCCTGGAACGATGCTGCAGAGATGAAGGACTCGGTTGCCAGAGACGCTTTGGTGATACCCAGCAGATCGCGCGAGAAGGTCGCACCGATTTTGCCGTTCGCTTCCAGTTCGCGGTTAGCGATCTTGACGCGTGAGTACTCAACCTGCTCGCCTTCCAGGAACTCGGAGCTGCCCGCGTTCTCGATGGTCGCTTTACGCAGCATCTGACGAACGATAACTTCGATGTGTTTATCGTTAATCTTAACGCCCTGCAGACGATATACGTCCTGTACTTCGTTAACAATGTAACGCGTAACAGCATGCACACCACGCAGACGCAGGATGTCGTGCGGCGCTTCTGGACCGTCGGAAACCACGTCACCACGTTCTACACGTTCACCTTCGAACACGTTGAGCTGACGCCACTTAGGAATCATCTCTTCGTACGGCTCGCTGCCATCTACCGGGGTGATAACCAGACGGCGTTTACCTTTGGTCTCTTTACCGAAGGAGATGATACCGCTGATTTCAGCCAGGATTGCCGGCTCTTTCGGACGACGAGCTTCGAACAGGTCCGCAACGCGTGGCAGACCACCGGTGATGTCCTTGGTACCGCCGGATTCCTGAGGAATACGCGCCAGGGTGTCACCAGAGCTGATCTGTACGCCATCTTCCAGCTGGACAATCGCTTTACCTGGCAGGAAGTACTGCGCAGGCATATCGGTACCTGGGATCAGAACGTCGTTACCCTGAGCATCAACGATTTTCAGTGCAGGACGCAGATCTTTACCGCCGGTAGTACGTTCAGCAGAATCCAGAACCACCAGAGAAGACAGACCGGTCAGCTCGTCAGTCTGACGAGTAATGGTCTGGCCGTCGATCATGTCAGTGAAGCGGATGAAACCACTTACTTCGGTGATAACTGGCATGGTGTGTGGATCCCAGTTTGCAACGGTTTCCCCGCCGGCAACCTGCTCGCCATCACCTTTCGCCATAACAGCACCGTAAGGCACTTTATAGCTCTCTTTGGTACGACCGAATTCGTCGATCAGCTTCAGCTCGGTGTTACGAGAAGTGATAACCAGTTTACCGCTGGAGTTCACAACCGATTTCGCGTTGCTAAGCTTGATGCTACCTTTGTTTTTCACCTGGATGCTGGATTCAGCAGCCGCACGAGATGCCGCACCACCGATGTGGAACGTACGCATCGTCAGCTGTGTACCCGGCTCACCGATGGACTGTGCCGCGATAACGCCGATGGCTTCACCTTTGTTGATGATGTGGCCACGCGCCAGGTCACGACCGTAGCAGTGCGCACATACACCAAAGTCGGTGTCACAGGATACAACGGAACGCACTTTCACGGAGTCAACAGAGTTCGCTTCCAGCAGGTCACACCACTGTTCGTGCAGCAGCGTGTTGCGTGGAACCAGAATGTCTGCGGTACCCGGCTTCAGAATGTCTTCCGCGGTTACACGACCCAGTACGCGATCGCGCAGTGGCTCTTTAACATCACCACCCTCGATAACCGGAGTCATGGTGATACCTTCAAGGGTGCCACAATCGTCTTCGGTCACCACCAGATCCTGCGCAACGTCAACCAGACGACGCGTCAGATAACCGGAGTTCGCTGTTTTCAGTGCGGTATCCGCCAGACCTTTACGCGCACCGTGCGTGGAGATGAAGTACTGGAGTACGTTCAGACCTTCACGGAAGTTCGCGGTGATTGGCGTTTCGATGATGGAGCCATCTGGCTTCGCCATCAGACCACGCATACCTGCCAGCTGACGAATCTGTGCTGCAGAACCACGCGCACCGGAGTCGGCCATCATGTAGATGCTGTTGAAGGAAACCTGCTGCTCTTCCACGCCGTCACGGTTAATCACGGTTTCGGTTTGCAGGTTATCCATCATCGCTTTGGATACACGATCGTTCGCCGCAGCCCAGATATCGATAACTTTGTTGTAGCGTTCGCCCGCGGTGACCAGACCAGACTGGAACTGCTCCTGGATTTCCGCAACTTCCGCTTCCGCTTCAGAGATGATCTCGTGTTTCTTCTCTGGGATGACCATGTCATCGATACCAACAGATGCACCTGAACGCGCTGCATAAGCAAAGCCGGTATACATTGTCTGGTCAGCGAAGATAACCGTCGGCTTCAGACCCAGAATGCGGTAACAGGTGTTCAGCATTTTGGAGATCGCTTTCTTACCCAGCGCCTGGTTGACGATGGAGAAAGGCAGACCTTTCGGTACGATCATCCACAGAATGGCACGGCCGATAGTCGTGTCTTTCAGGCTGGTTTTCGCAACGAATTCGCCGTTAGCATCTTTTTCATATTCAGTGATACGCACTTTAACGCGCGCATGCAGAGAGGCCAGGCCAGCGCGATAAATACGCTCAGCTTCTTTCGGGCCAGTCAGCACCATGCCTTCGCCTTTAGCGTTAACACAGTCACGGGTCATGTAGTACAGACCCAATACAACGTCCTGAGAAGGAACGATGATTGGTTCACCGTTCGCTGGAGACAGGATGTTGTTGGTAGACATCATCAGCGCACGCGCTTCCAGCTGGGCTTCCAGCGTCAGCGGTACGTGAACAGCCATCTGGTCACCATCGAAGTCGGCGTTATACGCCGCACAGACCAGCGGGTGCAGCTGAATAGCTTTACCTTCGATCAGGACTGGCTCAAATGCCTGGATACCCAGACGGTGCAGGGTTGGTGCACGGTTCAGCAGTACCGGGTGTTCGCGGATCACTTCGTCCAGGATATCCCAAACGACAGCTTCTTCACGCTCAACCATTTTCTTAGCGGCTTTGATGGTGGTGGCGAGTCCTCGCAACTCCAGTTTGCCGTAGATGAATGGTTTGAACAGCTCCAGTGCCATTTTCTTCGGCAGACCGCACTGATGCAGACGCAGGTATGGACCTACGGTGATTACAGAACGACCGGAGTAGTCAACACGCTTACCGAGCAGGTTCTGACGGAAACGACCCTGTTTACCTTTGATCATGTCGGCCAAAGATTTCAGAGGACGTTTGTTAGAACCGGTGATCGCACGACCGCGACGACCGTTATCCAGCAGGGCATCTACCGCTTCCTGCAGCATACGTTTTTCGTTGCGTACGATGATATCCGGCGCAGCCAGATCCAGCAGACGTTTCAGACGGTTGTTACGGTTGATCACGCGACGATACAGATCGTTCAGATCGGACGTTGCGAAACGACCACCATCCAGCGGAACCAGCGGACGCAGATCTGGCGGCAGAACCGGCAGAACGGTCAGGATCATCCACTCTGGCTTGTTACCAGACTGAACGAACGCTTCCAGCAGTTTGATACGCTTGGTCAGCTTTTTACGCTTGGTTTCGGAGTTGGTTTCGTTCAGCTCTTCACGCAGCTGCTCGCACTCTTGCTCCAGATCCATGCTCTTCAGCAGGGCCTGAATAGCTTCCGCACCCATCTTCGCGTCGAATTCGTCACCGAACTCTTCCAGCGCGTCCAGATACTGCTCTTCAGTCAGGATCTGGTGACGTTCCAGGTTCGTCATCCCGCCTTCGATAACCACATAAGATTCGAAGTACAGAACACGTTCGATATCGCGCAGCGGCATATCCAGCAGCAGGCCGATACGGGACGGCAGAGATTTCAGGAACCAGATGTGAGCAGTCGGAGACGCCAGCTCGATGTGGCCCATGCGCTCACGGCGCACTTTGGTCTGGGTCACTTCAACGCCGCACTTCTCACAGATCACACCACGGTGTTTCAGGCGCTTGTACTTACCGCACAGGCACTCGTAATCTTTTACTGGCCCGAAAATACGTGCACAGAAAAGGCCGTCACGCTCAGGTTTGAACGTACGGTAGTTGATGGTTTCCGGCTTTTTAACTTCACCGAAAGACCATGAACGGATCATGTCTGGCGAAGCCAGAGCAATTTTGATCGCATCAAACTCTTCGGTTTTAGTTTGCGCTTTCAGAAACTTTAATAAGTCTTTCACGGATTTGCTCCCGTCGGAGTTAGCACACTCTGCTGTCGGGCGTTAACCCGACAGCAGTGACCTGTTTGAGCGAGAATTACTCGTCTTCCAGTTCGATGTTGATACCCAGCGAACGAATCTCTTTCAACAGTACGTTGAAGGACTCTGGCATGCCCGGTTCCATCTGATGGTTGCCGTCCACGATGTTCTTATACATCTTGGTACGACCGTTCACGTCATCAGACTTAACGGTGAGCATTTCCTGCAGGGTGTATGCTGCGCCGTATGCTTCCAGCGCCCACACTTCCATCTCCCCGAAGCGCTGACCACCGAACTGTGCCTTACCACCCAGCGGCTGCTGAGTAACCAGGCTGTAAGAACCGGTAGAACGAGCGTGCATTTTGTCGTCGACCAGGTGGTTCAGTTTCAGCATGTACATGTAACCTACGGTTACCGGACGCTCGAACTGTTCACCGGTACGGCCGTCAAACAGCGTAATCTGACCAGACGTTGGCAGACCACCCAGTTGCAGCAGCTCTTTAATTTCAGCTTCTTTTGCACCGTCGAATACCGGCGTTGCAATTGGCATACCTTTGCGCAGGTTCTCTGCCAGACGCAGCACTTCTTCATCGCTGAAGGTGTTCAGGTCGACTTTCTGACGCACATCGGTACCCAGATCGTAGGCACGCTGGATGAATTCGCGCAGTTTCGCGACTTCTTCCTGCTGTTTCAGCATGGCGTTAATCTTGTCGCCGATACCTTTCGCAGCCATACCCAGGTGGGTTTCCAGAATCTGACCGATGTTCATACGAGACGGTACGCCCAGCGGGTTCAGTACGATATCTACCGGCGTACCGTTAGCATCGTGCGGCATATCTTCGATCGGGTTGATCTTAGAGATAACACCCTTGTTACCGTGACGACCTGCCATCTTATCACCAGGCTGGATCTGACGTTTAACAGCCAGATACACCTTAACAATCTTCAGCACGCCTGGTGCCAGATCGTCGCCCTGAGTGATTTTGCGGCGTTTCGCTTCGAGTTTTTTCTCGAACTCGTGTTTCAGTTCGTCATACTGCTCAGCCAGCTGTTCCAGCTGATTTTGTTTCTCTTCGTCGGTCAGGCCCAGTTCCAGCCAGCGATCGCGTGGCAGTTTGTCGAGCTTCTCAGCTTCAACGCCACCGGCAACCAGTACCGCATAGATACGGCTGAACAGACCCGCTTCGAGGATCTGCAGTTCTTCAGACAGGTCTTTCTTAGCCTGTTTGAGCTGCATCTCTTCGATTTCCAGCGCACGTTTGTCTTTCTCAACGCCGTCACGGGTGAAGACCTGAACGTCGATAACCGTACCGGAAACACCGTTTGGTACGCGCAGAGAAGAGTCTTTAACGTCAGACGCTTTCTCACCGAAGATTGCACGCAGCAGTTTCTCTTCTGGCGTCAGCTGAGTTTCACCTTTCGGCGTAACCTTACCAACCAGAATATCGCCGCCGGTCACTTCCGCACCGATGTAAACGATACCGGATTCATCCAGTTTGGAGAGCGCAGCTTCACCCACGTTAGGGATGTCAGCGGTGATCTCTTCTGGCCCCAGCTTGGTGTCACGGGACACACAGGCCAGTTCCTGAATGTGGATGGTGGTGAAACGATCTTCCTGAACCACACGCTCGGAGACGAGGATGGAGTCTTCGAAGTTGTAACCGTTCCACGGCATGAACGCTACGCGCATGTTCTGACCGAGCGCCAGTTCACCGAGGTCGGTGGACGGACCGTCTGCCAGCACGTCGCCGCGCTCAACTGGCTCACCCAGAGATACGCAAGGCATCTGATTGATACAGGTGTTCTGGTTAGAACGCGTGTATTTGGTCAGGTTGTAGATGTCGATACCCGCTTCGCCCGGATACATCTCGTCTTCGTTAACTTTGATAACGATACGGGATGCGTCAACGTACTGAACGGTACCGCCACGCTTAGCCACTGCAGTAACACCGGAGTCAACGGCAACAGCACGTTCCATACCGGTACCAACCAGCGGCTTATCAGCACGCAGAGTTGGAACGGCCTGACGTTGCATGTTCGCACCCATCAATGCACGGTTGGCGTCATCGTGTTCCAGGAACGGGATCAGGGACGCACCGACGGATACCACCTGCTGGGTGGATACGTCCATGTAGTCAACCTGGTCGCGGCTGAACAAGCTGGATTCGCCTTTGCTACGGCAGGTAACCAGATCTTCTACAAAGTGGCCTTCGTCATCCAGGTTGGAGTTCGCCTGAGCGATAACGTAGTTGCCTTCTTCAATAGCAGACAGGTAATGAATTTCGTCGGTAACAACACCATCAGTCACTTTACGGTACGGGGTCTCAAGGAAACCGTATTCGTTTGTCTGTGCATACACGGACAGGGAGTTGATCAGACCGATGTTTGGACCTTCAGGGGTTTCGATTGGACATACGCGACCGTAGTGCGTCGGGTGTACGTCTCGAACTTCGAAGCCTGCGCGTTCACGAGTCAGACCGCCTGGGCCGAGTGCAGAGATACGACGTTTGTGCGTAATCTCAGACAGCGGGTTGTTCTGGTCCATGAACTGAGACAGCTGGCTGGAACCGAAGAACTCTTTCACGGCGGCAGAAATCGGCTTGGCGTTGATCATATCCTGAGGCATCAGGGTATCCAGATCGCCCAGAGACAGACGCTCTTTCACCGCACGCTCTACACGTACCAGGCCAACGCGGAACTGGTTTTCCGCCATTTCACCTACAGAACGGATACGACGGTTGCCGAGGTGGTCGATATCGTCCACTTCGCCTTTACCGTTACGGATATCGATGAGCTTCTTCATCACTTCGATGATGTCGTCTTTGCTCAGGATACCGGAACCTTCGATCTCATCGCGCAGCAGAGAACGGTTGAACTTCATACGACCAACCGCAGACAGATCGTAGCGGTCTTCAGAGAAGAACAGGTTCTCGAACAGGCTTTCAGCCGCTTCGCGAGTTGGTGGCTCACCAGGACGCATCATGCGGTAGATTTCTACCAGCGCGCTCAGACGATCGTTGGTTGGGTCGACGCGTACAGTCTCAGAGATGTACGGACCGTGGTCCAGATCGTTGGTGAACAGCGTTTCGATACGTTTGTGACCAGCCTGACTCAGCTTAGCCAGCAGATCCAGGCTCAGCTCCATGTTCGCCGGGCAGATCAGCTCGCCAGTTGATTCATCAACGTAATCTTTCGCGGCTACTTTTCCTGCAATGTATTCAACCGGAACTTCGATGTGTTTGATATCATCTTTTTCCAGCTGACGGATGTGGCGCGCGGTAATACGGCGACCTTTTTCCACATACACTTTGCCGTCGGCTTCGATGTCGAACGACGCGGTCTCACCACGCAGACGTTCCGGCACCAGCTCCATCTGCAGCTTGTTGTCGCGGATTTCAAAGATCACTTTCTCAAAGAACAGGTCCAGGATCTGCTCAGTGGTGTAGTTCAGTGCACGCAGAATGATGGTTGCAGGCAGTTTACGACGACGGTCGATACGGACAAACAGGTTGTCTTTTGGATCGAACTCGAAGTCCAGCCATGAACCACGGTAAGGAATGATGCGCGCGTTATACAGTACTTTACCGGAAGAGTGTGTTTTACCTTTATCGCTGTCGAAGAAGACGCCCGGGCTACGGTGCAGCTGGGAAACGATAACACGCTCAGTACCGTTGATTACGAAAGTACCGTTGTCTGTCATGAGTGGAATTTCACCCATGTAGACTTCTTGTTCTTTAATGTCTTTAACAGTGCCTTCCGGCGCTTCGCGCTCGTAGATCACCAGACGCAGTTTTACGCGCAGCGGTGCGGAATAGGTCACGCCACGGATCTGACATTCCTGAACGTCAAACACCGGTTCGCCAAGGCGGTAGCTGACGTACTGCAGCTCGGAGTTACCGCTGTAGCTCTGAATTGGGAACACGGAACGGAAGGCTGCTTCCAGGCCGTACTGCCCTTCAGGATCTTGCTCGATAAACTTCTGGAACGAGTCAAGCTGGATAGAAAGGAGATATGGAATGTCCAGAACTTGTGGACGTTTACCAAAATCCTTACGAATACGTTTTTTCTCGGTATAGGAGTAAACCATAGGGTTCCTCAGCTCGCTGACAAGTCGACCCATCTGTCCGACGAAGGGACAGTTTGTGCAACACCATTTTGTGGACCGGAAAATTGAATACTTTCCGCAATACCTGTTGCTATCACGCTTAAACCATTTCATTGCGATTTACACAGAGCGAGCACCCTGTCGCAGTATATTAAGTCGTCGATAGAAACAAGCATTGAAAGACACATCGATAGTCAAACAGTGTGAAATGCTACCGAGGCCTTACAGCGCAAAAAGGCTGGTGACTAAAAAGTCACCAGCCATCAGCCTAATTACTTAGGCTGCAACCAGAAAAGTTGGCTTATTTAACTTCAACTTCAGCGCCAGCTTCTTCCAGAGATTTTTTCAGTGCTTCTGCGTCGTCTTTGCTCACGCCTTCTTTCAGCGCAGCTGGAGCAGATTCTACCAGGTCTTTAGCTTCTTTCAGACCCAGACCGGTAGCGCCACGAACAGCTTTGATTACTGCAACTTTGTTCGCGCCAGCAGCTTTCAGAATTACGTCGAATTCAGTTTTCTCTTCAGCAGCGTCAGCAGCTGGGCCAGCAGCAACAGCTACAGCAGCAGCAGCAGAAACACCGAATTTTTCTTCCATTGCAGAGATCAGCTCAACAACGTCCATTACGGACATAGCGGATACTGCTTCAATGATTTGATCTTTAGTGATAGACATTTAAATTGTTCCTGAATATCAGAATAAGTTTATACGTAAGCAGATGCTTTATAAAGATAACTGCGATTAAGCAGCTTCTTTCGCATCGCGTACAGCAGCCAGAGTACGAACCAGTTTGCCAGCCGAAGCTTCTTTCATGGTTGCCATCAGGCGTGCAATTGCTTCTTCGTAGGTCGGCAGAGTTGCCAGGCGGTCGATCTGAGACGCCGGGATCAGCTCACCTTCAAAGGCAGCGGCTTTGACCTCAAATTTTGCATTCGCTTTCGCGAACTCTTTGAACAGACGAGCAGCAGCGCCCGGGTGTTCCATAGAGTATGCAATCAGGGTCGGACCAACAAACGTGTCTTGCAGGCACTCGAAAGAGGTACCTTCAACAGCACGGCGCAGCAGGGTGTTACGAACAACACGCATGTAAACGCCAGCTTCACGACCTGCTTTACGCAGTTCAGTCATTTTATCTACAGTTACGCCACGGGAATCCGCAACTACTGCAGACAGCGCGCCTTTGGCTACTTCGCTGACTTCAGCAACAATCGCTTGTTTGTCTTGAAGATTTAAAGCCATTAGCTTTTGCTCCTGGATGTTTGCCGGAACTCATGTTCCGGAACTCACTTCACTCTTCCCAACGGAAAGAGCGTCTTAATACGGTGAGCAGAAACAAGCCAGAATATCCAAAAATAATCTTAGCGTTCTGTCACCGTCTACGCAGGGGATTAAGTCTCTTGCGAAACACCTGCGGTCTTCGACGGAGGCCTGGATTAGGCCAGGCTCCAACGAACAATTCTTTTAGCCGCTAACTTTCGTTAGCAAACGTGGGGGTAAGATTGTAGACAAAATCACCGCCCACGTAAAGGCATTAGTTTGCAGCAGCGCTCAGGCCAGCCTGGTCAACTGCAACACCTGCACCCATGGTGGTGGAGATGCTAACTTTCTTGATGTACACGCCTTTCGCCTGAGTTGGTTTTGCTTTTTTCAGCGCAACCAGCAGAGCTTCCAGGTTTTCTTTCAGTTTGTCAGCGTCGAAGTCCACTTTACCGATGGTGGTGTGGATGATGCCGTTTTTGTCGTTACGATAACGAACCTGACCTGCTTTAGCGTTCTTAACCGCTTCAGCAACGTTAGGCGTTACAGTACCCACTTTCGGGTTTGGCATCAGGCCGCGTGGACCCAGAACCTGGCCCAGCTGGCCAACAACGCGCATTGCATCTGGAGATGCGATAACAACGTCAAAGTTCATTTCGCCTTTTTTGATCTGGTCAGCCAGATCTTCCATACCTACCAGTTCAGCGCCAGCAGCTTTAGCAGCTTCTGCGTTTGCACCCTGAGTAAATACAGCTACGCGAACGGAACGGCCAGTACCGTGTGGCAGTACAGTTGCACCACGAACGTTCTGATCAGATTTACGAGCATCGATGCCCAGGTTAACAGCAACGTCAACGCTTTCAACGAACTTAGCGGTAGCCAGTTCTTTCAGCAGAGCGATAGCTTCGTTGATGTCGTACTGTTTGGTCGCATCAACTTTGTCACGGATCACGGACATGCGCTTGGTCAGTTTAGCCATTTCTTAGTCCTCCACTACCAGGCCCATGGAACGTGCAGTACCTTCGATAGAGCGAGTCATCGCTTCAATGTCGGCACCAGTCATGTCGGCAGCTTTGGTCTGCGCGATTTCCTGCAGCTGAGCGCGGGAAATTTTACCCACTTTGTCTTTGTTCGGTTTACCGGAACCAGACTTGATACCAGCCGCTTTCTTCAGCAGAACTGCTGCTGGAGGGGTTTTGGTAACGAAAGTGAAAGAACGGTCAGCGTAAACAGTGATGACGACTGGGATTGGCAGACCTTTTTCCAGGGATTCAGTTTTGGCGTTAAACGCTTTACAGAATTCCATGATGTTCACACCCTGCTGACCCAGAGCTGGACCAACTGGTGGACTTGGGTTCGCCATACCAGCTGCAACCTGCAGCTTGACGTAGGCTTGTACTTTCTTAGCCATTCTAAAATCCTCTGATTGGGTGATAGCGCCTCAGGGAGGCTCCCCGTGAATAAAATCGTTTTACGGGCCGTGCCCCATAAAAACAAAAGGCGCGAAATTGTATTCCAATCTCGCGCCTTGTGCAACGATTAAATCGTCGCTTTTTTGATCGCTGCTTAGGCTTTTTCTACCTGGGCAAAGTCCAGCTCTACCGGGGTCGCACGACCGAAGATAGAAACAGACACTTTCAGGCGGGATTTCTCATAATCCACTTCTTCGACCACACCATTAAAGTCAGCAAACGGACCGTCATTAACACGAACCATTTCACCCGGTTCAAACAGCGTTTTCGGACGTGGCTTATCACCCACCTGCTGCAGGCGGTTCATAATCGCATCGACTTCTTTGTCGCTGATTGGCGCCGGACGGTCAGACGTGCCGCCGATAAAGCCCATCACGCGCGGTACGCTGCGCACAAGGTGCCAGCTCGCGTCGTTCATAACCATCTGAACCAGCACGTAACCCGGGAAGAATTTGCGCTCGCTTTTACGGCGCTGGCCGCCACGGATCTCGACCACTTCTTCGGTCGGAACCATAACTTCGCCAAATAACTCTTCCATGTTGTGTAATTTGATATGCTCACGCAGCGACGTTGCTACGCGGCCTTCAAAACCGGAAAACGCCTGAACGACGTACCAGCGCTTTTTAGGGGCTTCAGACATCTCAGAACCTCAGGCCAGTGATAAAGGATACCAGGCGAACCAGAATACCATCCAGTCCCCACAGGATCAGTGACATTACAGCGGTTACCGCCGCTACGATCAGCGTGGTGTGCAATGTTTCCTGGCGAGTCGGCCAAATTACCTTGCGGACTTCGGTACGCGCTTCGCGTGCAAAAGCGACAGTCGCTTTGCCTTTTGTCGTCAACAGCGCGACACCACCCGCTGCAGCAATCAGAATTACCACTGCAAGCGCGCGTAGCGGCAGCATAATGTCACGATAAAGATAGTTGCCGACGATCGCTACGATCAGCAGAACGGCTACCACTACCCATTTCATCGCTTCCAGGCCGCGCCCGCTCCCTTGAGCTTCGGTATTCGCACTCATAAACCAACCTGTCAGAAGTATTCTACAAACATTTTCACCCCGCGATCGCGAGGCAAACCAAATCGAAATGCTAATTCGCTTTTCGAATTATACGCTCTCTGCAGAGCCTGTCTCAGCAATGATTATGACAAAAATAATCACTGATGAGCCAGGTTCTGGCGTGAAAGCGTGCAAAAAGGGCATCAAATGATGCCCTTTTATTGCGCATTGCGTCAAATGTTATCAGCAATTAGCCGAGAACTTTAGCAACCACGCCCGCGCCAACGGTACGGCCACCTTCACGGATTGCGAAACGCAGACCGTCGTCCATCGCGATTGGGTGGATCAGAGTCACAACCATCTTGATGTTGTCGCCTGGCATTACCATCTCTACGCCTTCTGGCAGTTCGATGGTA
>NZ_RXPT01000032.1:0-26146 GCF_003965585.1 Enterobacter sp. WCHEn045836
TCCCATTTTTAAGCACAAGTATTTTTTAGATCTTTTTTTCTGACTGCTGATTTTCCGCGCTTTTCGCTGAAATCCCGCCCGTTCTGCTTAAATATTGACGTAATTTGCCTTGCCTCGATCCAATAATATGATCAAAGTCTTCTGTATAGCGCTCATCTGTCGAGGTAGATATGTCTGCAGTCTTACGTCCTTATAAAGATCTGTTCCCACAAAAAGGCGATCGCGTGATGATCGATGCCAGCAGTGTGGTCATTGGCGATGTCCGAATGGCCGACGATGTCAGCATCTGGCCGCTCGTTGCGATCAGAGGAGACGTTAACTACGTAGCAATCGGCGCACGCACCAATATTCAGGATGGCAGCGTGCTGCATGTCACCCACAAATCCTCCTATAACCCGGACGGCAATCCACTCCTCATCGGAGAGGATGTTACCGTCGGCCATAAAGTCATGCTTCACGGCTGCACGGTCGGAAATCGGGTACTGGTAGGAATGGGGTCGATTCTGCTGGATGGCGTCATCGTGGAGGATGACGTGATGATTGGTGCCGGGAGTCTTGTCCCACAACATAAACGGCTCGAAAGCGGTTATCTCTATTTAGGCAGTCCGGTAAAGCAGATCCGCCCCTTAACAGAAGCGGAAAGAGAAGGTCTGAAATATTCAGCGAATAATTACGTGAAATGGAAAGATGAGTATCTGGATCAGGACAACCAGATCCAGCCCTGATCGTCTTCCTGCTGATCGCGGATTAAATCGCAGGCTTCCTCTTCAAGATCCCAGCGATTTTCACAAAATACCTCTAATGGAGTTGAGCCACCAAAGCGGCGCTTCAACGTTTCACCGGTAATGGCACATGTCAGTTGCATTCCGTGTACGAGCACCGGAAAACAGACCGCTTGCTTACTCTCGTCCCAGTGTTCTCTGTCGGGAAAGTGGATCGCCTGGTTCACGCTGTAAGTTCCTGTTTCAGCTTTTGAATGACCGGTTCGACAGCAGGTAATACACCGTGCCAGAGCAGTACTGCATGCGCAGCCTGCCCCACCAGCATGCCCAGGCCATCAGCCAAATGTTTTGCGCCGTGTTGTTCACACCAGCTCAGGAAGGGGGTTTTCCCTTTCTGATAAAACATGTCGTAGCAATAGAGGTGGCTGTTTATCAACGAGGACGGGATCGCCGGTACTTCACCACCAATGCCGCTGGAGGTGGCATTAATGATAAGATCAAACTCATGATGAGCAAGTTCATCAAGAGCGATCGCGCTCACGCTGCCAGTATGTGCAAACAACGCCGCCAACGCTTCCGCTCGGGCATAGGTTCGATTGGTAATAGTGACCGCACAATCCAGTGAAAGGAGCGGTAACAATACGCCTCGCGATGCCCCACCGGCACCAATCAACAGAACCCGGAACCCGGGTTTGATGAATGAGAGCCTTTCCAGGTCGCTCAGTAAGCCGATTCCGTCAGTGTTGTCTCCCAAAAGGCGGCCATCCTCCAGCCGTTTAAGCGTATTCACGGCACCTGCAAGAGAAGCGCGCTCAGTCAGCTCATCCGCACGTTCAAAAGCGTCTTCTTTAAAAGGCACTGTCACATTGGCACCTTTCCCCCCCGCGTCAAAAAAAGCATTCAGGGTGGTAACAAAGGCATCAACAGGTGCCAGCACTCGGCCATAGGGATGATCTATCTGCAGTTGTTCAGCAAACTGCTGATGGATTAACGGCGACTTGCTGTGTGCAATCGGATTACCAAAAACGGCATAGGTTTCCATCATATTACCCCTGGCGAAAACGTTCGCCGGTCAAAGCGTCGCGGATTTCCGACGGATTAAGACGACCTCCGGTTTCACCGACGGCTACCGGGAAGTCATTTCCGAACTGCGCCAGCACCTCTTCGGTGCTGCGGCAAGGAGGCTGCCCGGTAAGGTTGGCACTGGTTGAGACCAGCGGTTTACCAAACGCCAGACAGAGTTCTACCACCAGCGGATGATCGGTGACACGGACAGCGAGGGAATCGAAACGGCCTGTTAACCAGCGGGGCGTTGTTGGCTGCGCCGGGAAAACAAAGGTCACCGGCCCTGGCCACGCAGAGAAAATGGTATCCCGTTGCGCCGGCGTGAGCATGGAATCATCAATATAAGGTTTAAGCTGCTCATAATTAGCAGCGATCAAAATCAATCCTTTTTCGACAGGTCTCTGTTTTAGCGTAAGTAAGCGATTCACAGCAGTCTCGCTGTCAGGATCGCAACCGACCCCAAAGACAGCTTCTGTTGGATAGGCGATGACTTCTTCATTTTTCAGAACCTCCACTGCATGCGCAATGGATCCTGATGGCAGGTTATTATTCACAGGTTTAATCCGCCGAAACCGGCTTTCCACATTGTTTACTGGCACAAAAGCGTTTCATACCTTGCGCCGTTTTCTTCTCTATAAGTAACGGATAATCGCAATGAGGGCAGATACCCGCTACCGGTTTAAAATTGATAACGAACTGGCATTCAGGATAGCGATCGCAGGAATGGAAGGTCTTGCCAAAACGAGAACGACGCTGTACCAGTTGTCCACGCTGGCACTGGGGACAGGCAATTGCTGTTTCATCTGGCTTATCAATTTGTTCTGTATGCTCACATTCAGGATAGCGACTGCAACCAATAAACATACCAAAACGGCCCTGGCGTAACGCCAGTTCACCGCCGCACTGTGGGCAAAGTTGCCCCTCCAGAATTTTAACGATATGTCCGTCCGCCTGGCTCTTCAGGGGACGAACATAATCACATTCCGGATAGTGTGAACAACCGAGAAACGGACCGTGTTTCCCGGACCGAATGACAAGTTCAGCCCCGCACTGTGGGCAGGGCTCGTTTTTATGCACCGTGAACAGTGCTGATTTGGCCATAACAACTCTTGGTGCTGCACATTGAATTAGTGCAGCATACCTTCATTCACTTCAAAGAGTAATTCTTCCATTTGCTGATAGGCATTTTCACAGCCCGGGATATTAAACAGAACCATCAGGATCACCCACTTGAGGTCATCCAGTTCAAACTCTGCCGTATCCAGCGCCATGACGCGCTCTATCACCATTTCTCTTGTTTCGAGGTTTAGCACCTGAATCTGCTCAAGGAATAAGATGAATCCCCGGCAGCTGGCGTCCAGCCTTTCACACTCTTCAGCTGTATAGATGCGCACAGACAATGGGTCAGAAGCTAGCTGCATCGGTTCGGCAAGGCCTTCCTGATAATCAGCCAGTTTTTCCAGCCACATCAACGCATTATAAATATCTTCCCGCTCAAACCCCGCATCGGTAAGATCCTGTGTCAATTTGTCCTGATCCACTCGCATTTCTGCTTCGTTATGGATGTAAGTCTCAAACAAATACATCAGTACGTCGAACATGGCTTGCCCTCCTTAATCGGACATAGCCGCCGGGTACAGCTGCGATCCACCCTGCTAACTCCAGTTCGAGTAGCTGTGCTACCGTTACTGGCACAGGTTGGCCGGCACGTTCAGCGACAACGTCAACAGGTGTTACCTCATCTCCTACGTTAGCCAGGAGGCTGGGAAATGGCAATGCCACGTTCTCCTGATCTGATGAAAAATGTCGCTTTTCGGGTTCGTCTGTTAACCAGTGCAAGCCATATCGCAAATTTTCAAGGATGTCCCCTGCGTCCGTAACGGGTGTTGCACCCTGCTTGATTAGCCAGTGCGGCCCCTCACACCCGGGGTTACCTATCGGGCCAGGTAAGGCAAAGACTTCTCGCCCCTGTTCTAGCGCATACCGTGCCGTGACGAGTGAGCCGCTTCTTAAAGCGGCCTCCACTACCAGCACGCCCAGACTCAGACCGCTGATAATTCGGTTACGACGTGGAAAATTTGCCGGCCAGGGCGGCGCTGACAGCGGGAACTCCGACACAATAGCCCCCTCTGATTCGATAAGCCGTGCAGCCAGAGCCTGATGCCGACGGGGATAAATGCTAAAAAGCCCGTTCCCAAGCACTGCGACACTTCTCCCTTTTGCCGACAGCGCGGCGTGATGAGCGATGCCGTCAATACCGCAGGCCAGCCCGCTGGTGATCGTGAAACCACTTTGTGAGAGTTGTTCGCACAGGATTTTCCCCCATCGCTCACCGTACCACGATGGCGCGCGGCTTCCGACAACCGCCAGTTGAACAGAGTTAAGGGCTTCAGGATTGCCTTTAACAAACAATGCCCCGGGATAGTCAGGGATCGTGCGGAGTAAAGGGGGATAACGAGGATCATCCGCCGTCAGCAAATGGTTTTCTGGCTGTTCAAGCCACGCCAGATTACGTTGCAGTTCACTTTCATTGAGCACAAAGAACCGTTGAACCTGCTTTGTTGACAGCCCGGCATCTCTGACAACGGCATCATCAATCCTTGCCTGCATATGTAGCCATGCTGCCGCTGCCAGCATCTGATCCCCACACAGAGAGCCTGTATTGATTAGCCGTAACCATATCTCGGTAGATGTCATCCTTTTCCCTGCCATAAGCAGCCTCTGCAATCATTGCGATTGGTCACGGATGCTGTCAATCGATGGGGGATTTGTCTAGAATAGAGATAATATTCTTATCAACTCCTGAACACGACTCTGGAAATTTATGGCAGTTTTGCAAGTGTTACATATTCCGGACGAGCGCCTTCGCATCGTCGCTGAACCGGTTAAAGAAGTGAATGCAGAAATTCAGCGTATCGTTGATGATATGTTCGATACCATGTACGCCGAAGAGGGCATTGGCCTCGCGGCAACCCAGGTGGACATTCACAAGCGTATTATCGTGATCGACGTTTCAGAGAATCGCGATGGCCGTCTGGTGCTGATCAACCCTGAACTGCTTGAAAAGAGCGGCGAAACAGGTATCGAGGAAGGCTGTCTGTCTATTCCTGAACAGCGTGCTTTAGTTCCGCGAGCCGAAAAAGTGAAAATTCGCGCCCTGGATCGTGAAGGCAACCCGTTTGAACTGGAAGCAGACGATCTGCTGGCGATTTGTATTCAGCATGAGATGGATCATCTGGTCGGTAAACTGTTTATCGATTACCTCTCGCCACTGAAGCAGCAGCGTATTCGTCAGAAAGTAGAGAAACTGGATCGTTTGCGTTCTCGCGCATAACGTCCCCCCGGATACAAGGATCATCGTGTCTAAAACACTACGTATTATCTTCGCCGGTACCCCTGATTTTGCAGCGCGTCATCTTGACGCGCTGTTATCTTCTGGCCACCAGGTTGTTGGCGTTTTTACCCAACCGGATCGCCCGGCAGGCCGTGGTAAAAAACTGATGCCCAGCCCGGTGAAAGTGCTGGCAGAAGAACACGGGTTACCGGTTTATCAGCCAGCATCCCTGCGGCCCCCGGAAAATCAGCAGCTTGTTGCTGACCTGAATGCCGATGTCATGGTGGTGGTGGCTTATGGGTTAATTCTGCCGAAAGCCGTGCTGGATATGCCACGACTGGGTTGTATCAACGTACATGGTTCTTTGCTTCCACGCTGGCGTGGTGCGGCGCCGATCCAACGTTCGCTGTGGGCGGGTGATGCTGAAACCGGTGTTACCATCATGAAGATGGATGTAGGTTTAGACACTGGCGACATGCTGTATAAACTGGCCTGTCCAATTACTGCAGACGATACCAGCGCCACGCTGTATGACAAGCTTGCGGACCTTGGCCCGCAAGGACTCATCAAAACTTTGCAGCAGCTTGCTGATAATACAGCAGCCCCTGAAGTTCAGGATGAGGCCCTGGTAACCTACGCCGAAAAACTCAGCAAAGAAGAGGCGCGGGTCGACTGGTCCCTCTCTGCAGCACAGCTTGAACGTTGCATTCGCGCCTTTAATCCATGGCCGATGAGCTGGATGATGATCGATGAGCAACCTGTCAAAGTCTGGAAAGCCTCCGTCATTGAAGGCAACACATCTGCTGAGCCCGGAACAATTATCGAAGCCAGCAAGAACGGTATCCAGGTGGCAACCGCGGAAGGGATCCTGAATCTGGAATCACTGCAGCCAGCGGGTAAAAAGGCGATGAGCGCTCAGGATCTGTTAAATTCCCGTCGCGAATGGTTTATCCCTGGCACTCGTCTTGCCTGAGCAACTTTATACTTAAAGCCCGGTGTTTCCGGGCATTTTTATTTTTACGGTTATGAAAAAACAAAATCTACGCAGTCTGGCGGCACAGGCCGTTGAGCAGGTTGTCGAGCAGGGTCAGTCACTCAGTAATGTCCTGCCTCCACTGCAGCAAAAAGTGTCCGACAAAGACAAAGCTCTGCTTCAGGAGCTCTGTTTTGGCGTCCTGCGCACCCTTTCTCAGCTTGAGTGGCTGATTAATAAGCTGATGTCGCGCCCCATGACCGGAAAGCAGCGTACCGTGCATTATTTGATTATGGTTGGCTTTTATCAGCTTCTTCATACCCGTATCCCACCTCATGCTGCGTTGGCTGAGACGGTAGAAGGCGCCGTCGTGATTAAACGTCCCCAGCTCAAAGGACTGATCAACGGCGTACTGCGTCAGTTCCAGCGCCAGCAGGAAGAACTTCTGGCGGAATTTGAGCAAAGCGAAACCCGTTTCCTGCACCCCGACTGGCTTCTGAATCGCCTCAAAAAAGCGTACCCGCAACGGTGGCAGGAGATTGCCGAAGCGAATAATCAACGTCCGCCGATGTGGTTACGCGTTAACCGTAATCATCATACCCGCGATGCCTGGCTGGCCTTGCTGGAAGAAGCCGGAATGAGTGGTTTCACGCATGACGCCTATCCTGATGCCGTGCGTTTAGCCTCTCCTGTGCCGGTGCACGCATTACCCGGGTTCGATGAGGGCTGGGTAACCGTTCAGGACGCTTCTGCCCAGGGCTGTATGACCTGGCTCGAGCCCAAAAATGGTGAACAGATCCTCGACCTGTGTGCCGCTCCTGGCGGCAAAACGACGCATATTCTGGAAGTCGCACCGCAGGCAAACGTAATGGCTGTAGATGTTGATGAGCAGCGTCTTTCGCGTGTCTACGACAACCTGAAGCGTTTAGGAATGAAGGCACAGGTTAAGCAAGGCGACGGACGTAAGCCCGCAGAATGGTGTGGCGAGACGCAATTCGACCGTATCTTGCTGGATGCTCCCTGCTCAGCAACCGGCGTTATTCGCCGTCATCCGGACATTAAGTGGCTGCGTCGCGACCGTGATATTAAGGAGCTTGCACAGCTGCAATCCGAGATCCTTGATGCCATTTGGCCACACCTGAAACCAAGTGGAACGCTGGTTTATGCAACGTGTTCCATACTTCCTGAAGAGAACAGTCAGCAAATTTCGGCTTTCCTTAAACGCACCCCTGGCGCTACGCTACGCGAGACGGGGACACCGGAGCATCCGGGCCAGCAGAACCTGCCTGGCGCTGAAGAGGGTGATGGCTTCTTTTACGCTAAGCTAATCAAAGAGTGATGTTGAGAACAGGTCACGAGATATGAAGATTATCATTCTGGGCGCAGGACAGGTCGGCGGGACGCTGGCGGAAAACCTTGTAGGTGAAAACAACGACATTACGATCGTCGATACCAACGGCGATCGACTGCGCGTTCTGCAGGATAAATTTGACCTTCGCGTTGTGCAGGGGCACGGTTCGCATCCACGTGTCCTCCGTGAAGCCGGTGCTGACGATGCCGATATGTTAGTGGCCGTGACCAGCTCTGATGAAACCAATATGGTCGCTTGTCAAGTGGCCTATTCGCTCTTCAACACGCCGAACCGAATCGCCCGTATCCGCTCCCCTGATTATGTCCGCGATGCGGAAAAACTCTTTAACTCAGAAGCAGTACCAATTGACCATCTCATCGCGCCGGAACAGCTGGTTATCGATAATATTTATCGCCTGATCGAATATCCCGGCGCACTGCAGGTCGTGAACTTTGCAGAAGGGAAAGTGAGTCTGGCCGTCGTTAAGGCCTATTATGGCGGTCCGTTGATCGGAAACGCGCTGTCTACTATGCGCGAACATATGCCGCATATCGATACCCGCGTCGCAGCCATTTTCCGTCACGACAGACCTATTCGACCTCAGGGCTCGACCATTGTCGAAGCAGGAGATGAAGTCTTCTTCATTGCTGCTTCTCAACATATTCGTGCCGTTATGAGTGAACTTCAGCGCCTCGAAAAGCCCTACAAACGCATCATGCTGGTCGGCGGTGGTAATATCGGCGCAGGTCTCGCCCGCCGTCTGGAAAAAGACTACAGCGTAAAGTTGATCGAGCGCGATCAACAGCGTGCCTCTGAACTCGCAGAAAAGTTACAAAACACGATCGTGTTTTATGGTGATGCATCGGATCAGGAATTACTGGCCGAAGAGCATATCGATCAAGTTGATCTGTTTATTGCCGTCACCAACGACGATGAAGCAAATATTATGTCCGCCATGCTCGCCAAACGCATGGGGGCAAAAAAGGTGATGGTGCTTATTCAGCGTCGTGCCTATGTTGACCTGGTGCAGGGGAGCGTGATTGATATTGCGATTTCGCCGCAGCAGGCAACGATTTCCGCACTGCTGAGCCATGTACGTAAAGCCGACATTGTTGGCGTGTCATCACTGCGTCGCGGCGTCGCTGAAGCCATTGAAGCTGTCGCTCACGGTGATGAAACCACATCACGCGTGGTGGGTCGTGCCATTGATGAAATTAAGCTGCCACCTGGCACAATCATCGGCGCCGTAGTACGCGGGAATGATGTCATGATTGCCAATGATAATTTGCGTATTGAACAAGGCGATCACGTTATTATGTTCCTGACGGATAAAAAATTTATTACCGACGTCGAACGTTTATTCCAGCCAAGTCCATTCTTCCTTTAATGAGTCAGGTGCTCGTAACAGAGCACCTGAGCATTATCCATCTGATTCCTGTGCCTTTTATTTTCATAACGTTTATTTATCCCCAATGGCAATTAGCTAATCATTTGTTAAACTTATAGTCGTCAGCTGGCACAAGGAGAACATAATGAGTTTTATTAAAGAATTTCGTGAATTTGCGATGCGCGGGAATGTAGTGGATTTGGCAGTGGGTGTCATTATTGGTGCGGCGTTCGGCAAGATCGTTTCATCTTTAGTGGCTGACATTATCATGCCACCTTTAGGGCTGTTAATTGGGGGCATTGATTTCAAACAATTCGCCTTCACGCTTCGGGAAGCCCAGGGGGATATCCCGGCAGTTGTGATGCACTATGGCGTGTTTATTCAGAACGTATTTGATTTCGTGATCGTAGCGTTTGCCATTTTTATGGCCATCAAGCTCATTAACAGGCTGAACCGTAAAAAAGAAGAGCCTGCTGCGGCACCTGCCCCAACGAAAGAAGAAGTGTTACTGACTGAAATTCGCGATCTGTTAAAAGAGCAGAATAATCGCGTTTAACAGCTAAAAGCAGGAAGGCCAGTGGTAAATAAGCGATTCGCTTGCTTGCCACTGGCCTCCCAGTTACCCCGTTTTGCATGCTTGTTTTTACGCAGATAACTTCCCTTCCCTTTTTTGTTCTTTTCAACTCGCTGTCGAAAAAGCGGGTCGTGAAGTAAAGCCTCAATGGCGTTATCTTTAATTTGTCCCTTCGTATGCTGATAGTGACTCATAATTTCTCCTGAGCATGGTTTATGTCGAGGGGAGTCTAGACCCGGGCTGATAAAAAATCAACAACCCTGGGTTTCTCCACTGGCCCCTTGTTCAAGGGCTTCCAGAATTGAGCAATATATACTGCTGTGAGCTGTACCACAGCACGCATCATTCAGTCTTTGCAGGGAGCGCTGCATGGTTTGCAGTTCCTGAATACGCGCTTCCACTTCATCCAGACGGGCCTGGACAATGCTTTTCGATTCCTGACAGGTGTGATGTGCCGGATCGATACGGATCGACAATAGCTCGCGGATCGAATCCAGCGTGAATCCCAATTGCCGCGCATAACGAATAAACCGCAGCCGTTGCAGATCGTTGTCCGTGTAGAGACGGAATCCACCTTCGGTTCGCACCTCGTGATCGATCATCTGCTGCTTTTCATAGTAACGGATGGTATCCGGCGTCACGTTCGCAAGCTTTGCAAGTTCACCGATACGATACATGCCTACTCCTCATTTATCTTCTGCATCAGTCTTTCACTATACTCACCATGCAGAAAGTCAGTATCAATCCCCGCCTGGCGTAGTTTGAGTTCAACCAGAGCCAACCGGCGACATAATTCTCCGTGCCGTGGATCGTCTTTACGGATCCCTTTCAGCAAGTCAGCAAGCTCAACAGCCTCTTTGCGCTGTTCGAGCTCCGGGGGTAGACACCCCGCATTTTTCAGTAAGCGATATCCAGCCCGTAGTTCAGGGGGAATATGCGAATCATCATCCAGCACGAGCGGTTCACCGCTACCGGGCAGATTATCGAATTCGCCTTTTGTTTGGGCATCGCGAATATGGCGTTCTGCCCACTGGTCGAGCAACCACATCATAAACTCCAGGGGATGAACAGAATTAATACAGATATTGTAGAGAAGTGGTGATAGTGCGGATATAAAAAAACCCGCCGGAGCGGGTTTTTTTACGTTACTGCAGATTACTCTGCAGCAGCTTCTGCTTTCGACTCAGAACGATCAACCAGCTCGATGTAAGCCATCGGAGCGTTGTCGCCTGCGCGGAAGCCACACTTCAGAATACGAGTGTAACCACCGGCACGGCTCGCAAAACGCGGGCCCAGCTCGTTAAACAGTTTTGCCACGATCTCGTTATCACGAGTACGGGCGAATGCCAGACGACGATTAGCAACGCTGTCAGTCTTGGCAAGAGTAATCAGCGGCTCAACTACACGACGCAGCTCTTTCGCTTTAGGCAGGGTCGTCTTGATGATTTCATGACGAACCAGTGAACCTGCCATGTTGCGGAACATAGCCTGGCGATGGCTGCTGTTGCGGTTCAGTTGACGACCACTCTTACGATGGCGCATGACCTTATCCTTCTCAGTAAAACCTTAACCTGTGATCCGGTTACTCGTCAGCAATGCTTGCTGGTGGCCAGTTTTCCAGGCGCATGCCCAGAGACAGACCACGTGAAGCCAGCACGTCTTTAATCTCAGTAAGAGATTTTTTACCCAGGTTCGGCGTTTTCAGCAACTCAACCTCGGTACGCTGTACCAGATCACCGATATAGTGGATAGCTTCTGCCTTAAGGCAGTTAGCAGAGCGGACAGTCAATTCGAGATCGTCAACAGGGCGCAGCAGGATCGGATCGAATTCTGGTTTCTCTTCTTTCACTTCCGGCTGACGTACATCACGTAAGTCAACGAAAGCTTCCAGTTGTTCTGCCAGGATGGTTGCCGCACGACGAATCGCCTCTTCAGGATCGATTGTGCCATTGGTTTCCATTTCGATGACCAGCTTGTCCAGGTCGGTACGCTGTTCTACACGCGCTGCTTCAACATTGTAGGCAATACGCTCTACAGGGCTGTAGCATGCGTCGACCAGCAGACGGCCGATTGGGCGCTCATCTTCTTCCGAATGAATTCGGGCAGAAGCCGGCACATAACCACGACCGCGCTGAACTTTGATACGCATGCTAATAGCTGCGTTCTCATCGGTCAGGTGGCAGATCACGTGCTGCGGCTTGACGATTTCAACATCACCGTCGTGGGTGATGTCGGCTGCAGTCACAGGGCCAATGCCAGATTTATTCAGAGTAAGAATAACTTCATCTTTACCCTGAACTCTCACCGCCAGCCCTTTCAGGTTGAGCAGGATTTCAAGGATATCTTCCTGAACGCCTTCTTTGGTGCTGTACTCATGAAGTACACCATCAATCTCAACCTCGGTCACCGCGCAACCCGGCATCGATGAGAGCAGAATACGGCGCAGTGCGTTACCCAGAGTATGGCCAAAGCCACGCTCTAAAGGCTCAAGGGTCACCTTGGCGTGCGTCGAACTCACTTGCTCGATATCTACCAGGCGCGGTTTTAGAAACTCTGTCACAGAACCCTGCATTGTGTCCTCTCTTTGGTACTAAGCTTTACTTGGAGTAAAGCTCGACGATCAGGTGTTCGTTAATGTCCGCAGACAGATCAGAACGTTCTGGCTGACGCTTGAACGTACCTTCCATCTTGCCAGCATCAACTTCCAGCCAGGTTGGCTTTTCACGCTGCTCAGCCAGCTCCAGAGCGGCTTTCACGCGAGATTGCTTTTTCGCTTTCTCACGAATGCTAACAACGTCATTCGCTTTAACCTGATAAGAAGCGATGTTAACAACACGACCGTTTACCATGATTGCTTTGTGGCTAACCAGCTGGCGTGATTCAGCACGAGTAGCGCCGAAGCCCATACGGTATACAACGTTGTCCAGACGACCTTCCAGCAGAGCCAGCAGGTTTTCACCTGTGTTGCC
Source organism: Enterobacter sp. WCHEn045836 (assembly GCF_003965585.1). Taxonomy (NCBI): domain Bacteria; kingdom Pseudomonadati; phylum Pseudomonadota; class Gammaproteobacteria; order Enterobacterales; family Enterobacteriaceae; genus Enterobacter; species Enterobacter sp. WCHEn045836. Next base: position 12,376 of record NZ_RXPT01000032.1, read on the forward strand.
TTTCAGACGTGCTGCTTCTTTATAGTAGTTACGGAACTGACGCTCCAGCACACCGTAGATACGGCGAACTTTTTGCTTTTCACGCAACTGCACACCATAGTCAGACAGACGCGGTTTACGCGCACCGTGCTGGCCAGGAGCTTGTTCAATTTTACACTTGGTATCGATCGCGCGAACGCCAGACTTAAGGAATAAGTCGGTGCCCTCACGACGGCTCAGCTTGAGCTTAGGACCCAAATATCTTGCCATTTTCTATCTCCAACTAACCTAAAAAACGAGCGTTATACGCGACGTTTTTTCGGCGGACGACAACCGTTATGAGGGATCGGAGTCACATCAGTAATATTAGTGATGCGGAAACCAGCGGCGTTCAGAGCGCGAACAGTAGATTCACGACCCGGACCCGGACCTTTAACCATAACTTCCAGATTCTTGATGCCGTATTCTTTTACGGCTTCTGCGCAACGCTCTGCTGCAACCTGAGCTGCAAACGGAGTGGATTTGCGAGAACCACGGAAACCGGAACCACCGGCTGTTGCCCAACCCAATGCGTTACCCTGACGATCAGTAATAGTAACGATGGTGTTGTTGAAAGAAGCATGGATATGAGCCACGCCGTCAGAGACTTGTTTTCTTACACGTTTACGTGCACGAATTGGTGCCTTTGCCATTATTCAATCACCCCGATTATTTCTTGATCGGTTTGCGCGGACCCTTACGGGTACGTGCGTTGGTCTTAGTACGCTGACCGCGCACTGGCAGACCACGACGATGACGCAAACCGCGATAGCAACCAAGATCCATCAGGCGCTTGATGCTCATGCTGATTTCACGGCGCAGATCACCTTCAACGACAAATTTGGCAACTTCGTCACGCAGCGTGTCGATTTGTCCTTCAGACAGCTCACTGATCTTAACATCTTCAGCGATACCCGCTGCAGCCAGGATGGCTTTAGAACGGGTCTTGCCGATGCCGTAGATCGAAGTTAATGCGATCACAGCATGTTTCTGATCAGGAATGTTAATGCCTGCTATACGGGCCACTATGCACTCCTACTATTTAATATGTACGCACCATGCTGAAAAGCCCGTTTTCAGGATACTCAAATGGAAACGTACAGACATACAAAAGATTGGCTGGCTAATCTAGCCAGCTCAACCCAACTTTGCAAGAAAAATATGCGAAATAATCAGCCTTGGCGCTGTTTATGCTTCGGCTCGGCACTGCAAATCACACGGATGACACCATCACGCTTAACGATTTTGCAGTTACGGCATAATTTCTTGACGGAAGCACGAACTTTCATTTTTACTCTCCGTAACTTCTCAGGCGACCAATTAGCGGCCGTAGCCTTTCAGGTTCGCCTTCTTCAATGCAGACTCATACTGACTGGACATCATCAGAGTTTGCACTTGAGCCATAAAGTCCATAATCACGACAACAACGATAAGCAGTGAGGTCCCACCGAAGTAGAACGGTACTTTCATTGCATCACGCATGAACTCCGGGATCAGGCAGATAAAAGTAATATAAAGCGCACCAACCAAAGTCAGGCGAGTCATTACTTTATCGATATACTTCGCCGTTTGCTCTCCCGGACGAATTCCTGGTACAAATGCACCGGACTTCTTCAGGTTATCTGCTGTTTCACGCGGGTTGAAGACCAACGCCGTGTAGAAGAAACAGAAGAAGATGATCGCAGACGCATAGAGTAACACATAAAGTGGTTGCCCAGGCTGCAAATACAGCGAAATTGTTGTCAGCCAGTTCCAACCAGTACCGCCCCCGAACCATGACGCGATGGTTGCCGGGAACAGAATAATACTGGAAGCGAAGATCGCCGGGATTACCCCTGCCATATTCACTTTCAGCGGCAAATGTGTGCTCTGTGCAGCATAGACACGACGACCCTGCTGACGTTTAGCGTAGTTCACCACAATGCGGCGTTGACCACGTTCAACGAAGACAACAAAGAACGTCACTGCAAATACTAATACTGCAACCAACAGCAACAGGAGGAAGTGCAGGTCGCCTTGACGCGCTTGCTCGATAGTATGGGCGATGGCTGGCGGGAGACCCGCAACAATACCGGCGAAGATAATGATTGAGATACCGTTACCGATACCACGTTCAGTAATCTGTTCGCCGAGCCACATCAGGAACATTGTCCCTGTGACCAGACTAACAACAGCGGTGAAATAGAATGCAAAGCCTGGGTTTAAGACCAGGCCCTGCATACCAGGCATATTCGGAAGACCGGTAGCAATACCGATCGACTGGAATATTGCCAGCACCAGAGTACCGTAGCGGGTGTACTGACTAATCTTACGACGTCCAGACTCCCCTTCTTTCTTCAGTTCTGCTAGGGCCGGATGAACGACCGTCAGCAGCTGGATAATAATGGATGCCGAAATATACGGCATAATACCCAGCGCGAAGATAGAAGCACGGCTGAGAGCACCACCAGAGAACATGTTAAACATTTCAATGATGGTGCCTCGCTGTTGCTCAAGCAGTTTGGCAAGTACAGCGGCATCGATACCAGGGATCGGAATAAAAGAGCCAATACGGAACACAATCAGCGCGCCGATTACAAACAGCAGTCTGCGTTTCAGCTCACCAAATCCACCTTTGGCACTTTGAAAATCTAATCCCGGTTGCTTAGCCATCTGCTACTTATTCCTCAATTTTACCGCCAGCAGCTTCGATAGCAGCACGAGCACCTTTAGTAACACGCAGGCCACGAACAGTTACCGGAGTAGAAACTTCACCAGCCAGGATCACTTTCGCGAACTCGATCTGGATACCGATAATGTTAGCCGCTTTCAGCGTGTTCAGGTCTACAACGCCGCCTTCAACTTTCGCCAGGTCAGACAGACGGACTTCCGCTGTGATCGCTGCTTTGCGAGAAGTGAAGCCGAACTTCGGCAGACGACGGTACAGTGGCATCTGGCCACCCTCGAAACCGCGACGTACGCCACCGCCAGAACGAGAGTTCTGACCTTTGTGACCACGACCACCGGTTTTGCCGAGGCCAGAACCGATACCACGACCCAGGCGTTTACCCGCCTTTTTAGAGCCTTCGGCCGGAGACAGAGTATTTAAACGCATCTCTTACTCCTCAACTTTAACCATGAAGTAAACCGCGTTGACCATACCGCGAACAGCAGGAGTATCCTCGCGCTCAACGGTATGACCAATACGACGCAGACCCAGGCCAAGCAGCGTTGCCTTGTGTTTCGGCAGACGACCGATTGCACTGCGGGTTTGAGTGATTTTAATAGTCTTTGCCATGGTCAATTACCCCAGAATTTCTTCAACGGATTTACCACGCTTGGCAGCGACCATTTCTGGAGAATTCATATTTTCCAGGCCATCAATAGTTGCACGAACCACGTTGATCGGGTTGGTGGAACCGTATGCTTTAGCCAGAACGTTATGAACCCCAGCAACTTCCAGAACGGCGCGCATTGCACCACCGGCGATGATACCGGTACCTTCTGAAGCTGGCTGCATGAATACACGAGAACCCGTGTGAACACCTTTAACTGGGTGCTGCAGGGTGCCGTTGTTCAGCGCGACGTTAATCATATTGCGACGGGCTTTTTCCATCGCTTTCTGGATCGCTGCTGGAACTTCACGCGCTTTACCGTAACCAAAACCAACGCGACCGTTACCATCGCCAACTACAGTCAGAGCTGTGAAGGAGAAAATACGACCACCTTTAACGGTTTTAGATACGCGGTTTACCGCGATCAGCTTTTCCTGCAGTTCGCCAGCTTGTTTTTCGATGTGAGCCATCTTACACCTCTACCTTAGAACTGAAGGCCAGCTTCACGGGCAGCATCTGCCAGTGCCTGGACACGACCATGATATTGGAACCCGGAACGGTCAAAGGATACATTGCTGATGCCTTTTTCCAGAGCGCGTTCAGCAACAGCTTTACCTACAGCTGCAGCAGCGTCTTTGTTACCGGTGTACTTCAATTGTTCTGCGATAGCTTTTTCTACAGTAGAAGCAGCTACCAGAACTTCAGAACCGTTCGGTGCAATTACCTGTGCGTAAATGTGACGCGGGGTACGATGTACCACCAGGCGAGTTGCACCCAGCTCTTTGAGCTTGCGGCGTGCGCGGGTCGCACGACGGATACGAGCAGATTTCTTATCCATAGTGTTACCTTACTTCTTCTTAGCCTCTTTGGTACGCACGACTTCGTCGGCGTAACGAACACCCTTGCCTTTATAAGGCTCAGGACGACGGTAGGCGCGCAGATCTGCTGCAACCTGACCAATCAGCTGTTTATCAGCGCCTTTCAGCACGATTTCAGTCTGAGTTGGACATTCTGCAGTGATACCGGCCGGCAGCGGATGCTCAACAGGGTGAGAGAAGCCCAGAGACAGGCCTACTGCATTCCCTTTGATCGCTGCACGATAACCTACACCAACCAGCTGCAGCTTCTTAGTGAAGCCTTCGGTAACACCGATAACCATTGAGTTCAGCAGGGCACGCGCGGTACCAGCCTGAGCCCAGCCGTCTGCGTAACCATCACGCGGACCGAAGGTCAGAGCATTATCTGCATGTTTAACTTCAACAGCATCGTTGAGAGTACGAGTCAGCTCGCCGTTTTTACCTTTGATCGTAATAACCTGACCGTTGATTTTTACATCAACGCCGGCAGGAACAACGACCGGTGCTTTAGCAACACGAGACATTTTTTCCTCCGATTAGGCTACGTAGCAGATAATTTCGCCGCCAAGACCAGCCTGGCGCGCTGCACGATCAGTCATAACACCTTTAGAGGTAGAAACAACTGCGATACCCAGACCGGCCATAACTTTTGGCAGCTCATCTTTTTTCTTATAGATGCGCAGACCTTGGCGGCTGACACGCTGAATGCTTTCTACAACAGCTTTACCCTGGAAGTACTTAAGAGTCACTTCCAGTTCCGGCTTGGTGTCGCCTTCAACTTTAAAATCTTCAATAAAACCTTCGTCCTTCAGCACGTTGGCGATTGCCACTTTCAGCTTGGAGGAAGGCATGGTGACCGCAGCTTTATTCGCGGCCTGACCGTTACGGATACGGGTCAGCATATCCGCGATCGGATCTTGCATGCTCATCTGTCTTTACTCCCGTGATTCAATTGGTGACAATTACCAGCTAGCCTTTTTCAAGCCTGGCACTTCACCGCGCATGGCGGCTTCACGCAGCTTAATACGGCTCAACCCGAACTTGCCCACATAACCATGTGGACGACCTGTTTGACGGCAGCGGTTACGCTGACGAGACGGGCTGGAATCACGCGGCAGAGTTTGCAGCTTGAGAACTGCGTTCCAACGATCTTCGTCGGAAGCGTTCACATCAGAGATGATCGCTTTCAGTTCAGCGCGTTTAGCGAAGAATTTATCAGCTAAAGCTACGCGTTTTACTTCGCGTGCTTTCATTGATTGCTTAGCCATTCAGTAACCCTACCTTACTTGCGGAACGGGAAGTCAAAGGCAGCCAGCAGAGCACGGCCTTCTTCGTCAGATTTCGCAGTAGTGGTAATGGTAATATCCAAACCACGCACGCGGTCGACTTTATCGTAGTCGATTTCTGGGAAGATGATCTGCTCACGGACACCCATGCTGTAGTTACCACGACCGTCGAATGACTTAGCGGACAGGCCACGGAAGTCACGGATACGAGGTACAGCAATAGTGATCAGGCGCTCAAAGAACTCCCACATGCGTTCGCCACGCAGAGTTACTTTACAGCCGATCGGATAGCCCTGACGGATTTTGAAGCCTGCAACTGATTTGCGTGCTTTGGTGATCAGCGGTTTTTGACCGGAGATTGCTGTCAGGTCAGCTGCTGCGTTATCCAGCAGTTTCTTGTCAGCGATCGCTTCACCAACACCCATGTTCAGGGTGATCTTCTCGACCCGAGGGACTTGCATGACAGAATTGTAGTTAAACTCAGTCATGAGCTTCTTAACTACTTCGTCTTTGTAGTAATCATGCAGTTTCGCCATCGTACTACTCCAAATTACTTGATAGTTTCGCTGTTAGACTTGAAGAAACGGACTTTTTTGCCGTCTTCGAATCTAAAGCCTACACGGTCAGCCTTGCCGGTTGCCGCATTGAAGATTGCAACGTTAGAAACCTGAATAGCAGCTTCTTTTTCAACGATGCCGCCTGGTTGGTTCAGGGCCGGAACCGGCTTCTGATGTTTCTTAACCAGGTTGATACCTTCAACAATGACCTTGCCGGAAGACAGGACATTTTTTACTTTACCGCGTTTACCTTTATCTTTACCGGTTAACACGATAACTTCGTCATCACGACGGATTTTCGCTGCCATGATTCGCTCCTTAGAGTACTTCTGGTGCCAGAGAGATAATTTTCATGAACTTCTCAGTACGAAGTTCACGAGTTACCGGCCCAAAGATACGCGTGCCGATTGGCTGCTCGCTGTTATTGTTCAAAATAACGCATGCATTACCATCGAAGCGAATGACAGAACCGTCAGGGCGACGAACACCCTTCTTGGTGCGCACCACTACCGCTTTCAGCACATCACCTTTTTTGACCTTACCACGTGGAATTGCTTCTTTGATGGTGATCTTGATGATGTCGCCTACGCCTGCGTAGCGACGGTGCGAGCCACCCAGAACCTTGATACACATTACGCGACGTGCACCGGAGTTGTCGGCGACGTTCAGCATAGTCTGTTCTTGGATCATTTTAGTGCTCCGCTAATGTCAACTACTACCTGAGACTCTAAAATCAGAGCCGTTAAAAAGCCCCATATCGAGGGCGCGGCATTATAACACCGCTTCTGCAATATGGGTAGAAAAAATAAACGGCTCATCGCTGAGCCGTTTATTCGTATTGAGAACGGGTACTGTATTACAGAACCGCTTTCTCTACAACGCGAACCAGCGTCCAGGACTTAGTCTTGGACAGTGGACGGCATTCACGGATTTCAACCTTGTCGCCGATACCACATTCGTTGTTCTCGTCATGTACGTGCAGTTTGGTCGTACGCTTGATGAATTTACCGTAGATCGGGTGTTTCACAATGCGTTCGATAGCAACAACGATGGATTTCTCCATTTTGTCGCTAACAACACGACCTTGCAGAGTACGGATTTTATCGGTCATTACGCACCCGCCTTCTCAGTCAGTAAAGTCTTAACGCGTGCAACATTGCGACGCACTTGCTTCAGCAGGTGGGTCTGTTGCAGCTGGCCACTTGCAGCCTGCATACGCAGGTTGAACTGCTCGCGCAGCAGGTTCAGCAGCTCAGCGTTCAGCTCTTCAACGCTCTTTTCACGCAGCTCTTTTGCTTTCATTACATCACCGTCTTAGTTACAAAGGTGGTTTTGATAGGCAGTTTCGCTGCTGCCAGGCCGAAGGCTTCACGGGCCAGCTCTTCCGGAACACCGTCCATTTCATACAGGACTTTGCCCGGTTGGATCAAGGCAACCCAGTACTCCACGTTACCTTTACCTTTACCCATACGAACTTCCAGCGGCTTCTCGGTGATCGGTTTGTCCGGGAATACACGGATCCAGATCTTACCTTGACGCTTAACTGCACGGGTCATTGCACGACGTGCTGCTTCGATCTGACGTGCAGTCAGACGACCACGGCCAACAGCTTTCAGACCGAAAGTGCCGAAGCTAACATCCGTACCCTGCGCCAGACCACGGTTGCGGCCTTTGTGCACTTTACGGAATTTTGTACGCTTTGGTTGTAACATCAGCGACGCTCCTTATTTACGGCCTTTACGCTGCTGCTTTTTAGGTTGAGCAGCCGGTTTTTCCGGTTGTTCAACAGCAGCCATACCACCCAGGATCTCACCTTTGAAGATCCATACCTTAACGCCGATTACACCGTAAGTGGTGTGCGCTTCAGAGGTGTTGTAGTCGATGTCAGCACGCAGAGTGTGCAGCGGTACGCGACCTTCACGGTACCATTCGGTACGAGCGATTTCCGCGCCGCCCAGACGGCCGCTAACTTCAACTTTGATACCTTTAGCGCCCAGACGCATTGCGTTCTGTACAGCACGCTTCATAGCACGACGGAACATAACACGACGTTCCAGCTGAGAAGTGATGCTGTCAGCAACCAATTTAGCGTCCAGTTCAGGCTTACGAACTTCAGCGATATTGATCTGTGCAGGAACGCCAGCGATATCCGCTACGACCTTGCGCAGTTTTTCTACGTCTTCGCCTTTCTTACCGATAACGATGCCAGGACGAGCAGTGTGAATAGTCACACGGATGCTCTTAGCTGGACGCTCGATAACGATACGAGATACAGACGCCTTAGCCAGTTCCTTAGTCAGGTACTGACGTACTTTAAAATCGCTGTCCAGGTTGTCAGCGAATTCTTTGGTGTTCGCAAACCAGGTAGAGTTCCATGGTTTTACAATACCCAGGCGAATACCATTAGGATGTACTTTCTGACCCATTGCTAGTCTCCAGAGTCTCAGCGATCGGACACAACCACAGTAATGTGGCTGGTGCGCTTCAGGATGCGATCTGCACGACCTTTCGCACGCGGCATAATGCGCTTCATGCTTGGGCCTTCATCTACGAAAATTTTCGCGACTTTCAGATCGTCGATGTCAGCGCCATCGTTGTGTTCAGCGTTAGCAATGGCAGATTCCAGTACTTTCTTGACCAATACCGCAGCTTTCTTGTTGGTATAGGTCAGGATGTCCAGGGCCTGCGACACTTTCTTACCGCGAATCAGGTCAGCAACAAGGCGAACCTTCTGTGCAGAAGAACGAGCATGGCGATGTTGAGCTAAAGTTTCCATCTCTTCCTCCTACCTTATTTCTTCTTCGCTTTTTTATCAGCAGCGTGGCCGCGATAAGTACGAGTCGGTGCGAATTCACCCAGTTTGTGACCAACCATTTCGTCGGTAACAAAGACTGGAACGTGCTGACGACCATTATGGACAGCGATGGTCAAACCGATCATGTTAGGAAAGATCGTTGAACGACGGGACCAAGTGCGCAGGGGCTTCTTGTCTCCGCTTTCCACCGCTTTCTCTACCTTCTTCAGCAAGTGCAGGTCAATAAAAGGACCTTTCTTGAGAGAACGTGGCATGGCTTATCCTCTAAAATTATTTGCTACGGCGACGTACGATAAATTTATCAGTACGCTTGTTGCTGCGGGTCTTCTTACCTTTGGTCTGAACGCCCCACGGAGTTACCGGGTGCTTACCAAAGTTACGACCTTCACCACCACCATGTGGGTGGTCTACTGGGTTCATCGCAGTACCGCGAACGGTAGGACGAACACCACGCCAGCGTGCAGCACCAGCTTTACCCAGAACGCGCAGCATATGCTCAGCATTGCCAACTTCGCCCAGAGTAGCGCGGCAGTCTGCTTCGACTTTACGCATTTCACCAGAACGCAGACGCAGGGTGACATAAGCACCGTCACGCGCAACGATCTGAACGTAAGTACCCGCGGAACGCGCCAGCTGACCGCCTTTACCTGGTTTCATTTCTACGTTATGAACGGTAGAACCAACCGGGATATTGCGCATCGGCAGGGTGTTGCCTGCTTTGATTGCAGCATCAACGCCAGACTGAATCTGGTCGCCAGCTTTCAGGCCTTTAGGGGCCAGGATGTAACGGCGTTCGCCGTCTTTGTACAGAACCAGCGCGATGTTCGCGGAACGGTTCGGATCGTACTCAAGACGCTCAACAACTGCTGGGATACCGTCTTTGTTGCGTTTGAAGTCAACAATACGATAAGCCTGCTTGTGGCCACCACCGATGTGACGAGTGGTGATACGGCCATTGTTGTTACGACCACCGGATTTGCTGTTTTTTTCCAGCAACGGAGCAAAAGGTTTGCCCTTGTGCAGCTCAGGGTTAACCACTTTAACTACGTGGCGACGACCCGGAGATGTCGGTTTACATTTAACAACTGCCATTGTATTACTCCTCCGACTTACTCAGCGCCGCCAACGAAGTCCAGGTTCTGGCCTTCTTTCAGGGTGACGTAAGCTTTTTTCCAGTCGCTACGACGACCGATACGCTGTCCGTGACGTTTAACTTTCCCTTTAACTACCAGGGTGTTAACGACTTCGACTTCGACTTCAAACAGTTTCTGCACAGCAGCTTTGATCTCTGCTTTGGTCGCGTCTTTAGCAACTTTGAGAACGATGGTGTTTGTTTTTTCCATCGCAGTAGACGCTTTTTCAGAAACGTGCGGTGCGCGCAGCACCTTCAGCAGACGTTCTTCACGAATCATGCCAGCATCTCCTCAACTTGCTTAACAGCATCAGCAGTCATTACGACTTTGTCGAAGGCGATCAGGCTAACCGGGTCGATACCAGTCGCGTCGCGTACGTCAACCTTGTGCAGGTTACGCGCGGCCAGGAACAGGTTCTCGTCCAGCTCACCGGTGATGATCAGCACATCTTCCAGAGCCATGTCTTTCAGTTTCTGTGCCAGCAGCTTAGTTTTAGGCGCTTCTACAGAGAACTTCTCGACAACGATCAGACGATCCTGACGTACCAGCTCGGACAGAATGCTTTTCAGCGCGCCGCGGTACATCTTTTTGTTAACTTTTTGACTGTGGTCCTGTGGACGCGCAGCGAAGGTCACGCCACCTGAACGCCAGATCGGGCTCTTAATAGAACCTGAACGCGCACGGCCGGTACCTTTCTGGCGCCATGGCTTTTTGCCAGAACCAGTTACTTCAGCACGAGTCTTCTGAGCACGAGTACCCTGACGAGCACCAGCTGCATAAGCAACAACAACCTGGTGAACCAGCGCTTCGTTGAAATCACGACCGAAGGTAGTTTCGGAAACAGTCAGCGCGCTCTGCGCGTCTTTCAATACTAATTCCATTGCTATCCCCTTACGCCTTCACAGCTGGTTTAACGATCAGGTCGCTACCGGTTGCACCCGGGACCGCACCTTTAACCAGCAGCAGGTTGCGCTCAGCGTCAACACGTACTACGTCCAGGCTCTGAACAGTTACACGTTCGTTGCCCAGCTGACCTGCCATTTTCTTGCCTTTGAACACTTTGCCCGGAGTCTGGTTCTGACCGATAGAACCCGGAACGCGGTGAGACAAGGAGTTACCGTGAGTAGCGTCCTGGGTACGGAAGTTCCAGCGCTTAACGGTACCAGCAAAACCTTTACCTTTAGAGGTACCGGTTACGTCAACTTTTTTAACGTCAGCAAACAGCTCAACGCTAATGTCCTGACCTACGGTGAACTCTTCGCCTTCAGCAAGACGGAATTCCCACAGACCACGGCCAGCTTCAACGCCAGCTTTAGCGAAGTGACCCGCTTCTGGTTTGGTTACACGGTTAGCTTTTTTAGCACCAGTGGTAACCTGAATAGCGCGGTAGCCATCGTTAGCCAGATCTTTAACCTGAGTAACGCGGTTTGCTTCAACTTCGATTACGGTTACTGGGATAGAAACGCCATCTTCAGTGAAGATGCGGGTCATACCCACTTTTTTACCGACTAAACCAATCATTGTTTCAACCTCTCAATCGCTCGATGACCTGATTAACCCAGGCTGATCTGCACGTCTACACCGGCAGCCAGATCCAGACGCATCAGAGCATCAACGGTTTTCTCAGTTGGCTCAACGATGTCAACCAGACGCTTGTGAGTGCGGATTTCGTACTGATCACGCGCGTCTTTGTTAACGTGCGGGGAGATCAGAACGGTGAAGCGCTCTTTGCGGGTCGGCAGCGGGATCGGACCACGGACTTGCGCACCAGTGCGCTTAGCAGTCTCGACGATTTCCGCGGTTGATTGATCGATCAGACGATGATCAAACGCTTTAAGGCGGATACGGATTCTTTGGTTCTGCATGAGACCAGAGCTCCAATTATTTTATAAACGAAAATGATTACTCCTCAAACCCATTACGATTGATGGGAGAGTGTAACCGTTCTTACGTAGCTCCCCAATTGGGAGCATTGTTGAGTAACAAAATGAGTCACTCCGGTTCAGATTGAACCCGCCGTCAATTACGACAAGCCCGCGCATTATACGTAAATCTGGGCAAGACGCAAGTGCCGTTTAGAATTTAAGCGCCAAAGGTGTACCTTGCGTAAGGCCTCGTACTATTTTCTGCAATCCGTCCCCTTTCCTCTGTTCTTATGAAACCATTACGCAATTTCATTTTTTGGCTATTGCCAGGCATTCGTGGTGTGAAGAGTATGCGCTGAAATTCACCTTGAGGTTTCGTTCATGCTTACTCTCCTCCCCTTCCTGCTCATCTATTTTGTTCTCTCAGGTTTACTGGTGCGTGAAGATATTCGCTCAGGCATTCTCCCTGATAAATATCTCTGTCCCCTGTTATGGGCTGGTTTGCTCTATCAACTCTGTCTTCACCCAGATTTTCTGCCTGGCGCAGTGGTCGGGGCGATGGCAGGGTATGTCGGCTTTGCCATGATCTACTGGGGTTATCGGCTCATATTTCGCCGTGAAGGGATGGGCTATGGCGATGTGAAGTACCTTTCGGCACTCGGTGCATGGCATGGTTGGTGCGTGTTGCCCGAACTGGCACTGGTTGCCGCACTATTGGCGCTGCTCTATCTTCTTATGACTTCGTTGTTAAACCCTGCCAGACAGACATTAAAAAACCCACTGCCTTTTGGGCCATTTCTGGCGGCAGCGGGTTTATGCGTAGGTTGGCAGACGCTGGTTAATCTTCCACTTTAATCTGCGACTGGAGATAGTTTTGCAGGCCAATTTTACCAATGAGATCCAGCTCGGTTTCCAGCCAGTCGATATGCCCTTCTTCATCGGCCAGAATCTGGATCATCATATCGCGGCTAACGTAGTCATGGACGCTGTCTGCGTAGGCAATAGCTTCGCGAAGGTCTTTTGCGCCTTCAAGCTCAAGTCTGAGATCGGATCGCAGCATCTCTTCGACATCTTCGCCGATACCAAGTTTGCCGAGGTCCTGCAGGTTGGGGATGCCTTCGAGAAATAAAATACGCTCGATATACTTATCGGCATGTTTCATCTCATCGATGGATTCGTGGTATTCGACATCGTTGAGGCGCATAAGGCCCCAGTTCTTAAACATTCTCGCATGGAGAAAATACTGGTTGATTGCGACAAGCTCATTTCCCAATAATTTATTGAGATAACTTATGATTTTAACATCACCTTTCATTATATAGTCCCTCCGCTTCCACTCATTGAAGCGTAGATCGGGCTACAGGGATGTCAAAAAAAAGATGGGCGCTTACGCGATCTCTTTGTATTCCGGGATCTGCATCAGTTCGTCCTGCATAATCTCACGGGCAGCACGTACGCATTTACCGCATTGATTTCCCACTGGAACAAACTTGCGAAGTTGCTGGAAGGACTGTGGCTGAAACTGGCGAACGGCCTGACGTATTTTTTTGTCACTCACACCATTACATAAACAAACGTACATAAAGACTCCCGTTCAAAATATGCGCAAAGTGTAAGTGAGAATGGTTATGATTACAATAGCACAAACGCCAGTATGCGGGGCGGGAGCAAACAAAAAATGCGAAAATTTGTGACAAGTACAAATGCTCAGAAAACAAAAAAGGACGCCGAAGCGTCCTTTTTTATTCGGGGATAATTAATTAGCCCAGAACTTTTGCAACAACGCCCGCGCCAACGGTACGGCCGCCTTCACGGATTGCGAAACGCAGACCGTCGTCCATCGCGATTGGGTGGATCAGAGTCACAACCATCTTGATGTTGTCGCCTGGCATTACCATCTCTACGCCTTCTGGCAGTTCGATGGTG
>NZ_RXPT01000033.1:0-22953 GCF_003965585.1 Enterobacter sp. WCHEn045836
TGCCGACAGGTTGAAGAAGCAGAAGCCCTGCTGAAACAGCAGGAGCAGCAAAGCGATCGCTACAACGGACGGGAGGACGATCCACTGGTCCCTCGTCAGCTGCGCCAGTCGCGCCACCGTCGCCCGTTACCGGAACACCTTCCCCGCGAGAACCATCGTCTGGAGCCAGCAGAAACCTGCTGCCCGGACTGCGGCAGCGATATGAAATACCTCAGCGAAGTCAGCGCGGAGCAGTTGGAACTGGTCTCCAGCGCCCTGAAAGTGATCCGCACTGTCAGGGTGAAAAAGGCCTGCACCCGGTGCGACTGCATCGTTGAAGCGTCTGCGCCATCACGCCCCATCGATCGGGGTATCGCCGGATCGGGTCTGCTGGCCCGTGTGTTAACGGCCAAATACTGCGAATACCTGCCGCTATATCGCCAGTGCGAAATCTTTGCCCGTCAGGGCGTGGATCTGAGCCGGGCTCTGCTCGGATGCGTGTTGCCGGTTAATGGCCCCGCTGGATGAGGCCCTCCACCGATACGTGATGGACTGCCGCAAACTGCATACGGATGACACCCCGGTGCCAGTGCTGGCACCGGGCAGAAAGAAGACGAAAACCGGGCGCATCTGGACGTATGTACGCGATGATAGGAACGCGGGATCGTCAGACCCGCCAGCAACGTGGTTCGCCTTCTCGCCGGATCGGCAGGGAAAGCATCCTCAATACCATCTTCGCCGTTATCATGGTGTACTGCAGGCCGATGCCTTCGCAGGGTACGACAGGTTGTTCAGCGCAGAGCGTGACGGAGGCCCGTTAACCGAAGCGGCATGCTGGGCCCATGCGCGTCGAAAAATCCACGACGTCTATATAACCACTCAGACAGCGACGGCAGAGGAAGCCCTGAAACGTATCGGTGAACTGTACGCGGTGGAAGAGGAAATACGCGGCCTCCAGGCAACTGAGCGGCTGGCAGCCCGGCGATCCCGAAGTAAGCCGTTGCTGATATCCCTGCATGACTGGTTGGTGGAGAAAAGCGCCACTCTGTCGAAAAAATCCCGGCTGGGCGAGGCGTTCGGTTATCTTCTGAACCAGTGGGATGCTCTATGCTACTACTGCGATGACGGTCTTGCTGAACCTGATAACAATGCCGCTGAACGCGCGCTGCGAGCCGTCTGCCTTGGTAAGAAAAACTACATCTTCTTCGGTAGCGATCACGGTGGCGAGCGTGTGCGTTGCTGTACGGTCTGATCGGTACATGCAGACTGAATGGCATCGATCCAGAAGCCTACCTTCTGAGCGTACTGCCGGAGTGGCCCACCAACAAAGTGGCCGAACTGCTGCCATGGAACGTGGATCTCATCAATAAATAGCCGTCAATACGGCGCTCGCTTAACGCTTACGATTTACACCATAAAAAGAGATGACAAGGAGGCGTTGATGATGTAAACAGCATGCCTGATATCCGATAGGTGTATCGGTATATGACGAAAAAAAACGACGAAATAAGGAAATTAAAGCCGGGCAATTACGTCTCCTGTATCCACGTTTTCAGCCGTCACAGCATGGGGCCTCATTCACAGCACGTTCATAATCAGCGCAGTAGAACCGGAATACTCTCCTCCCGGAACTTCCCCTGAACTATACAGAATACTTTTCAGGTTAAAAGTAGTATTAGAGTTTGTTACTTTGACTTCAACACCCTCATCATTAAGCGGGCGGCCGTCCAGCTCAAGCAGAGCATATACTTCGTAACTGTCACTCTTGCCCATTGGTATCTTCTTACCGCTACTTAAGAGGATGCGGGCAGACACCTCTTTCTCCGTGCATGAGATATTCAGGGGTAATGACAGACTGACACCGTTCAGCTCGCTGCTGGCCGTCGGCGGAAAGTTAAACGCCACGGCCTCCGGTGTGATGGAGCATGACACATTTGGTGGTGGGGCTGTGCCACATACAGAACCCGGCAATTTCACACCAGACCCTGTAGGGTAGCTGCCCCTGAATGGGAATGACTGAAATGACCAGCAACTGTCCCTGGCTCCCGATTGTCCCGTCACAATAGAGCCAGTACCAACCAAAGGCATCTCCTTTTCCCATCTTTTGAAAATGCATTTTATTGTACTGCACTCTCCAGCTTTTATGGTAATGCCCACATCCTGATGGACATGTATAACGCCCCCTTCGTAGAAGGGTTTGACCAGGCATCCCGAAGCGCAGGTAGGCACAGCAAGGTCCTGATTTTCAAAACTCCACTGATAATTGTAATCATACTTGTAACCGTTTGGGGACACATCAGTTGTACGGGTTACCTGCACCCAGGATTCAGCCTTACCCGAATATGGAGTGCCTCCCAAAACGAGAAGGATGAATAGTGAAATGATTCCAGACCGTCGGACACCGTTTGAATTGCGTCGAAGAGTGGTTGACAGACCAGTTATTACCCAAGAAACGTTAATTGGCATGCATACTTTCCCAAAAAATAAAAGCGATCAATAACCAGTGGATTGATCGCCATTTCCTATCAACATGCTAGCCAATTATGATGGCAAATAGTGAATTGATAGCATGTTTTTAGGATAAATCAACAAATCTAAAGTATCAGTATCCTCAAAAAGATAATTAAGGTAAGAATGCGCAGCGGGAGGCACTGACTGGGCTGATTATTCAGCCAGCAGGGTTGCTTACTCTCCACCGCAGGAGGTCAGGGCTGACCGCTGACTGGTTAAGGGCATACGTGAACACTTTCCCCCGTTCAGACACGAAAACCAGCCTTTTCCCATGCGTCCTCTCCCCCGCGGTGGTGTTTCTTTACCGGGAGAACCCTTATAAGTATCCTTGCCTGGTGTTATCGGAGAGAACTCCATCCAGCGTCTGCACAAGCAATGGCCCTGCCAGGCTTGCGCGGGTCCTGTCTGGTATATTTCTTCCGTCTAACCGTCAAATAATTTAACTAAGAATTTTCCCTGTAAGTTCCCTGCTTTTGCTATTTCTCCTTGTGTTTTGACGAACCCCTATATTTAATAAGCTAGCGCGATCTAAATCACCATTATTGATCGTTATTATCTATTGATTTAGAAGAGGCTATTTATTTTATGACTAGGAGAGCATTGATTGCCTTGATGATAATACTGACGACTGCGGCATTCAGGCTTCAGGCAGCAATAGTCGAAGGTGGTTTTTCTGACTGGTACTATGTCGGCTCAGGGACGGTGGCTCTCGATTATCATTTTACAAAGGTTGAGGTGGTAAGAGGTGACCCCATAGTGGGCAGCGGTACGATAGATTGTACTACCACCTTCCCTTGCCGTATACGTCTGGAGGCTGTTGATATTGGTATTATAGCTTTGGACACTCTATATCTTAGCGACAGTGCAATGAAGATAGACGATTATAATGCTCTTGTAAGAAGTAAACTCCCCTGGACTGGTATTGGAAAAATTAAGAGAGGAGCCGGAGGAAGTATACCTTGTATCAGGATGGTATTGCTGGGGAACCGCTCGCAAAATGTTGTAGAGTCTTGCAAGGGCATTGGCCCCCCTATACCTCCAGTCCCCTCCGTCCCGGTAACCTGTACAGTCGACGGGTTAAGCAACGGCGTAGTAGATTTTGGTACTATCAGTGCCGTTGAGAGCCCCAGAAAAAGTATTGCTGCCTCTTTATCCTGTACCGGAGATGAAGATGCGGAAGGCAGCGCATTATTAAAACTTGTGGGTATGGATGCCGCACAGGAAAATTATGCAATACTTCATGATTCTGCAGGTTCAGAGCAGATTAAGGTTCATTTATCTGTAGGGAATACTGGCTCAAATTCTGAGATGGTGACGGTGAAATCGGGGTGGAACGGTAGCCGTAGCCTCAATTTCGATATTAACAATTCTGAACTCACCGGAAAAGCGGGTAGCTTTACCGGGAGTGCTGTTCTTAGCTTCACAGTACAATGATGCCTCTGCCGTATCAGTATGGAACTAAGGCGCTGAAGGAATAGGGGGGCTACCCCCCCACCTAAGCGGCAGGCCGTTCGTATCCTGATCAACTTCCGGCCATTTCTGGGCAATTTTGTTCATTCATGCAGTCCATGAAAAGTGATCTCTACCCCGCTCGCAGCTGGAAAGCGATAATGATGATGGCGATAAAACACGAAAACCCAGCTTTTACCCGTGCGTCCTCTCCCCCACGGGGTTGTCACATTGCCGGGAGAACCTGCGGAAAAAAGTTTCTTATTTCTGACGTGTAAAAAAGGGCGGGTGGGCAGTCCCGGTTGTGAAAAGGGAGTTCGATTTGTACTCACCATGCCCGGTGAATGTGTTTTTGACGGTACTCGTTGTGAAAATATGCCAGATATCCTGGCAAAAAAGGTGCGCGAATCCCGGTGAAACAACCGGCAGCACCGGGATTTTCCCATTCTGTGCGGCAGCATTATCAGACGCAAAAAAGGCTTAATTACTTTTAATTTTCTGAAAATCCCCCCTGAATGAACGGAAACGCTTGTGACTAGGGCAGGATTCCACTTATCCATAGTGAGAAAAGGGAATTACGATGTCACAGCAATACACCAACGAACTGTCCCCCGACGTACTGGCGGGCTGAACTGACCTGCCCCTAATATTAGATACAACCGTCAGTTAAATGTCGGTTTGTTTACCTTCATATTCTCCATTTCGCCAACCTGCTGCAAACTCTGATGGCGTCTGATAATTCAGTGCTGAATGCGGACGATATTCGTTATAATCCTGCCGCCAGTCATTAATGATTTTCCTGGCGTGAAGGATATCGCTGAACCAGTGCTCATTCAGGCATTTATCGCGAAATCGTCCGTTAAAGCTCTCAATAAATCCGTTCCCGGCTGGATTAACCTTAACTCAACACCATGCTCAAAGGCCCATTGATCCAGTGCGTGGCAAGCGAACTCCGGTCCCTGATCCGTTCTTATCGTCGCCGGATAGCCTCGAAACAGTGCAATACTGTCCAGAATACGCTTGACCTGAACGTCTGAAATCCCGAATGCGGTGATAATTGTCAGGCACTCCTTCGTGAAGTCGTCCACACAGGTCAGGCACTTGATCCTGCGACCAGCGGCCAGCGCGTCGATTACGAAATCCATTGACCAGGTCAGGTTGGGGGCCGTCGGGCGGAGCAGCGACAGACGCTCCGCTGCCAGGCCTTTACAACGCCGTCTGCGTTTTACGCCCAGCCCACTGAGATGATAAAGGCGGTACACGCGCTTGTGATTAACATGAAGGCCTTCACGGCGCAGTAACTGTCATATGCTGCGGTAGCCAAAACAAAACGCCTTCGCTCCAGTGCCAGTTCAGTGATGCGCCCTGATAAATGCGCATCAGCCGCCGGACGCTGAGCCTCGTAGCGGCAGGTCGACAGAGACAAACCTGTAAGCCTGCAGGCACGACGTTGCGACAGGCCGGTCACACTACACATAAACTTAACGGCTTCCCGCTTGTGGTCTGTCGTCAGTACTTTCGCCCCAGAGCTACCTGAGGTGCCTCCTTATCAAACATGGTTTCGGCAAGCAGCTTCTTGAGTCTGCCGTTCTCTTCCTCAAGCGACTTCAGGCGCTTAACCTCGGGCACCTCCATACCGCCATACTACTTGCGCCAGGTAATGGGATGGACTACCTCCTCCCTCTGCGGTTAACTGTACAAAATGCAATCAGAAGGAGAATCACAATGAATATCGTATTCCTGGGTACTGATCTGGCTAAAAATATCTTTCAGCTCTGTGGGTCAAACCAGGCCGGTAAGCCGGTTTATTCAAAACGTACCGGTCGAAAAAAATTACTCCAGATGGTGGCGAATATTCCGGCCTGCCAGATTGGTGTCGAAGCATCCACAGGGGCATTTTACTGGCAGCGTGAGTTTGAAAAACTGGGGCATAAAGTAAAGGTCATCAGTCCTCAGTATGTAAAACCCTTTGTCCGCGGGCAGAAAAATGATGGCAATGATGCACAGGCTGTAGCCGTGGCTCTGATGCAGCCAACAATGCAATTTGTCCCGCCGAAAAGCCCGGAGCAACAGGATATTCAGGCTTTGCATCGGGCAAGACGTATTGTCAATCATCGTACTGCGACAGTCGGCCAAATCAGGGGACTGCTGCTCGACCGGGGAATAACAATTGGAGCGGCAGTCTCAAGAGTGCGTCGTGCTGTTCCGCTGATCCTTGAGGATGCAGAAAACGAGTTAAGTGCCAGAATGCGCAGAACGATTGCAGAGCTCTATGATCTCTTTAACGATCTTGGGTGTCGTATTCATTTTTTTGATAAGGAAATTGAAACAGTATTCAGGCAATCAGAAGCCTGTCAGCGTATTGCCAAAGTGAAAGGCATTGGCCCTAAAATGGCCACGGCCGTTGTTGCTGCGATTGGCAAAGGAACTGAATTTAAGAATGGTCGTCACTTTGCTGCGTGGCTGGGTCTGGTTCCGCGCCAGCACTCCAGTGGTGACAGACAGGTGCTGATGAATATGACGAAAAAGGTGACAAGCATCTGCGGACCCTGTTTATTCATGATGCCCGTGCTGTCGTCAGGGTTGCCACGAATAATAATGATGGCTATCTGAATCAGTGGGTTAACCAGTTAAAAGAACGGCGAGGGTTTAATAAAACGACCGTAGCGGTAGCGAACAAGAACGCGAGAATAATCTGGTCGATGCTGAGAAATGGTGATAGGTTGCACCTGCACAATCGGAACCTGATTTTTATACTGGCCTCAGAGGCCGTCCAGTTGTTGAGGCGATTGTGTGTGGATTACCCATTTGGGCACAGATTTTCCTGATGCCGGATAGATGTAAGCAACAACCCAAAACCAGAATCAGTGCTTGCAAAACGGAGGTAGTCCATAGATGTAAAAGGTGGCATCGGAAATGGCGTGCTTACGGCAGAGTTCACGGGCCGAAACCCCGGCTTCGGCCTCGCGAAGAATACTGATGACCTGTTCGTCGGAAAAACGCATCTTCATGGGGATGTCCTCATGTGGCTTATGAAGACATTACTGACATCGGGGTGTATTAATCAACGGGGAGCTGGTCACATTTTTCCTTGTTTTTCATAAGGGAGCTCTGTGGATATCATTTAAATGAAAGGTTGTGGTGATCAATTAATTGGTAATGATCGGTTATCGCCGCTTTTCCAGTTATCTAGTATCATTCCTAGACCGCCATACCTGTAGCTACTGATCTCACCAAAAGTGATGAACATTCTTAAAAATCCTTTTCTTTAGTAGGGCTTTCTGCGCTAATAGATATAATTCAACCCGTTAAAAGTTTTCTGTAAAGCGCATTTCCGCAGCATTGTAGTGTGTTGTATAGCGGTTGGTTTCGTTACTAACCCGGAAGTTCTGGTTATTTTATTTGGAGTTAACTGCCACGTCAGGTTTATTTTTCCTGTTGCAATGACGGGATAACTAAACATGACGAATAATTCCAGAGTGTTATCAGTTATGCCGTTTAGCCCTATACTACCCTGATGTGCTGACTGGCAAGCTGACAGGAACTCATTGAGTGTGGATGATATCGCATGTCGCCAGATGTAATAAGAGGGGATAATTTACGGTTGAGTATCGACTCTGTGAATTCAGTGGGCCATCCGCGGGTTCTAATCGCATAAAATATAGATAAAGTGCTAATCAATAGAATAGCCTTGCCTTTTTATGAATCTTTTACAAGAAAATTCGTGCTCATATTGGTTTTAAACCAGATTTAACCGTGATCAAACATAAAAGGAGATAGAGAATATGTTAATAACAAAGCCAAAGATAGCACCATTGGTTCTTCATACTGGCAATGAGCCACGTGATGAGTTAAATGGCAAACGTAAGCGAGTTGAGGATACAACATTAGAAATTTATCAAAGTGTCGTGCACATCGGTAATGCATCTGGAAGCGTTGTTGCAAGAGATAAAGTATTATCTGCAGCTCATACTGTTCGAGAAATCAATGTCGGTGATGTGGTTGTTCCAGCGCTAAATGGTACTGAAACGCCATATGGTATATTCACTATTTCTTCTATTGACTACCCCCCTGAGTTTGATGAAGTAGAGTTTCGAAGAGATGACTCGTATGATTATGCCATTGTCACTGTCGCACCAAATGAACGAGGCGAGTATATCGGGGATTTAGTGGCCAGTTTGCCAATAAAAAGAACTAATATTCCAGATTTACAGTTGGGATTGGAAGTGCGACTTCTTGGCTATCCACACGACAAGGGCTGGACGCAGATGTGGGAAAGTCCAGGTGAATTAGTTAGGGATGATGGTAAGTTTTATAAAATGTCAGACGTTTTTGGATGGGGGGACCATTTTCTGGCATTTGATGCTGATTCCGTTTGGGGTAACTCCGGGGGACCAGTATTAAATAACAATAATGAAATAATCGGTGTGACCACGCTTAGCTCTAGTAATCAGGTCATCTTCGGGGAAGAGGGCTGGGGGAATGGCGCTGTAATGATCGATGACCGAGTATATGCTTGGATCATGGAGCGTCTTAATTAAAATCCGCTTTATAACTCTTATTTAATTTACCTCCACACTAAGTATTAAAATTAGTGTGGAGGCATCCTTTCTCCACAACGTCATGTCGCTGCTATAGAGACCGTACCATTTACCGATGTCCGAACTCATAAAACCGTCCAGTTTACCCGGGAAACACACCAGTGAGAAACCCGCTGACATGTTGCGGCAGATCATCAATGCAAGCAGTAAGTCTGGTGACGTGGTGGCTGATTTCTTTATGAGATCCGGTTCGGCTGTGAAAGTCGCGCTGGAGCTTGGCCGCCAGGTTGAATTCGAAGAGGGCAGGTTTCACCAGACGGCGGAAGAAATACGGGCGCTGGCAGGGGAATAAACGTGAGGTCGCGCAAGAGACCTCTTTTATTACCTCAACATACACCGGCCCTCAGCGAGATGGGAGACGGAAAATGCCACAAAATCCAAACAACTAGCCATACTGGCTCGAGCGTTTTCAGAGCTGGTGGCGTGGATAAACATCGCTGGTTGCCGTACTGATGGCATTCGTAATGGCAGCCCTTCGAATTACCTATACAGGAGTAGTGGCCCCCGGCCAGGTCATGCTTTCCCGAACCGTGAAACGGCTGAACAGCATGCACGAAATTTGCAAAAGCACTATGCAGAAATCTACATGGTCAAAGCAGAAAACGCGGAAGAAAAAAAACTAAAAACCCCGACCGGAATATCCGATGAGCATGTCGGTAACGACGCCAGCCACGCCGAAAATGATAGTTCTGACGCCGGGGTGCGAAATTACGACGGAGGGATTCGACGTACAAGCTGACAGGACGTGGCTGTTGAAGAACGTGGCGCTTCACCTGGAGCCAGACAGCGGGATGAGTATCAGTATGGATCTGAGACGTTAAAAGACAGGGAATGACATGAGCCGAATCCCTGTAGTGAATATTTGATATGCACTACCCTTATATTAGGAGTAATAACAATAGTTTCCTTGCCAGGGGCAATGTTCCTTGATTTTGGTACGAATGGATTGCATCCTACCATCCGATAGGTTTTATCGATCAATTAAGTTTATGAGATCGTTTATTTCTATTTTATGAGGGCATTGCTGTTGAGCAGGAATATAAATCGGATAATGTTGTGGGCAACGTTGCCTTTGGCTGTACTTTTCTGGGGTGGAAAAGGGATTGCTGCATCAAGGACATTCCAGGTTCAGGTTGTGACGCAGCCATCAAGTCCAAATGGACAATTTACGGGGCAAGTTGTTGCCGCCAATTTTGATGACCCGTCACCTAACCCTTGCTATCGAAAAAATGATTGTTATTTTGCTGGTTTTGTCAACTCTAAGTCATGGGGGGAGGCAGGACGTGCGGGGTATGGAACAACTGATAGTGTGCGTGTTTCAGAAAGAAAGTTAGCCGCGGGGGAAGGAAGGACTATGGGGGATGTAGCCAGGTTACTCAGAGACCGGGGACTACTTTTTGTCTCTATGATGGATTACCTGCCAGCACAATATGGCCGTGACCCGACTTTTTGTATCTATGTTCGAGATGGTCAGCAGGTGGCTGGCACGCTGTCATCGAATTGTGCAGATGCACCAGTAGCGCCAACTTCCTGCGAACTTACTCCAGCATCGGTGAATTTTGATTGGGGCGAGGTGAAACGTTCGGACTCTGGTTATCCTGAACTATCCCGGACGCTTAAGGTGACTTGTTCAAGGCCAACTAACATAGGTTTGTCAGTAAGCGGTCAGTCTATTCCACTGAACGGGAATGCAAGTACTCGTGCGGAATTTAACTTAGGGAGTGGTTGGACAGGTGGAACAGATCGGTATGTCAGTGATACTGCCAGTATCGAAATGAAGTCCCGGCTTATTGGCCTGGAGGATGCTACCGGTGAGTATAGTGGTAGTGCAGTGATGATGTTTGAGCAACTGTAATAAACTTTCAATTGTAGCCAGGTAGAGGGATGAGTATCTGTAGTGAACTGAGGTAGGAGCATTCTCTTCGGGGTTAAGCGGTAGGTCGTTCGTTGCAAGCTTCAATATACACATTATTCCTCTCAGCTAAACACAAGATGATTTTATCGTAATGTTGTCACACTCTTTTAAGAGGCGGAAATTTTAAGGGGGCGTTCGTTTGAAGTTAAAATGTTTATGGCAGGATTTTATAGTGAAGCTGATACAAATATGGCCAAACTCTTGTTGGCAGATATTGAGATATTAAACTACTGAGGAGGTGTCTTATGGATAAGCTTAGAAGAAGAAAGTTAGTCTGGATTGTATGTATTGTAATTCTAGTGGTATTTGCTTTGTACTATATATTCGGAAGAGGAGATACAAACGCCTTGTGGAAAGTAGTGAGTGAACAATGCGTTCCAAATCAAGAACAAAACAATGAACCAGCACCTTGCCTAAAAGTGGAAATTAACGATAGATATGTCCTATTCAAAGACTCCAAAGGACCTGTGCACGATCTTGTAATGCCAACCTATAAACTCTCCGGTATAGAAAGTGCAGAATTACAGTTAGACAGCGCACCACCTTTTTTTGCTTATGCCTGGAAGGAAAGGCAACACTTGGATGATGAAGCAGGTAGACCTCTGCCAGACTCTAAAATATCTCTGGCGGTAAACTCAAAATATGGACGATCACAGGACCAATTACATATACATCTATCATGCCTAAAAGATAATGTATCATCTTTGTTGGAAAAAGAGGGGGAAGATATCAGTAGTGAATGGAAGCCGATCCAGCAAAAGATTGAGGGGCATGAGTATATCGCAAGAAAACTTAATGGAACAGATTTAGAAAAAGAAGATCCATTTAAGCTTCTAAATGCTTATGTAGAAAGCATTAATGACAAAATAGATAAATATGGGCTGGCTGTTTCTTTTCTACAAGATGGCACCGTAGTTGCCTTAGCTACTAGATTTGACTTATTTAGTTTGAATCTTGGTTCTGCAGGCGAGATACAGGACTATAGTTGTCATTGAGTAGAATTGATACCATTAATTAAAGCGCCAAAGAACCTCGGTCACTGATCGAGGTCCAAGGGTGAAAGAGCTAAAAGTTAAAGCTGAGCTGGAATTCACGCAGCGGTAGAAGGTTGTATTGGAAGGGGTAATTAAGGAGCCCGAGTCATCAGAAAATCGCCGCCCGATTTTTTAAATAATTATGTTTTTCGAAGCTGAGAATAGGGCTACAGCACCCTTAACCGTGATGTCAACTTTATGAAAATGGTTTGATAGAATTCTTTCCAGTTCTTCTTTAGAGTCCTGGCGATTGGAAAAGATTCCCTTACGGTTGTAAATATGCATAAGCTTTGCAGAAAAACTGTTGTGTTTTATCCCTTCACCGAGAATTGTTGCACCGTAAAGTACTCCTCCATTAGTCAAAGCCATTTTTGCATTTTCTATGACAATATCTTTATCTGGCATGGTTCCTGGAAGACAGTGAAGAAGATAAAACATTGAGATGGAGTCGAAGTGATTGTTCAGGTGAACCGGGTAAGGTTCAAATACATCATGGTTAATTTTGTGAATTATTTGCGGCTCTCTAGCTCTTGCTGAAGCAGCGTTCAGGCTTGCGGTATTGAGATCCATAAGCGATATCTTGCAGTCAGAAGGGGCATGAGTCAGGTAATATCCGGTACCCACACCGATATCGAGATGCTTGTGACCTAGATTTTTTAAAAAGTGTGGTAGCAGGTACTGTTCCGTAGGGCATTTCCATGCAAACTGATTAGAAATATTCAGCACCCACCAGTCATAGAGCTTTAACGTTAAAGGTGTATAAACCTTGGCCCCATTGTCCGAATGATTGTTCATTGCTTACTCCCTTTTTCAGTTCATTTGATCAATTAAACCAATTATACATAGTCATTACAAGGTAAAGTGCCGTAACTCATCTTATGCAAGACTGTACCGCGACTGGTTGCTCAATGTTCATGCCATGGCAGTGAACCCCTCACAGGTGGTGATGTACTTAAAGTCGATGAACGAATCGTTAGAAAGGTTAAGAGCGCTTAACCATATTGAGTTTAAATTCAAGGGAAAAATTTGGATGTCAGGGTTGCCTGATTGCGGGTGATGATTTCATGGATAGCGTCCACTAAATGATGATGGACACTATCCTGTCAGATATTTCAGAAGGGGAAAGACGGCTCTGGCTGGACGCTTACGCCCGTCACCGGTAGACCACAGCAGTTTGACCTGACTGCCGCTGCGGCCCCAGAAGATGAAGACATGGCCGGACATCAGATCTTCTTTCAGCGTCGTATTTGTCGTAGCCCAGATGGTGAGACTTTTCAGCGTTGAGAGCAGCCTCAACGCTGATTTTCTTGAGTAGGCGATCGAACTGGCTGAGAGCATCGGGGACTTTAAGATTTTTGGCCAACTCATTAGCCGGAGCCTGCAACTGTTTTCTGTCCATAAAGTAACTTGTTGTTGATGTTGGAATGAACATATCAAAATCAGGTAATTACATAAATTTATGAATAGGCTCCCGGAGGTGTATAAGTTGGCTTCGTGCCGTAACGTTATAAGTTAACTGTGATCATCGTCGCGAATCACATGAAGTGTATTACGTAATGAATCTGTGACTTTTTCTCTCAGTGCGCTATTCTCTTTTTCAAGCTCTCCAATCGTCAGAAGTGCTTTCCTTAGCGCATCATTTAAGTGATGGTGCTCTGTCGCCATCCGGGCGACTAGGTTTTTTAAATCTACTTTTTCCTGTTTGTACCGTTCTTTTATCCGTTTCTCATTCTGGTATCTTTGTCGCAAATTCTGTACGTCAGGAAATGATGCTGAATGCGTTATTGCTGACACATGAAATTTAGCGCGTCTGATCCTCTCGATGATTTCCGGATAATAATAGCAACTGCCATTGCCCAAACCAGCTTCTTCTTCGACAGCTCTTGCACTCAATTTCCTCGATGCAGATATACGTCTGGTTTGTCCATTTTTGACCCGTTCTAAAGCTGCTTCTAGAGCGAGTTGTGTCTGTCCCCTTTTACTCATAATTCGACAATCTCCACGGGGTGTTTGTAAATACTGAACGTCATGCCGAAGTCCTTCATCACCGATTCGGCTGCCCGGATTTGAGTGATACAATGAGAATAGACCGACGGAGATACTGAAAGGGCAGATGAAAGATATTCTGTGAGAGTATAATGTTTCTGTTTCCACCATTTTGCATTTTCTTCGTCAATAATGCTTCCTCCATCTGAACAGTTTACACAAAATGCAGGATTGATCACACCATCCATGTCGCAATTATAACCATTCTTGCAGTAACTGTGCAGAGTGCCGTGCAATGTCAGAAGCCCACTTTTGACTGCCTGATAAATGATATCCCAAGAGCTGTATATGTGGGGAATATCACTCCTCATCGCGACAATAGCCTTCCCATGAGAGCCTGAAAGAGTTCCTTCGGAATGTACAAAGCTGAATATCTTATTGGTTGTCTCTTCTAGTTTTGTATTGTCGAGCAACTCCTGTAGTTGGTTATCGACAGCAAGATTTT
The DNA here is from genome assembly GCF_003965585.1 of Enterobacter sp. WCHEn045836. Taxonomy (NCBI): domain Bacteria; kingdom Pseudomonadati; phylum Pseudomonadota; class Gammaproteobacteria; order Enterobacterales; family Enterobacteriaceae; genus Enterobacter; species Enterobacter sp. WCHEn045836. Next base: position 13,981 of record NZ_RXPT01000033.1, read on the forward strand.
TCAGTCTTGCAACAGTGCCACCTTCTGTATACCATTCTGTCATCTGCAGATAGAGATGTTTATATTGCTGTTTGAGCGCAACCGTGGTACCGAGTCGGTGCCTGATTGTGTAGAAAGCAAGCGAGCGCCGAAACTGATGTGGACTCAATGGCCAAAGCTCGCCCTGTTTAATTGTCTTTTGTATTTTTCTAAAGCTGTTGGGGTTTGAATCCATGCACTCCTGGTAGTCGCTCTCCGTTACTTTTATGTTAAATTGTTTGCAGAAATTTCGAAGTCGGTTATGCCAGTTGCTAAACGCCGGAGGCCTTGAGCGTCTGATTCTGCTCAACCATATAACTTGGGTAGGATTTCCCGAACACAGATTATATTCATTTCTCCATGACTCAGTCAGTACTGAAACAAGCTGGATTGCCTTTCCAGAAACAGGTGCTGTTACCCATGTGGTCTTTTTTTGACCCATTTTAAACGTCCATGACTGTAAGATATGAAAAACTCTGCCATCAAATTCATCGGTAAAATAGCTGTCCGATGTGAGTTCTGATAATTCAGAATCCCGCATGCCAGAAAAAGCTCCGCAACATATATAGCAGGCTGTAATTAATAGATTGTAGTAAGTATTAAATGGCTTGTGTTTGGAAAGATAGCGCAGACTGAAATCATGAAGATACCTTTTAACTATCGTTTTATGAGACTCAGGGGATAATTTTAAAATTTCCTGCGCAAAACGATGAGTGTCTTTAATACTTCCAGTGTTATCGGTTAGCCATGTGATGGCGCCTGATTCTATTTTTGATTCAAGGAGAGCCTTGCCTTCGAGATAATTATCCTGAAGTGCCTGTTCTGTTTTGGCAATCTCCCTTCTGTAGGGGTATGCCTCTTCCACCATTTCGATGGCTGTGCCGAATATTTCGTCGGCTAGACGTTCCGGGATTGCCAGTGTTTGTTGACTGGTTAAATCACTGATTTTATTTCCGCGTGATACCGGATTGAATTTTTTAGAACCATTTTTTATTTTTAGCCAGCCCTGGAGTGCTAATACATGATTCACGGAATTAAATATATTGTGCAGCGTTCTCTGAGAGTAATTCTTTTCGGATAAAAAACTCTCAAATTTAAGCCATTCCGTGGAGTTGTTCAAAATGTCAGTTATTGAAGACATTCTTTTTGCTTTTAAGTATCGATAGACTAATTTTAATTTTGAAAAGCGTTCGATGAGGGTTGAGGGTTTCGCCGGGGTAGAACGAAAGCTGCTTTTATGAAACAGCCATCCGTATACAACCATTTTAAGTTCAATAGTCAGTTGCGGTGAGTGGTTAAATTCAGAAAAACTGAAAGTATGCTTATGAATGCTGTTTTGCTGAAAGTAATGGCGTATATTCCACTCGGCGTCTTCGAAAAAAATAACTGGCTCACCTTTGGTATTACAGGATACAACAACCTTATTCAGTTCTTCATGGTTGTTTGCTTTCACAAGCGCAACAACATCTGACCGTACGGGATAGTCACCTTCCTGGTATGCCTGTGGTAATTCGACGATTCTGAGCATGTTTATTTTCCTGATGCAAGTAAAATAACGGACTCAGCTTCCAGCCAGAGAGGGTGGCGGCCCGTATCGGCGAGTTTACGTTCTGCTTTTATTCTGATTCTCCGGCTTATTTGTGGAAGAATAGTGGTATCTATAAATGTTATGACATCTTCGTAATTTTTTTTGTAATGCTGGTTGTCCAGGTGCAGGTAAAGTGATTCTTCAATACATGCCATGAAAGATAAAAGACACCATATGTCATCAACTGACTGAACAATGACCTGGTGCTCACATCCGAAACACTGGAGAAGATCCGCACATGCGAGTTTCTCTCCGCCAGAAAGCTGGTGTTGACTTGCTTTCCTAGTGAATTTTTGGGATTTTTCACCGAATGGCTCGCCGCAATGGGAGCCGTGTGCTGAGGCGGACAGTGCTGGCATCAGTCGTTTGTTATATTCCTCCAGCGTCAGTACCTTGATACCCAGGCTGCTACGTGCTTCGGTAACAGTGGAGCGATTCCTGGCCTGTTCTGAGCGAATTGAAACGGCTTCCTGCATCATTCTTTGATTTTCATCTTTATTGCCGGTGGAGTAATGCCTCTGCCGTATCCTCCGGGTATTGTTTAACGCGACTCCGGCCGCAACATCCCCATGGAAGTATGCTGTCAGGTGGCTTCCCGTTTCCCTGAAACGTGATATCTGCGGTCGAAGCAGACGCCCCCGGTTGTCATACACTGGAAATTGTATGCGGAAAAAAGTATTCACAAACTCTGTTAACATTCTCCCGCTCATAGGTTTGTATAACTTACCCCGACAGGAGTTCAGTAACAACGCGCCATCGCGACTGTCAATGCACCTGGAGACCACAAGCAGCCGGTCAAAGAATTCCATTGAATATTTTGGTATCTGGAAAGAATGTTCTCCCATGTCAACATGGATTACTTTAAATGCACGTCTCTTGAACACCGGCATGGAATACCACTGATCTTTTGTAGAAAAAACTGCTTGTGAGGGGCGAATTAAATGATACAGCTGCGAGGAATTTGTATAAGTATAGTAAGCCAGAAGAAATGTTGCAGCGGACATCATTTTATTGATTGCACCACAGACTGGATGGTCTTTTCCCTGCCATGTAAAAGTCATTGTAGATTTATTGCTGTTAGCCAGACGGTGCTTATCGGGTGACTGAAGGAATTGCCTTGATGTTTGTTTGAACAGTGCCCTGAGCAACGGAAGCATCTTGTTTAAATCAGACCGGGAGTATGCCTCATAGGATTCAGTGCAACTTGTTGATACAACAGCAATATTGTCAAACCATGATGACGGAATATCAAGGAGAGACAGAACTCCTCTGAGTTTCGATGTCTGACTGGAGTAGGCGGTGCGTTTAATTTCATTTCGCTGAACGCGTTGATAAATCTTTTCGCAGTAATCAACGATGCTCTTTTTTGTAAATAATTCGCTGTTGTTCTCATCGCAAAAAAGTATATATCGTCTTATTTCCACATAGTAATTGACGACCGTAGAAGAAGACACAGAGCCTGATGACAGAGCTTCTTTGCAGAGTGTGTTTAATCCAGTAATGTGTTTATCTCTGCCTGCATGTAAGACGTGACCACTATGGATTTGCTGTGTTGTGGGAACCCCGCAATAGAGGAACCGGTTGAAGTCAAGATACCGGATATCATTTGTACCGGTGATAACTCTGAGTTCAAGCTCTGGTCGCCATCGGGGTAATAGGAGGGTAATTTTCATTCTGTCGCCCCCTTAACGGCATCAAACATTATTGCATCAAGTAAGGCAAATTTGGCTTTTAAAACATCCTGACGTTTGAGGTAGCGCAGATACTTCCAGGTGGTTTGTTCATGTTTATGCCCCATCCACCCCATCAGGCAATCCAGGGCTTCCCCGGAGGGGAGACCGGCATCCAGCAGATCGCTGAGACGATAGGTTCCATAAGTACATCGTAGATCATGAAACGTGTGTTTAAATACGGGCACTCTTAACCGGATTTTTTCTCGAAATTCAGCCCACCTGACACTTGTTACCCCGCTGTCAACGGGATTGCCTTGCTCACTAATAAAGAGTGGTTCGTGCTGAAGAGTGCGGATGATCTTATATTTTTTTGATGGTGGCAGGTGAATGTCACCTGAATTTACTAAAGCTACTTTTCTTGTCAATTTAGCCAGTCTCCTGAGCCGGCGCTCACTGATAGAATAATTTTGCAGTTCACGAAGCAAATGAGCAGGTATCTCAATATGCCGTTCTTTTCCGAATTTAGTCTGAATTCCATATGCAGGCCCTATTGTCATCTGGTAGCGGGTTTTCAGAGCGGTAGTGGGAGACGCATGGCGTAAAGCATCAACAGTAAATGAACACACTTCAGAAATGCGTAGTCCACACTGAACTGCCAGTAGACATTGTAATCTGAATTCTGTCGGTCCTTCATTTAGCTGTATTGCCATATGTTTGAGAGCGTCATGGCCAAGAGGATTCATAGAGCTTATGATTTGAGTATCAGCATCTTTAAAAACTTTTATGCGTAAATCTGTTGTATGGACCTGGAACGAGGAGGGGATGTGAGTGAATTTATCGTATCGGGATAAATTGATGTACTGTAGGGTAAAGGGGGCTTCATGTTCATTGTTTAATCTCAAATATCCTTCCTGAATGGCCCATGTATAGAAATGAACTACATGATTTATATAGTGGTTTGCTGTACTGAGGGCAAGACTGGAACTCTTAACTTTTGTCAAAAGATAATGTCGATACAGGTAAGTTGGTTTGAGTCGTTTTACAGGAGTAAAGTAATCCCAGGAAAGTTGCTGTTCTTCTAGAAATGACCAGTAAGAGAGCAATGCTCTTGAATAGGAGTTCAGATCCTCGAGCGCTCTGACTGCTTTTAAATCGTAAAACCAGCTATTTACAATACTAACGAAACCACCATTTTTATCATAAAGGGTGGGGATTTCACCAAGAGATTTGCCCACAGTCGAAAGTGTTAATCTTCCATCAGTATCAATCGAAGCTTCACAAACTGAGTTTGTATCAGCAGAGATAATTAGCCGCGCCATACACCCCTCCATGATATGTATAAAAACCGAACACGCATAAGTAAGAGTATCGTCAGTTTTTATGGTTTTCCATATAATTTTGTATAGCAAGGTTTTCTATACGAACTAGTTATAGTAGGCTTACACTGAGCAAGCGTTATTGAGCTGGATTAATTTCTGTGGTTTGCCTCTGTATAGGTACCTGCAGGCGGGGATTACTGGCCCGGCGTTCTCACTACGGGATACTATATGTATAGAAAGAGCATTGGATTCAATGTAAAGAAAAGGAATAACTGTTTATGAACGACTGAAAGCCTGTCATCACCGTTGTGGGGGCGGAACATATCGGTCTGAGTGGCGAGCAAATCCTTATCCAGGAGTCGGAATGTGCTATGTGCTACGATGTGTGGAGTGGCGTCAGTACAGAAAACAGGCCTGGAACAGGAGTTATGTTTTCTCGACCCGTTCCGGATACACTGATGCGGCAGGTCTGGAGGGTTTGAACACTGTAAATACCTCTACCACTCATGATGCTATTTTTTATTTCACTGCTGAGTCCCTTATTCCGCCGAAAATATATGGTTATAAACAATAAAGATATTTCTGTTATTATTCAGGGACCGATCGTTTCGTCGACCTGTCGGCACTCGTCCTCGTCAACAACGCAAGCATGCATCGACTCTGTTAGGAGTTTATTACCGGGAGCCACGGTCATCCTGTCTACCTGGGAAGGTCAGGAGGTCCCTGTCCATGGTTATGATCATCTGATATTAAACCAGGATCCGGGGCATCAGAATCATAATGGGTCAATCTTAAATAATGTTAACCGACAGATAGTAAGTACGATGGCAGGGCTTATGAATGCGAGTTCAACTTATTGCTTAAAAATTCGCTCTGACGTTGTGCTCAGATCAACTGATTTTTTGAATTTTTTTTGTGTCAGTGACGACGATTACAGCCAATATAAAATATTACGGGCCAGGATAGTATCAAACAATCTTACCTCCCGGGATCCTAAAAGTTATTTCAACAATGGATTTAAGATTAAGTTGCTGTTCCATATTTCAGACCATGTTCACTTTGGCTTTCGCTCTGATTTGCTGGCTGTATGGGATTTGCCACTGCAGACTAAGGATGAGGCACTTTATTTTTTAGACAGGGCGTTCCCTGAACAGTTCAAATGTAAAGAGTATTCCAGATATGCACCTGAACAGTATATTATGCTTGGTTTTTTGAGAAAATATCGTAAGGTGGATTTTGAGCATTATGCTCACTGGAGTGCTGAGCTGGAATTTATAAGTGAGCAGTATATGCTATCAAATTTTATTTTTTTAGACGACTATCGCTATAGTTTTTCGTTTGAAAAATACCATACCCGACATGAGAGAAAATTCAGGAAGATTCGTTATAATGAGCATGCAAATCTGGAGCAGTTAGTGACATTTCCGATAGAAAAAGAAAATAGGCAACCGAAGATCAGCGTTGTGATTGCAGCTTACAAAACGCTTCCCCATATAAAAGAGACCATTGAATCAATTCTGAATCAGGACTATCCACCTTATGAAGTCATTATTGTCAGGAATGGTTCGTATGTGGATGATTTAGAGGATGCGTATTTTCAGGATGTATCGGGGATCGCAGGTATAAAAATCCTAAAGGTCTGTGAGGCAAACGCGAGCTTAGCGAGGAGGCAGGGCGTGCAACACGCCAGCGGCGATTATATTTATATCATGGATGCAGATGATTTATTGTCAAAAAATGCGCTCGCGCTGGTGGCAGAGAACATTAAAAGCTATGCAGCGGACTGTATTGTTTTAGGGTATAAGGTTTTTCGTGAGCATAATGGGAATGTAAAAATCATTGGAGGCAGGATCCCGGATATCGGCATGGCAAAACTTTCAGAATACCGATGTGGAACTACTGCTGAGGCACTGAAATATCTTTCAGGTTATAACCATACGCTCTGGTGCTTTGTTTTTAGGAAAGGAACGCTCCTGGCTGAACATATTTTCCCTGAGATCAAATATTATGAGGAAATCCCGACGCTTTTGTATAATTTCATCAAAAGCGAGAGTGTGTCGTTTATCCCTGCATATGTGTATTTCTATCGGCAGGGTACCAGTACGCAGCTTACCCACCAGTGGGGGGATGTTAATAGGGAAGAAAAGGTCGGAAACTTGGCTGAGGTGATAGCACGGTGTCTGAGCATTGCCGACGACCAGTCGCTGCATATAAAAAAATACCTCTTAAGTAAGCTACTGAATGTGAGTTACACAGAGGCGTTTTTCATGAAGGGTGAGAGTGGTCAGATATTATATAGAAAAATTGTGGCGGCGTTTTCGGAAAAATCTCTCAGGGATTATATGTCTTATGCGGGCACCAAAAATTTACTCCGCTTGGTACTATTGATGTATTTCCCGAGATGTATATCGTTAAATGCTATACGTATTATTCAGCTGCCGAAACGGTTGTTATCCGGGAGTCGGAAGGTTATTCTGCTTATGGTCAGACGTGGCTCAGGGAAGGCTTGAAAATAAAGGGCCAGTATTTTTTCGCCACCGGCTGGTTACGTAGTTTTCTCCTTAATAAAAGACTGTCTACTTCCGTCCATTCGTGGAATGGCGATCCACTTTTCCAGAGTGGTGGCACGGTAGTTCAGGTTGTAAAACGACGGTATTTCTTCCGTCCACAATTACTGTGCTGCTCGTCAGAACCCGGGTCCATCAGTCCGCCCCCCAGCTTCATGTTGTTAAGACATCCGGGGGGCTGGTAAAGTGATCTTGACCCGTCATCTCCGGACAGCTTTTGTTTCTTAAGTTAACGATGCCCGCAGGCGTCAGCATTCCCTCGGGGATCTGTATACCAGTGCACTGTACGGGTGGTTTTCATAGTAATGATTGAACGCCGCTGCACGGTTCTATAACGCCGTTCTCACATCAGATTTTGGCATGAACGTGATGTAGTTTTCTTTCATCGTTTTCACGAACCTCTTGTAAGCGTAAAGTGAGAGCCGTATTGACGGCTACTTATTGGTGAGATCTGCGTTCCATGGCAGAAGTTCTGCCACTTTGTTCGACGGCCACTCCGGTAGTACACTCAGGATATAGTGAAGGTAGGCTTCCGGATCGATACCATTGAGCCTGCATGTCCCGATCAGCCCATACAGCAGGGCTCCACGTTCACCACCATGGTCGCTGCCGAAGAAGATATAGTTCTTTTTACCCAAGCATACTGCCCGTAACGCCCGCTCCGCTGCATTGTTATCAGGCTCTGCAAGGCCGTCATCGCAGTAGTAGCACAGCGCTTCCCACTGATTGAGCACATAAGCGAATGCCTCGCCCAGCCGGGATTTTTTCGACAGTGTCGTGCTTTTCTCTACCAGCCACTCATGCAGGGATGTCAGCAGCGCTTTGCTCCGGGATTGTCTGGCTGCCAGCCGCTCTGCTGACGGGAGACCTCGTATTTCCTCTTCTACCGCGTACAGCTCGCCGATACGTTTCAGGGCTTCCTCTGCTGTCGCCGTTTGCGTGTTTATATAGACGTCGTGGATTTTTCTGCGGGCATGGGCCCAGCATGCGGCTTCTGTCAACGGACCACCGTCGCGCTCGGCGCTGAACAACCTGTTGTAACCTGCGAAGGCATCGGCCTGCAGCACGCCATGATAGTGGTGAAGATGCTGCTGAGGGTGTTTCCCCTGCCGGTCCGGTGAGAAGGCGAACTACGCTGCGGGCGGATCTGACGCTCCTGCGTTCCGGTCATCGCGAACATACGTCCAGATGCGCCCGGTTTTCGTCTTCTTTCTGCCCGGTGCCAGCACTGGCACCGGGGTATCGTCCGTATGCAGTTTGCGGCAGTCCATCACGTAGTGGTAAAGAGCTTCATCCAGCGGAGCCATTAACCGGCAGCAGGCATCCACCCAGTTGGAGAGCAGCGCCCGGCTCAGATCCACACCCTGACGGGCAAAGATTTCGCACTGGCGATAGAGCGGCAGGTGTTCACAGTATTTCGCGGTTAACACCCGGGCCAGCAGACCCGGCCCCGCGATACCCCGAACGATGGGCCGTGATGGCGCAGGGGCTTCAACGATGCAGTCGCATCGGGTGCAGACCTTTTTCACCCTGACCGTGCGGATCACTTTCAGGGCGCTGGAGAACAGTTCCAGCTGCTCCGCGCTGACTTCGCTGAGGTACTTCATACCATTGCCGCATTCCGGACAGCAGGTTTCAGCGGGCTCCAGCCGGTGTATCTCGCGGGGAAGGTTTTCCGGTAAGGGGCGACGATGGCGGGACTGCCGCAACTGGCGAGGTACCAGTGGATCGTCTTCCCGTCCGTTGTAGCGATCGCTTTGCTGCTCCTGCTGTTTCAGCAGGGCTTCTGTTTCTTCAACCTGTCGGCG